>JBBSJY010000242.1:0-6800 GCA_038256845.1 Verrucomicrobiales bacterium | reverse complement strand
CACTCCGGGTGGCATCGCGGCGGCGGTTAGCGCGGCGAAGGGCGGACAGGAGGTCCTGCTCATCGAGCCGACGGATCGCATCGGCGGGCTGCTCACCAGCGGCTTGTCCTACTCCGATTTCCGCTCCTTCGAGGCGATCAGCGGGTTTTACCACGACTTCGCGGGAGAGGTTGTTGAGGATTACACCGGGCGCTACGGAGCCGATTCGCAACAGGTTCGGGATTGCTTCCGCGGCATGCTCGCCGAGCCCTCGGTGAATCTCCGCGTTCTCGGGAAAATGATCTCCGCCCGACCGAAAATCAAGGTCGTCACCGGCGAGCGGCTCGTTGCTGCGGAGACCGGCCCCTTCGAGGCGGGGCGGCACCGATTGCTCTCCGTCACCACCGTTTCCACGAGCGGCGAAACCACCACCCACCGTGCCAAAGTGTTCATTGATGGCAGTTACGAAGGCGATCTGATGGCTGCGGCCGGCGAGAGCTACCATGTTGGTCGCGAGTCCCGCGCCCAGTATGGCGAGCCGATGGCCGGCGACCGCGAGGGCCGGGCGGACGGGCAGGTGCAGGGCTATAATTTCCGCTTCATCATGACCCAGGTGGAGGAAAACAAGCTCATGGCGGAGGCCCTCGAAGGCTATGATCGCGAGGATTTTGTAGGCGTCCTCCAGCACTTCGAAAGCGGGAAGCTGAAAAAGGTTTTCGACGCCGGGCGCGACGGGATCTATCGCGCCCATCTTCCGCTCCTCCCGAACGGGAAAACCGATGTCAACGACACTCCGCATGCTCCGGTCCGGCTCTCGATGCCCGATATCAACGACGCCTATCCCGAGGCCTCCCACGAGCAGCGCCAGCAGATCATACAGGCCCACGTTTACTACAATGTCGGCCTCCTTCACTTTCTCCAGCACGATGACGCCGTCCCCGCGGCCGTGCGCGAGGATGCACGTTCCTGGGGCTGGTGCCGCGACGAATTCACCGAAACCGGCGGGCTCCCCCCGCAGCTCTACATCCGCGAGGCGCGGCGGATGGTCGGCCAGCATGTCTTCACCGGAAATGATACGGCGCAGCTTCCGGACGACGCCCGCGGCGTCCTCCATCGTGATGCCATCGCCATCGGCGACTATGTCCACAACTGCCACGGCACCGGTCGCGAGGGCAGCCGTTACGGGGGCACCCATTCCGGCGAATTTTACAAACCCGTCCCGCCCTATCAGATCGCGGCCGGAGTCATCATTCCGCAGAAAACCGCGAACCTCCTCGTCCCGGTTGCCTGCTCCGCAAGCCACTTTGGTTTCGGGGCGCTGAGATTGGAGCCGATCTGGTCAAGCCTCGGCCAGGCGGCGGGCTGGGCGGCTCACCTTGCGATCAAGGAAAACACTCCCGTGCAGGATATTGAGGTAGGAAAACTCCAATCACTCCTCCACGCCGACGGCAGCTCGACCATTTACGTGAGCGATGTTTCACCGGATCATCCGGATTTCGCTGCTATCCAATGGTTCGGCACCCGTGGAGGCTTCCACGGCCTTGCCCCCGCCGGTCAACCGAAGCCCGAGCCAATTGTCGGCCAATACACGCGCGCCCACCCCGGCCACAGCGCCGATCTCGATCTCCCGCTCACCCGGGAACTCCGCCAACGCTGGCAGGATATCACTCCGCTCCCGCAGCCCGATGTCCCCGCCACCCGCATCGATTGGATCCGCGCCGCTTATGCCATGGCGATAGAAGAAGGACATAACTGAGAATCCGTTCAGGGCAGGGACGGGAGTCTCTCCCGTCCACATCTGTCGCGGCGCACGGGATGTTCGGGCGCGTGGGCTTCAATTGGATTGTCTCGCGACTGGATATGGACCATCCTGGCTCCGCAAGCCACTAGGACGGCAACGTGAAAGAGATCGGAAACTTCAAATACGAGTCAATGAACTGGAGAAAATGTGTAGGTGAGTGGACTGACCCAGACGCTTCGACACATGCACAGGGTCTCCGACTCCGCCGTGTCCACCCCCGCATCGGAAGCAGTAATTTCGGAAAGGGTTGCTGCGACGAGGATTTTCTTGCCCCGTGTTTCCTCAAACAGTAATTGGTTTGGAAACCTGGCATGAAAACGAAGTTTCTCTCCAAATTGGTCCCGCTCGCTGCCGCCCTTTGCCTACTTGCTCCGTTTTCTCACGGCCAGACGACAGTCGTTAGAAATGTTCTCCTCCACGGCGTGGATGACCCGGAGCTCAAAACGAGCATCGCATACCGATGGGCGGACATCACTCAGGAGGCCACCGTCCACGACATCGAGCGGAGCGCTCCACGCCCTACCATCATTTCCCGCACCATGGCGATCTGGGCCACCGCCGCCTACGATGCCTGGGCCGCTTATGATGAGAATGCCGTCGGCACCCGCCTCGGCGGAGAACTCCGTCGCCCCAAGGAGGAGCACACCCTTGCCAATAAGGAGAAGGCCATCAGCTACGCTTCCTATCACGCCACGCTCTACGTCTTTCCCGAGGAAAAGGAATATCTCGACGGTGTGATGAAGGAGCTGGGCTACGACCCGTCCATCCGCTCCGAGGACCTCACAACTCCCGCAGGAATCGGCCTCGCCGCCGCCAACGCAGTCATCGAATACCGCCGCCACGATGGCTCGAACCAGGCAGGCGATGAGATCGGTGGCGACGGCACCCCTTACTCGGACTACACCCACTACCGCCCTGTCAATCCTCCCGACAGGATCATTGATCCGGATCGCTGGCAGCCCATCGAGTTCATCTTGCCTGACGGGAAAAAGGTCACTCCCGGATTTCTCACTCCACACTGGTACCGTGTAAAACCATTCGCCCTCGAACGCTCCGATCAGTTTCGCCCGGGTCCTCCGCCGATGACAACCACGGACGACGGGAAACTCAAAGACGAGACCGATGCGGTTCTGAAATACAACAATAGCCTCACCAACGAACAGAAAGCCGTCGTCGAATTCATGCGGGACGGCCCACGCTCGACAGCCCAGAGCGGCCATTGGCTGAAATTCGCCCAAGACGTTTCTCGCCGCGACAGGAACGATCTCGACCGTGACGTGAAACTCTTCTTCACCATCACGAACATCGCGATGGACGCTTTCATTTCCTGCTGGGAAACGAAGCGCTACTACGATTCCTCACGCCCATGGACGCTCATCCGACACTACTACGGCGGGAAGAAAATCATCGGCTGGGCCGGCCCGGATGGTGGTACGAAGGAGATGGACGGCAGCGAATGGCATCCCTACTCGCCCGCGTCGTTCATCACTCCACCCTTCCCGGGATACACCAGCGGCCATGCGACTGTCAGCGGTGCCTGCGCGAAAATTCTCGAACTCTTTACCGGCGGCGACGAGCTGGGCTTCATGGAAGTGCGTTCCCATTGCGCGATGACGGAGAACAACCATGGCGACGAGATTATATTGGATCTACCGACCTTTTCATCGACTGCCGAGATGGCCGCTCTCTCCCGCGCCATGGGCGGCTATCACATCCCGATTGACAACGATGTCGGCCTGAAGGTGGGACGCGGGATCGCTGTCTGGAGCTGGCCCAAGTATCAGGCATACTTTGACGGAACCGCGCAAATCCGCTAGGCACTTCTGGCAGGGACAATAGTGCGCGATCTCGCGGATAAGCGGCTTGCGGCCGCCGCGAGCCGATGCTCGATGCGTTCGCGGAGTGTGGTGAAGTAGTTCACCGTGTCGTCGAGACCGGCGCCGCGGGCGAAGCGGAGGAGGGGATCTAGCAGCCAGGCTTCCGTTGCGGCGAGTTGCGGGCGCAGGGTGCCGTGGCGGAGCTGGGATTCGATCAGGCGCAGGCTGGAGGGAACGTGGTCGAGCGGCCCACGCGCGGCGGTCATGGCGGAGTGGTAGATCGTCTCGAAATCCTCGTCCTCGCGATAGGCCCGCACCGCGCGCCCGACGGCGATGAGGTGGTGGGCGAGTTCCCGTGTCTCGGGACTCTCGGGCTGCGGGTGAATCTCGCGCACGGTGAGCGGGCGGAAATTTCCCTGCTCATCAATGGCCTTGAGCTGGCCGAGGAGATTGCCCCAGAGATTGATCAGCGCCTTGTCGAATTCGACGCGGACGGGCGGCGCGGTGTCGGCGGATTCGAAGCGTGCCCCCAAGCTTTGCAGCGTGCTCGCGCAACGGCGGCGGTGCGCCGGGTCGCCGCCGGCGAGCGTGGTCCGGGCGGCCGGCCCGGGCCGATAGATGGCCTCGGCGCCGGATTGCTCGCGATGCCCGGTCTGGATGGTGACGCCGCGCAGAAGCTTGACGACGACGCGGCCCATTGCATCACTCCAGAGATCGGGCAGGCGGCCGTAGAGCATCGAGTCTTCCACCGACTCGACGAGGAAACGCCGGACGCGCTCGTGGTAAATGCCATTGCTGCACAGCACGAGCAGCGGCAGCCGCGCGATTGCCTCGTCGAGTCCGTGTACGGCGTGAAGGTCTTCAAACAGCCCGACGTAATCCGTGATCACGGGCAGGAGTTGATCCGGCTGGGTGCAGACGAGAACGATCTCCGGCAACCAGCCAGCTTGCGCACTGGTGCGAAGGTCTGGCTGGCAGATTTCCGCGGTGGAAATCGATCGGGTCGCGTGGTCATCCGCGATGAGCAGGGAGCCGTGTTCGCGCAAGGCCCGGCCGCGCTCCGAACCGCGCCGTTCGAGGAAACGCACGCGGCCATCGAGCTGCCGCAGCTCACGGGTGAGGTGATAGAAAAAGCTCACGCCCAGCGCGCCGACGGGCAAGATGCCGACCGCGGGCATCGGTGCTTCGGCTCATTGGGTCTTGGTGGCTTTGCCGGCGGTGTCCAGCACCTGGCCGTCGGCGAGGAGGCGGGCTTTCAGCGCATCGTAGGGGACGTCTTGCACGGCGATTTCTGAATCGATGGCCATGACGGCGGCGGTGGCGGCGGATTGGCCGAGGATCATGAAGACGGGCTCCATGCGGATGCTGCCGTAGGCGATGTGGGAGCTCGAGACGCAGACGGGCACGAGGAGGTTTTCGCACTCGGCCTTCTTCGGGACGAGCGAACCATAGGCGATGGCGTAGGGGCCGTTGGTCGAGGCACCGATGTCGCCCTCGTTTTGGACGTAGCCTCCGGGGGTGATGTAGCGCTGGACGTTGTGGGAATCCATCGCGTAGGAGCCCATGCCGACGGAGTCGGGCGTGGGGCGGCGCTTGACGAGTTCGTTCTCGGTCATGACGTAGGCGCCGATCATGCGGCGGGCTTCGCGGACGTAGAGCTGGTGCGGCCAGTGGCCGTTGTCCGTGAACTCGTCTTTGGGGAGGCCCCAGCGGGACATTTTCTCGCGGACCTCGGCGGGGACGCGCGGGTCGTTGGCGATGAAGTAGAACCAGCCTTTTTGATAGATCTCGTGCTCGCGGATGATCTCGCGGCGGCGGGCGTACGAAGCCTCGGGGTAGTCGTAGTTGCGGCCGATGTTGTCGGTGCTGAAGGGGCCGTGGTTGTTGGTGTCGGTCTTGTGATTGGGGATGGGATCGAACTTGTTGAAGGTCTCGGTCCAGCCCGCGGCGTAGATACGGAGGAGGAGTTCGTATTGGGCAGGGTCATAGCCGGCGGGTTTGGCGAAGGGGACGCGGTTTTCGGGGACGTCTGTGAGGCACATGCGGAAGCAGTAGGCCTGGATTTTTTTATCGGCGGCGCCGAATTCGCCGGGGGGCTCGGCGCTGATGCGGGCGAGGACGCCGCTACTGGGGTCGCCGGGCACGACGTAGGGGCTGATCTTTTCCTTGAGGACGCCGAAGTGGTGGCGGTGGTGGAGGACGCCGGTCTGCACGCCGTTGAGTTTCTCGTCGTATTGGGCGCGGGATTCACGGCCGACATGGTAGGAGACGCCGGCGGCTGCCATGAGGTCGCCCTCGTAGGTGGCGTCGAGGAACATTTTCCCGGCATAGGTCTTGCCGCTGAGGGTGGTGATCGCGGTGATGCGGGCACCGGATTTCTTCACGCCAGCGGCGCGATCGAGCCATTCGTCGCGGACGACGTTGATTTTATTTTCACGGACGAGGTCTTCAAAAACCTTTTCGGCGGCGGAGGGCTCGAAGATCCACATGGTGCGGCTGGCACCGTCGATGGCGGGTGTGCCCTGGCCCTGGTTGCCGTATTCGGATTTTTTCTGCCAGCGCCACGCGTCGTCGCGGTCGTAGTGCTGCCAGATGCGTTGGTAGAACTCGCGGGCGAGGCCGCCGATGACGGATTTGTCGCCGGTGTCGGTGAAGCCGAGGCCGCCGGATGAGAGGCCGCCGAGGTGTTTGTCGGGGCTGACGATGATGGCGGTCTTGCCCATGCGCTGGGCCTGGATGGCGGCGGTGACGGCACCCGAGGTGCCGCCGTAGATGACGAGGTCGTAGGACTCGGCGGCCCGGGCGATGGAGCCGGTGAACAGGCAGAGCACGGCGGCGAGCGGGGCGGAAAGAGAGTTTTTCATGAGGCTTTTGGGGTGGGGTTATCGGATGAAATGGATGATGCTGGGCGCGGTTGGAATGGTTACTTCACAGCCCCGGCAGCCGGCTTCGCGTCGGGAGTTTTCACCGGTAGCCAGCGCTCGATCCAGCCGTAGGCGGTGGCGTGGACTACATCGACGGTGTCATGACCGTCGCCGTGCAAGAGCAGGGAGACCTTGTTCGCCGCGCCGAGGAGGTGCCCGAGGAGGTGCCAGACCATGAAGGCCTCGCTCCACGTTTCCTCCATTTCCAGATAGCGGTAGCGGATGCGCGTGAGTCCGGCGATGAGGTCGCGGCCGACTTCCTCAAATTTCACCTCGTCT
>JBBSJY010000241.1:0-6825 GCA_038256845.1 Verrucomicrobiales bacterium | reverse complement strand
CGGAAATCGGGAAGAGGGAGAGTCGAAGGTCGGAAGGTCGGAAGGTCGGAAGGTCGGAAGGTCGGAAGGTCGGAATTCCGAGGGCGGAAGGCGGGAAGAGAGAGTGCCGAGTGATCAGTGCCGAGTGATCAGTGGTGGAGGGAGAGTCGAAAGTCGAAAGTCGAAGGTCGGAGGGCGGGAAGAGGAAGAGGTTTCCCGCGGAGGCGTAGAGGTCGCAGAGGGTCGCAATGGAAGAGTTTGAGCGGTTTCTGAATTCTGACTTCTGGTTTCTGGTTTCTGTCTGCAGGACTTTTGACTTTGAGACTTTGAGACTCTCAGACTTTCAGACTTTCGTGAGCGGCGGCGGCGAATTGGGCGGGGCGGGTGAAGTCGCGACGGCCGCTTGCGGCGGTCGCCGGGGCCGCTTTGGAATTTCTGGCGACCTGGAGGCTGGTGAGGGCGTAGAACAACTGGGCCTGGGGCCAGCGCAGGAACGGGAGGCGGTGGCGGATCCCGCCGCGGAACACCCGGGTCACGAAATGCCCGGCGGGGAGCTGGTGCCCGCCGACCAGCCTGGCGGCGAGACGGTCGGCCAATGCGCCTGCCTCCGGAATCGCGTCCGCCAGCAGCGCGCCCATCGTGATGCCTTCGGCGAAGTTATACATTTCCAGCGTCGCCACCTGCAGCCGGGGTGCCATCGCGAAGGATTTCGGATCGCCGGCTTCGTCGATCAGATGCTTCTTGTAATAGTCGAAGCCGCGCCGGATCGACTCCTCGACCCGCCCGCAGTTCAGCAGGCGGTTCAGCTTGAACAGATTCTTCAGGTTGAAGCAGGTGTGGAAATGATCAATGAAGCTCTTTTCCTCCCCCATCGCATAATACCAGGAACCGTCTTCGCGCTGGGAATCGAGCACGAAATTGAGGTTGCGGCGCGCCGTCTCCAGATAGTCCCGGCGGTCGAAGCGCCTGCCCGCGTCCTCCAGCACGTAGGCGCGGTAGGCGGTGGCGTTCACCACCTGCCGTTGGTCGTAGGGGGAATAGCTTCCCGCCGCGGAGTCCGGGCCGGTCGGAATGTCCTTCAGATCACCATGGACGAACTCGGCGATGCCGGCGGCGAGGTCGAGATAGCGCCTGTCACCGGTGGCATCGAGCAAACCGAGATAGGCCTCGTAGCAATAGGGGGTGCAGGTGATGTAGGGCGTGTTCTTCGGCCAGACCTCGTGCTTGTTGTTCTGCCAATCGAAGGGGTAGCCCCAGCATGGGCCGCGGTAGCCGGGAATCGAATAATCGAGAATCTCATTTCCCAGCGCCGCCGCGCGGTCCAGATAGCGGCTTTCGCCCGTGAGCCGATACAAGTTCAGGAACGCCAGCAGCAACTGCGCGTCGGCCGTGGCGAAGCGCTCCTTCCGCACAAACAGCTTTCGCAGCGAGGGACACAGCAGATCCATCAACACCAGCGGCGCTACCAGCGGAGCGCCGAGCGCGCCTTTGGCATAATAGACCTTTCTCGACCACAGCCCGTAGCGGGTCCCCCAGATGTCATAGGGGTCGTAACTCGCATAGCCCGCGCGGTCGAGCCAGCCGAGAAAGCGGTCGCAGGCGCCGCGGAGCCGATCGGAGGAAAGGGCCGCGTCCGGGCGGGGGGGGGCGGGTGTCATGGAAGAGGAAGAGGAAGAGTCGAAGGTCTGAAGGTCTGAAGGTCTGAAGGTCTGAAGGTCTGAAGGTCGGAACGTCGGAGATTAAGAGGGAGAGTCGAAGGTCTGAAGGTCTGAAGGTCGGGAATGGGGAGAGCTTTGCGCGGGAGCATTCCCGGCCCATGGGATGCTGAAGTGAAGTCCGAAGGACTCACCTTCATCGACTTTCAGACTTTCGACTTTGAGACTTTCAGACTTTCGACTCTGAAACCGTCTCCGATTCATGCCGGGACGGCGTGGGAGAGATACCAACCGAGCGACTCGTCCAGCCCGGCTTCGATCCCGTGGCTGGGTTGATATCCCAGGAGGCGTCCGGCCTTGGAAATGTCCGCATTCGAGTGGCGGATATCGCCCGCGCGGAACTCCCCGTGAATGGCGGACTTGCCTTGCAGATGCGGGAAGTCCGGCAGCAGGCGGCGCTGCAACATCCCGTAGAGGGCGTTGAGCGTAGTCCGGCCGCCGGCCGCGACATTGTAAACGGTGTTCAAGGCCGCGGGATCGGTCACCGTGGCGGCCAGCAGATTGGCCTGCAACACGTTCGCGATGTAACAGAAATCCCGGCTGGTCTCCCCGTCGCCGTTGATCACGACGTCCTTGCCTTGCAGCATGCTGTCGATCCACTTGGGGATCACCGCCGCGTAGGGGCCGTCCGGATCCTGGCGGGGGCCGAAGACGTTGAAATAGCGGAGCCCGATGCATTCGATCCCGTAACAACGGCCGAACACCGCCGCATAAAGCTCGTCCACCTTCTTGGACACCGCGTAGGGCGAAAGGCACTCCCCCACCCGCTCCTCGATCTTGGGCAGGTTCGGATCGTCGCCATAGACCGAGCTGCTCGACGCATAGACGAAGCGCCGGATCCCCGCTTCCTTGGCCGCCACCAGCAGCGTCAAGAATCCCGTCACATTGTGGTGGGCGGTGACCTCGGGATGGTCGATCGAGCGCGGGACCGAGCCGAGCGCCGCCTGGTGGAGCACGATCTCCACCCCGGCGCAGGCCTCGCGGCAGGTTTCGCGATCGGTGAGATCCCCCTCGATCCATTTGAAGTTCGCCCACTGCGAATCGGAAACCTCGTCGCGGATCTCCTCCAGATTGCGGCGGTGCCCGGTGAGGAGGTTGTCCACCCCCACCACCCGCTGGCCCGCCCGCAGCAGTTCCAGCAAGAGGTTGGAGCCGATGAATCCGGCGACGCCGGTGACCAGCCAGGTTCTGGGGCCGGCCCGCAACTGGCTTCTGGTGATTTCGTATCCGTTCATGTTGTTAGTGAGAAACTCAAACCGCCGCCGGCTCGCGGACCCTCCGCTTCATTGCCTGCTCCGCCACGTCGCTGAGCGACACCACCTCAAGGCCGGGGTCGGCCGCCACGCCGTTCAGGAACTCCTCGAAGTTCCGGTCGTCCCGGTGCTCCTTGCTGTGACCGATGAGGACGATCACATCGAGATCGCCCGGCGGGGGAGCGGGCGCGCCGCGGATCCAGCGCAGCATCTGACCGGCCGACATGTTGTGGAAATCCAGCTTGATGGGAAAGGGCCGCGCGAGGAAGCGCAGCACGCTCGCCGGCGTGCGGCCGATGCCGAGCTGGTCCACCAGCTCCCGCTGCTTTTCCCTGGGCACGTCCTTGGAAAATTTCGCCATCAGGCGCCGCGGGGTGAGCTGTTGGATCCGCCGGCCCATCCGCGAGTGGATCGGCAGTTCCATGACGGGTCCGCCGGCATCCTCGAGGGCGACATCGCGGGAGACCTGCCAGTGGCGCCGCGCCGCGGGGGCGGGCGTGAAGTCCAGATGCACCCGGGCGTCGTCGCGCACCATTCCCTTGACCAGCGAGCTATCGATGAGAATCCCGTTCTCCGCCAATGCCGGCAGCAGCTTGCCGCCCGGCTGGGCGCAGAAGGCTCCGGCGCGGAAGGCGGTGACTCGCCGCCGGCTTCCCGCCGCCTGCCAAATTTCGTCGATCACCGCCTTGCGGGTGCGGATGTAATCGGAGGTCTCCCGCGCCGTTTCGAAGAGGCTGTCGACGGTCGCGCGGTCGCGCCGCAGGCGCCAGCCGCCGTTCTCAAACACCGTGTCCACCCATTCCGGGTGGACGTGGAGTTGCAGGTCATGCCCGCGCCGCACCAGGTCGATGGCCTGCTCGCGGATCTCCTCCGCGGGATCGTACCCCCATGCGGGCACCAGCTTGTCGCGCTCCCGGATGAAGGCCAAATACTCCTCCACTTCGAAAAACACCGTCAGCGGCATGCCATGCTTCTCGCAGGCACGCGCCATCCGTTCGGTGGGCCCGGTCATGTGCTGCCGCACGTCACCGCTGCCGTCCCCGAATATCTCGTGGTCCTCCGACAACACGATCTGACGCTTCTTCATTGGTTCCATCGTCTCACGGGCGCTCCACCCCTGCCATACCGTCATCGCGTAAGCAGTTTACGAACCGCGACTGCGTTTCGCCAGCCGGGTTTCCGGGCAATAACCCAACCGGCAGCCATTATCAGAGGGTGATCGGCCGGCCCTCCCGAATCGAGTCGAGCAGTCCGAAGGTAAGGCGCATGGACTCCCTCACATCCTGATACGGGAGCGGATGGGCCGACTGGCCTTTTAGAAAAGACATCCAGGCACTCATTTCCTCCGCATGTCCTTTCGATCCATGCTTCAGCTTGGTCTTGTTGCGGCCGGTGTGGAGGTGCAATTCCTGGAAGTTCTCACATCGGGCCACAAGCCCCACGGCATAGACGGTGAAAACCTCCTTAGGGAACGAGCTGTCACCTTCCGCGGTGTAAACGAGTTGGCCGCACGATCCGTCTTCGAATTCCACCTGGGCGGCGACGCTGTCCGGGAAGGCCAGGCGGCCCTCGGTCGGCCAGACGTTCTGTGCGAAGACCCGCACCGGTTTGCAACCTGCCAGGAAGCAGAAAAAGTCGAGGAAATGACAAGCTTCGCCAAGGATCCGCCCGCCGCTTTCCTCATGGTTGGAAAACCAGTGCTCCGGCGCGATTTTCCCCGGACATACCTGAAACAACATGGTTTTGGGCCCCGGGATGCGTTCCAACCGGCGCTTCACCTCGACGGTGGACGGAGCGAACCGGCGATTGAATCCGACCATCACCGAGCCTTCGCTGGTTTCAACGGCGCGGTCGATCTCAGCCAGTTCGGCAGGAGTCAGGCACAAAGGCTTCTCCACAAACACATGGCGGTTTGCCGCCAATGCCTTGAGCACCATCGGCGCGTGGAGGTTGTGCCGGGTGCCGATCAGAACCGCGTTACGGGTATTCTCGGAAAACACCGCCGCGGCATCGGTCCCGGAGGCGCTGAAACCGAATTTTTGCGCCGTGTGCGCGCCACTCAGAGCGGTGTTTGTGACCACGGTGCCCAGCGCGAGTCCGTCCTTCAGATGAGGAAGCAGCATGGTTTTGACAAAGTTTCCCGCGCCGATGACGTCCACTGTGGAAACGGGTTGACCCAGCCGGCCTTCCCCATCAGGCACGACCGGTTCCCCGGCGGATTCGGTCGCCGCCGGTGGAGAGGGAACCTCCCCGACGCCGGCCGAATCCGGGTAGGTCAGCACCACTCCGATGTCGGCATTGCCCGGCTTGGTGAGGTCCTCGTAAACGTCGAGGCAGTCCGCAAAGGGAACGTGACGGGTTGTCATCGGCCGGAGATCGAGAGCGCCGCTTCGCATCAATTCCAGACACGATTCGAAATTCCGTTGCTCGGTCCACTTGACGTATCCGATCGGATAATCCTTTCCTCCCCATTCGTAGTCGGGATCATATCGCCCCGGCCCGTAGGATTTCGAGTAGCGGACCTGGATTTCCTTATAATAGATCACCTTCCACTCGAGCGTCGCATCGGTGATCCCCACGATCACCATGGTCCCGCGGTCACGGAGCGCATCGATGGCTTGCTCGACCGGTTTGTTGCTTCCCGCGGTGCATACCAACGCGGCATCGACTCCATAACCCTGGGTCCATTCGCGAACCTGATCGGCCAGCGAGGCTTCCCTGGGATTCACGATGCGCTCCGCACCGACTGCCAGCGCGGTTTGCAAGCGCTCCGACGAAAGATCGACGGCCATCACCCTCATGCCGGCGGCCTTGCAGATGGCCGTGGCAAGCAAGCCGACGAGGCCTTGGCCGATGATCAGCACCCGGTCTCCCAGGGAGGCATCCGCCTGACGGACCGCCTGCATCGAGATGGCGGCCATGGTGGTGTAGGCCCCCTGCCAATTCTCGACCCCAGCCGGGATCTTGACGGCCAGCATTTCGGGAACGCCCACGTATTCCGCATGAAAGGCGCATTCACCGCCACCCACCGCCACCCGGTCCCCCACGCTGAAACGGGTGTTGCCGGGATCCACCGCTTCCACGACTCCGGCCGCGCTGTACCCCATGGGAGTCGGGGTTTCCAAACGGTTTTTCACTTTCTCCATCGCCACGCGCCAGCCAAGCGTGCGGGCGGAGTCGAGAACCTTGCGGACCTGGTCCGGGCGGGCTCGGGCCTTCTGGAGCAAATTCATCTTGGCCTGCTCCACCTTCATTTTCTCGGTCCCGGGGCTGATGACCGAGTGCGTTGTTCTGACGAGAATCCCTCCGGGCGGGGGCTGAGGCAGCGAAACCTCCATCAGCTCGAGGCGGCCATCCTGGTATTGGGCGATTTGTTTCATATAAAGTATCAATTGACGCGATGTTCATCCATCGGGTGACCGCAATGTGAGCGAGGTCTCAAGCGCGATTGTCACATTTTTTCCCGTTCCCTCCGCCTGGAGAATCGACGGAACATGTTGCCAGCCAATCGCCGGCATTGTCCGTCCATCCGGCGGTTCAGGCCATACCGTGTTCACGTAACCAGCCTACGAATTTTCCCAAGCCCCCGGCGAGCGGGGTTTTCGGGCAATATCCCAAAAGACGCCGCGCCTTGCTGATGTCCGCGCGGGTGTGGGGGACGTCGCCGGACTGGTCGGGCAGCCGCTCGAACCACGAATTTGAGATTTCCCACCACGGATCTCACGGATTTGCACGGATGGAAGAGATGCTCGGGATTCCTGTCCTATCCGTGTTCATTCGTGAAATCCGTGGTAAATAAACCGCAGTGTCAGCTTCAAGAAGGTTTAAACCACGGATCTCACGGATTTGCACGGATGGAAGAGATGCTCGGGATTCCT
>JBBSJY010000240.1:0-6826 GCA_038256845.1 Verrucomicrobiales bacterium | reverse complement strand
GTGCCCCGGAGTATCCAGAAGGTTGAGCTTGTAGGTCTTTCCGTCCTTCGCCTTGTATGTCATTGCCACCGGATGCGACTTGATCGTGATCCCCTTCTCACGCTCCAGATCCATCGAGTCGAGCTGCTGCGCGGAGCTCTCCCGCATCGTCACCGTACTCGTCGCCTCCATCAACCGGTCGGAAAGCGTGGTCTTTCCATGGTCGATGTGGGCGATGATGGAGAAATTTCTGGTCAGTTCGGTGGACATGGGCGCTTGGGGCGCATGGATTGCACGGAATGGCGGGAAATGCACCAAAAATACGATCCGCCGTGGGACACCGGAGCGCGTGGATGTCCCCTCCCGCTATTACAAAACTCCAAGAAACTTTCTCGAAAACCCACCGGCCTCCTCTACCGCTGTTTCACAATCGCGGACTGAGGGGGCGCAAATTCCGTAAGGGAAAGGAGGGGGCTTAAGTTGTCGCAGTGGAAAGTTCGCATTGGTGGTGGCAGTATCCTCTCCCGGGCCGGCTTTTCAACTCCTCGTCGGAAAGGGAAACCTCCCACTTTACAAGCGTCCGTTCCGCCGTAGTTTTCTTATTATGAAAGAATATGACCTATCCCTGTCATCCGTCGGTGCCGTCGCCCTCAGCCTGCTTTCCGGCGTCATCCTCATCGCTCCCGGCACCCTCGACGCGAAAGAAACCACCGATACCGGAAAATCCACGCCCGCCAGCAGAGCCGACGAGGCCAAAATCGCCCGGAATGACGCGAAGTTCGAGAAAGCCAAGCAAGCGGAAGACGCTCTTAAGGACAAGGAAGCCCGGGAAAAAGGGCTGACCCGGTCCGAGCTGGACGACGCCAACGCCGGGAAGGACACCGTCCCTGCCGGAAAAGACGCCGTCCCCGCCGGAACCGGTGACGAACCCGCAGGCAAGGATGCGAGACCCACCGGGAAAAACGCACGCCCTTCCCAAAAAGACACCGTCCCCGCCGGGAAAGACGCCCGAAAAACCGGCAAAGACGCCGCCCCCGGTGAAAAGGACACCGTCCCCGCAGGCAAGGACGCCGTTCCCGCCGGGAAGGACGCCGTTCCCGCCGGAACCGGTGACGAACCCGCCGGAAAAGATGCACGCCCCACAGGCCGCAACGCCCGCCCCTCTGAAAAAGACACTGTTCCCGCTGGCAAGGACGCCCGTAAAACAGGAAAGGACGCCGCCCCCGGCGAAAAGGACACCGTCCCCGCCGGGAAAGACGCCGTCCCCGCCGGAACCGGCGACGAACCTGCCGGGAAAGACGCCAGGCCCACGGGCAGAAACGCCGCCCCTTCCGAGAAGGACACTGTCCCGGCCGGAAAGGACGCAACGCCCATCAAGAAATAGCCTGGCGCGGCTTTGCATCGGCTCTCATCAAACCGCGATTTCCAAATCGCGTTTCCATTCAGAGAGGCGGTATGCCTAGCATTTCCGGGAGGGCGAGACGGGGTCTATCCGTGAGGATTTCCGGGTCGCCGTGGGTGATGAGGACGGTGTGCTCGAAATGGGCGGAGGGTCTGCGATCCTCGGTGATCACCGTCCAGCCGTCGTCAAGGATGCGGACTCCGGGGACGCCCTCGTTGATCATCGGCTCGATGGCGAGGCACATGCCGGGCATCAGGGTCGGGGATTTTCCTTTCGGGCGGTAGTTCGGCACCTGAGGCTCCTCGTGGAGTTTCCTGCCGACTCCGTGTCCAACGAATTCGCGGACAATGGTGAAACCGAAGGGCGCGGCATATTCCTCGACTGCACCGCAGAGATCGGCGAGCTTGCGGCCGGCGCGGGCTTTGGAGATAGCCTCGTAGAGGGACTGCTCAGTGACGGCGAGGAGGCGCTTGGTTTCCAACGGGATTTCCCCGCAGGCGACGGTGGTGGCGTTGTCCCCGATAAAACCGCTCTTGATGATGCCGACGTCGATTTTCACGATGTCCCCCGGCTGGATGCGGCGCGGGCCACCGATGCCGTGGACGACCTCTTCGTTGACGGAAATGCAGATGTGGCCGGAGAAGCCGCGGTAGTTAAGGAACGCGCTGCGGCAGTCTTTCTTTTCCATGAGGTTCGCAGCGAAGTCATCGATCTCCTTGGTGGTGACGCCGGGGGCGACGGCGGCGGCAAGCTGCTGGAGGATGCCGGACGCGATTTTTCCCGATTCGCGCATGCGGTCGATTTCTTTCGGGGACTTGATGGGGATACGCACTCTCATAAAACTTTAAATTCTAAACTCTAAACTCCAAAGGAGGACTTGGGTTCATCTCCCCGCTTCTCGCTTCTCGCTCCCAGCTCCCTGAGGATGGCGGCGGCTACTTCTTCTTTGGGGGCGGTGGCGGGGATGGAGAGGAGTTTGCCTGCCTCGCGGTAGCGGTCAATCACGGGGACGGTGAGTTGGGTGAACTCATCATGGCGGTTGCGGAAGTTCCCTTCGTCATCATCGGCGCGGGCGGCGGCGGGATGGCCACATTTCGGGCAGGCACCAGCGGCTGAGAGCTGATTTTTCTGGCCGGACCAGCGGCATTCCGGGCACTCAACGCGGTTGCGGATGCGTTCGAGGAGTTCTTCGAATGGGACTTCGAGGGCGACGGCAGCATCAAGGGCGAGGCCGTTTTCCGCGAGCTTCCGGTCGAGGAATTCCGTTTGCGGGAGACTGCGGGGGAAGCCGTCGAGCACCCAGCCGGTGCTGTCCGGATTTTTCCCAAGCCAAGCTCCGACCACAGGACACATCAGCTCGTCAGGAAGATACCCGCCACGGGCAAGGATGGGTTCCGCTACGAGGCCGAGGGGAGTTCCCTCTTCCATGTTCTCGCGGAGCAGTGCACCGGTGCTGAGGTAGTCCAGTCCGAGCGCGGCTGCGAGGCGCCGCCCGTGGGTTCCCTTGCCAGAGGCGGGGGGACCGAGGAGGACAACGCGCATGAGCCGGAAATCGGGAACAGGGCGGCACGATGCGCCGCCCCATCCGGTTTAGCGCTGGTAGATCCAGGCGGTGATTGCGAGCACGATCAGGATCGCGATCACGGTCCAGAGATACACGATCGCATTGCGAGGTGCTGCGTTGCTCTGGTTGCCAAGACGGTCGTAGCGTCCCTTGAGTTTTCCTTTGCGGAGGAAACCGTCGTAATGCTTCTGGAGGAGGTGTGTTTCCACCTGGCGCATCACATCGAGGACGACGCCGACCATGATCAGGAGCGAGGTGCCACCGAAGAAATGGAGAACCAGCGATCCCGGCGGAAGGTTGACGAGTTTTCCGATCAGGGCAGGGAGGAAGAACAGGGTCGCGAGGAAGATGGCTCCGGCGAAGGTGAGGCGGGTCATCGTGTAATCGAGGAAGTCCGCGGTTGGCTTGCCAGGTCGTTGGCCGGGAATGTATCCGCCGTTGCGCTTGAGGTCTTCCGCGATCTGGGAAGGCTGGAACATCATGGCCACCCAGAAATAGGAGAACAGGAAGATGCCCACTCCACCAAGGATGTAATACCACATGCCGCCGCCGACCAGTTCACCCTGGATCTTCACCGCGAGGGGATTGTTCGGGAATACCCAACCGAGCATCATCGGGGGCAGGGAAAGCACTGCGGATGCGAAGATGATCGGCATCACGCCTGCATAGTTGACTTTTAGCGGCAGATACTGGGTCTGGCCTCCGAACTGTTTGCGACCGACCACACGCTTGGCGTATTGGACGGCGATTCTCCGCTGCGCCTGGGTGATCGCGATGGTTGCGGCGATGACGATCAGGAGGAGGGCTACCATGACAACCATCATGATGGCATAGAACGCCTCACCGGAGGTGAAGTATTCCCATGCCTGGATGAGCGCGCCGGGGAGGGCGGAGATGATGTTCACCGTAATGATGATGGAAATCCCGTTCCCGATCCCCTTCTCGGTGATCTGGTCGCCCAGCCACATCAGTAGGATTGTGCCGGCCACGATGGTAAGGACGGTGAGGGCGAACCATGTGACGTCAGCGTTCGGAACAAGGGTTCCGAATTTTTCGATCCCCTGCATGTAGGGGATATTCTGAGGCATCGTGAGGGATTTCGCGACGAAGAAACCCTGCACGAGTGCGATCACGATGGTGATATAGCGGGTGTATTGGGTGATCTTCTGGCGGCCGCCGTCCTCACGGGCGAGGCGGGAAAACTTGGGAACGATGGCCGTCATCAGCTGCACCATGATGGATGCAGAGATGTATGGCATGATGCCGAGTGCGAAGACGCCGCACTGGGTAAGGCCACCACCGGAGAAAACGGTGAGGAGGGCGGTCATCCCGCCTGCTTCCGTCGCGTCCTGTTTGGCAACGCTGTCGAGCCATGCCTTGATCACCGTCGCATCGACACCCGGCAGGGTGATGTGGACGCCGAGGCGGACGATGACGATGAGGGCGAGGGTGAAAAGGATCCTGTCCCGCAGTTCGGGGATTTTCCAGGTGTTCGCAAATGCTGAGATCATGATGGTGGGGAAAACTTCAAACTCTAAACTCTAAACTTCAAATCGGAGCGGGCTTCGCCCGGCAGATCCCGCGACCCGGTAAGGGACTTTCGGGCGCGGGGTTTTAATAGCACGGAGAGGAAGCGTGCAAGTGCTTCCTCTCCTCAAATCAGATGATGGCTACCGGAGCGATCAAGCTTCGGAGGCGTCTTCTGCCTTCGCAGGTGTCCGGGTCTTTGGAGCCGGCTCGCCGAAGCTGCCACCCGCCTTTTCGATCTTCTCACGGGCGGTTTTGCTGACCTTGTGGAAAACAACCTTGTAGGAGTTTTCCACCTCCCCGTCACCAAGGAGTTTGATCTTGTCGGAAGGACCGTTTACCAAGCCGCATGCGCGGAGGGATGCTTCATCGACGGTGTCGCCGGATTTGTAGCGGCTATCGAGGTCGCCAACGTTTACGACATTCCAAGTGTAGCGGAAGTCGAAGTTGTTGAAACCGCGCTTTGGAAGACGACGGTGAAGGGGCATCTGGCCGCCTTCGAAACCGACACGGGTGCCGCTTCCTGAACGGGCTTTCTGACCCTTGTTGCCTTTGCCTGCGGTTTTACCTTGGCCGGAGCTTTCGCCCGCGCCAAGGCGCTTGACGCGGTGCTTGGCACCGGGGTTATGCTTGAGATTGTGGAGTTCCATGGTAGTAAATGGTTATAAGGTGATTAGGGATTGGATATTGGGTTAATCCCTAATATCAAATATCGAATTTCAAATGGCCTTTTCTTTCTTCTGCTTGCCGCGGGATCCAAGGATCTGGTCGCGGGTGCGGACGGAGGAGAGTGCTTTGAGGGTCGCCTTGACGACGTTTGCGTGGTTGGAAGAGCCCATGGACTTCGCCAGGACGTCACGGATACCCACAGCCTCGCAGACGGCACGGACACCGCCACCGGCGATGATTCCAGTTCCGGGAGATGCAGGCTTGAGAAGAACCTTGCCGCCGCCGAATTCCGCGTAGATTTCGTGGGGGATGGTTCCGTCAACGATGTTCATCGGGACAAGGACTTTACGTGCAGCCTCGCTGGCCTTGCGGATGCAATCGGCGACTTCGTTGGCCTTGCCGAATCCGACGCCGACTTTGCCCATCTTGTTTCCGCACACCACGAGGGCGGAGAAACTGAAACGGCGTCCGCCTTTGACAACCTTCGCACAGCGGTTGATGAAGACCACTTTTTCGGAAAGCTCGTTGCCATCGGCATCGGTAGGGGCAGCGCGTTCTTCGCGGCGTGGACCGCCGCGTCCGCGTCCACCACCACCACCACCACCGCCGCCGAAGCCGCCACGGTTGCCACCGCCGCCGCCACCTTGGTAACCACCGCGCTGTTGCTGTTGGGGGGCATCGGTCGCTGCTGGAGCTGCAGGCGAGACGTTCGGTGCGCTTGCCGGTTTTGGGATATCGTCTGCCGCTGGGACTGTCGCTGCGACGCTTTCGTGTTCTGGAGTATTTGCCATGTGATAGGGAGAATTAGAATTTAAGTCCGGCTTCGCGGGCTGCATCGGCAAGAGCCTTGACCTTGCCGTGGTAGAGGTGGCCTCCACGGTCAAAGACCGCGTCGGTAACTTTTGCTTCCTGGGCGCGTTCCGCAACCAGCTTGCCGACCTTCTGGGCGGTAGCGATGTTGGACGCGTGGCCTTCGAATGCCTTGTCCATGCTCGATGCGGATGCGATCGTGCGGCCTGCGGTATCGTCGATCAACTGCACATAGACGTGCTGGTTGGAAAAATAGACGGCGAGACGCGGGCGTTGTGGAGTGCCGGACACCTTGCGGCGGATGCGTTTGTGAATCCGCTGGCGGATGGTTTTGCGTTGGATAGTGCTCATGTAACGGAGATGTTGTATGGTTATTTACCGACGCTCTTGCCTTCCTTGCGGCGGACCTTCTCGCCGACGTATCGGACACCCTTGCCCTTGTAAGGCTCCGGTTTGTAGAAAGCGCGGACTTCGGCAGCGAACTGGCCGACGAGTTGTTTGTCGATTCCCTCGACCTTGATCTTGGTGTTTTCGTTCACCGTGACGGTAAGGCCGGATGGGATGGGGTGGAGGAGCGGGTGGGAGCGTCCGAGGGAGAGATCGAGATCCGATCCCTTGACGGCTGCACGGAGACCGACGCCGTGGATTTCAAGATCCTTGGAGAATCCTTCGGAGACGCCTGTGATCATGTTGTTGACGATACTGCGAACGGTGCCGTGAAGGGCGCGGTGTTCGCGGTGCTCGGTTGCGCGGGAGACGATGACGTTTCCATCTTCGCTCTTGAGTGAAATTCCGGAAGGGACGGAGAATTCGAGTTTCCCTTTCGGGCCCTCGACGTTGACCGTGTTGCCATCAACTTTGACGGCGACCTTTTC
>JBBSJY010000239.1:0-6834 GCA_038256845.1 Verrucomicrobiales bacterium | reverse complement strand
GGAACTTCATCAATTCAGCCATCACACGAGCCACCCAGAGAACCCAGCGATTCATTCGATGGGTCAGGGGCCGGATGTATCAACGAACTCCCTGGAGCGAATCCCTGGCCCGCCTGCGCGAACTCTGGCTCCTGAAAAGTTGAGAGTTTTCCACACCGATCGCTTCACCAGCCAAGCCCGGACCCCCTCCGCGGAAACTTTCTCGACGCTTTCGTCCAGCCGCAGCCGCGCCCTGACCGCGGAGGGCTCGCCGGTGATAAAAAATGCCTCGGCCACGATTGGGATCCCGGCCCCGAACATCATCCGCTCGAAGGGAATCTCGTCAGGTGCTTGGAGATACTCCCGCGTCACCTCCGCATCGATCCGATGCCCCGCCGCCAGCCCGGGAACCGGGAGATGCAGCGTCTTGCCATCGTCCGCCGCGTTTCCGGGCGTATCGAGGACATAAAAATCATCCACGTTTCCCGCGGCGACCTGCTTTCCATCGCCGTCGAAAACTTCCAGCCGGTTCACATGGATCCGCTCGAAGGTCGGATCGAACGTAAATTGCAGGGAGCTGAACTTGGTGACGCCGGCCGCGTCGAGAATCTCGATTTCAAGTCGGGAGGTCTGGCGGAACGCTTCTCCGGCGACAAAGTGCCACCCGGTCAGATACCTCAAGTAGCGCGCGTGATGATTGCCGGTGGGCTCCTCCGGGGCAATCTCCGCGAGCCAGGCCTCCAAGGACGCCGGAATGGCTACCGGCTCGATCCGCTCTTTGATCCCCGAGTTCTCGCCCTGCCCCAGCAGCGCGGAGGCGTCGGCGATCAACTCCTTGGTGCTCTCGTCCTGCGGCGAGAACTTGAGGGCCTCCTCGAAGGCCTCCTTGGCCTGCCGGTACCAGCGGCGGTTCATATAGCTGTAGCCTAGGGCGAGGCGCGCCCGAAGCCCGTCCCGCCCCTCCTCGATTAGTGCCGCTGCCAACGCTTCCGCCTCAGCCGGGCGATCGGCGCGGTTCGACATTTCCGCCAGATCCAACCGAAGTTCGTGCTGATGGGGGTTTTCCTCCACCAGTTCACCGAGCAAGGCCAGCGCGCCATTTGCGTCGTCATTCGACTCCATCGCCTCGGCCAGCCAGCCGCGGGTTTTGGTTCCCGGCTTGGCGGTGGCATAAGTCCGTGCGGCCTCGAGCGCGGCGGCGTTCTCCTCCGCTCCCAGCAGGCTGCGGACCCACGCGTAGGCTCCATTCTCATCAAGCGAGCCGGCCGTGTGCAGCTTGCGGAACAAGGCATCCGCCTCCAGCGGCTTTCCGCCGGAAACGAGGAGGAGGGCCTGTTTCAACCGTAGGGAGTCGCTTTCCGCCAGATTTTCCGGGAGCTCCGCCAGAAGCGAGAGAGCCTCCTCGTCCCGGTCCATCTCGTCCAAGCTGTCGACCAGGTTTCCGATGAAAATCGGGTCGGTCTTGTCCTTCTCCGAAGCTTGGCGGAAAAAGCCGGCGGCCTTGTCATAGCGCGCGGCCGTGTAGTGGTGCAGGCCGGCGTTGTTGAAGGCCAGAGCGGCGGTGCGCGGGCCGTTTTCGGGAGAATCCCCCTCGCCGGGGCTGAGCTTGATGGCATCCATCGCCTCTTTCAAGGCCCCGGCGTGGGCCTGCGGATCGCCCACCGTCCAAGCAGCCACCAGCCAAGAAAGCCGCCCCTCCGCCGCGACCCGGAGATGATAGTAGGTCTCGGTTCCATCGACCGTCCGGCGCGCGGAGTACTCGTGGCCGGAAACTTCGGAGTCGGGATCGCTCCATCCCTTTTGGCCTTCGACGCCCAAAGGATACTCGAAGTCCATCAAGCCCAGAAGCGCCGCTTTGGCCGCTTCCGGATCCAGCACCTCGTTGTCCCACCGCAGGGGAATCACCTGCAGCGCGCAAAAAGCCCGCGTGGCCCGGAAGCAGGCATGCGGAGCGTCAACCTCGCCGCCCTCCCAATCGGACCAGCCGAGGCTGGCGAGCGATGCCGAGACGCCCCAGCCCGGAGCATCAAAATCCTGAAGCGAGGTCACCAGCGGTTTCCCCAAGCTGCGGAATCCCGCCATGAACGACCTCGCCTTCTCCTCCAGTTTCTCCTTGTTGGGAGGACTCCAAAAGGTGAACTGATAGGCCCGCGCTTCATGAACCGAGACCCAGCTCTCATACGTGATCGGTATCTTTTTCCCAATTTTCATGACGGAGCCCGTGGTGGTCATCCGGCGGAAAGTGACGCCACCGATTTCCACCTTCTCCGCGGGCTCCGGCCCGATGGGCGCGCCCATCGCCAGATAGTTCGACCGGGTCAGGTCCTCATAGGCCTCCACCTTCATATCGCCGACCTCCTCCACGATGGCCATGGCCCACATTTCCGGGCGGGCGATCCGCATCACCAGACAGGCCTCGGGGTTGACATTCTCCGGGTTGGGCAGCTGGAACCAGGGTGTGCCCGGAGCGACGGAGAAATTTTGGTCGGCGAGCTCGATCCGCTCGGCACCGGTCCCGGAGGAACCGCCCGCCCGCGCCTTCCGGCCGCTGCCGGGGCCGCCCGCCGCGAGCATGGCGGAAACCATCACCACTGAAAGCAAGAGCGCGTTGGCAACGATGCTGAAAATCGCCGACCTTTTGCCACGCGAGATCTGCGGTGCGCGGCCGCGCCACAACGAGAGTCCCACGATCGCCAGGACCACAGATAAAAGCGTGCCTCCGATCACGATGAGCCCCGCGAGCATCGGAACCAACGGCGGCGGCTCCGCCCCATCGCCAACGAAGAAGATCGATACCGCGAAAGCCAGCCCCCAGGCCGAAAGCAGCACCAGCAGCGAAAACGAACCCAAAAACTGCCGCTCCGGCTGACGCAAGCGGAGCCCTGCCCAAAAACAAACCGCCACTGTGACCAAAGCAACGAAGAGACCTGCGAAATGATGGGGAAGCATAGTGGTTTCTCCGCACGCTAGACACCCCGCCGCCGCCCGGCAAGAAATTGGACCTTCAATTCAAGTTCCCAATTCACAATTCACAATTCAAGTTCCCAGACAAAATGCCGCTCCCGCATCTTCACAGGCAAGGTTGGTGGCCAGCAGGATGACTTTGTCGGGGCGCTCTAGCCAGATGATCCTGACGCGATGATGGCGGCGGTTTTTCCTGCCGCCGCCCAGGCGCACCCACGCATGGCGCCGGATGCCGGCGGCCTTTTCCTCCTCGCCCGGAGGCAGTTCCCCGAGGATCTCCAGGTGGGCCGCCTCTTTGATGCGGACCACGAAATTCACACCCTCGTCGGTCAGCTGGCTCAGCGTGGTGTGGTTGCTGCCATAGTTCCTGTCGCCCACCTCGGCGCCGGGCCGTTCCGGCTCCCGCCCGGCGGACTTTCAACCCGGATCTTCCGCCAGGTGCGTTTCCATCCACCGCCGCGGAGGTCGCGGCACAGGCAAGCGGACACATGGCGATGGGATCGAAGCTCACGTGAAAGCGAACCGCAGGTGGGGACGTAAAGCCCTAACAGCATGAAGCCGAGGTGATCATGGATCGAGAAGGTGCGGTTGCCATGACTCCAGGTGGCGGGCAGGGCCGCGGCCGGGAAAGCGGGCTCGAAAAGGCCCTGGCCCTGTCGATGAGGTTGAAATCGACGTCACAGGGCTCCTCTCCCTGCGACGCGGTCGGGACGGGGGGCGATGACGGGGGCGGGCGATTCGGCACAGGGCCACTCACAACATTCCCGGAAAAAGTACAGGTGACGGTTTTGTCGCATTCTTCTCCCGGAGAAGCTCCACGATCCAAAAAGGAGAAATTTCCCCGTCCTCCGCAAAGGGGTTGGGAAACCCCTTCTACTTATATTTCAACGGCGGCGGCGGGCGGCGAGAGCCACCAGTCCGAGTGCGGAAAGCAACGCGGCGGAGGGCTCGGGGATCGCGGTGACGGTGAGATTGTCCACGCCGAAGTGCGGGCGGACTCCACCGGTGACCGGCTCCCACTCGAAGCGGAGGCTGACGGTATCGCCGTTGGCGATGGGGCTGGACCAGCTCGCCGTCTTGGCGGAAACGATTGGATCGGCGAAGACCGTGTTGGCAGCCACTCCCGTGGTGACACCGGTGGTGGTGTCTCCGCTGAGGTTCGCGGTGCTGAAGGTGGTTCCGTCGGTGCTGCCGCGGAAGTTGAGATTGCTTTGTCCCCCCGAGCCGGTGAACTGTTTGAAATCGTAGGTGAATGAGATACCGGAGATGGTGGCTCCGGTGATGTTGGTGACCTGGAAGGTGAGCGTGCCGAAGCCATTGGTGGCGTTGGTGCGCGCACCGAAGGTGTAATCGGAGAGGCTGTCGTTGTCGTTGAGGGCGTAGAAACCGGTCTCTGCGTTGTAGGTGCTTGAGCCGCTGGTGAGGATGCCGTGAAACGGGGTCGCGTCCTGGTGGAAGGCGGTGAAATTCGTCGGAACGGTCTCGGCGGTGCCGCGGAAGCCGTTGAAGTTTTCCGTGAACGTGGTGAAGTCGTTGAGGAGGATGGCGGCGGAGGCGTGTCCGGCGGCGAGGGAGAGCAGGAGGATGGAGAGAGGTTTGTTCATGATATGGGATTTTTACAGAACATCCGGGGAGGGGTCAAAGGGTTTTTCCCGGAGAGGAAAGATCAATCCGCGAAGGGGTGGTAGCGAACGGGGTGGTGGTCCTCTTCCTCGTGGATGGCGGGGAGGGAGCGACAACCCCCTTTCTCCCCCCTCCGCTCCGGTCCAAAGGCGGCTTCAAGGCCCTCCCGCCAAAAGCAAATTCCTAGCAGTCAGTTAACAGGGCGGCGCTGAGCAATCCGAAAGGACCCCAGACATATAGGGAGCTAAGCACGCATCCGCCGCGCCGCTTGGTAAAACCCAACCAGTGCCAGAGCTTGGATCAGGTGATACACGTCGTTGTGGTTGAGGTATACCGACCATGGAATTCCACTTTGCTGAATCCATGCCGCAATTCCGGAGAGGACGACGGCGGTGAGGATCGGCCAGCGCCACGGGCGGTGGACGAGCATTGCCGCAACAGCCCAGGCAAACATAGCGGAGCCGTAGTCGGCGATGGCCACGGAGAACTCGGGAAAAATCATGACCAAGGCCGAGGCCAAGAGAAATTTCACGATCAGGAGCCGTTTCCAGGCCGGTTGCGCGGCTTCCGGTGCCATTTCACAAACGAGGGCGGAGCCCATGGTGAAGCCGATCAGGCAGATGAGCCAGAGGACAAGCCGCCACCAAATCTCGCCTGCAAGGAGCGGAAGGTTGGGAGCGAAACCGTGGTAACTGCCTCCGACAAATGCGGACAGCGCCAAGGCCACCAGCGCGCAAAACCACCAGCGGACGGCGGGGATACGTATCGAAGGATGGTGCCACAGCCGCCACGCGAGCCAACCTCCCAGAACAGCCAGTAGGTAGTCGGTCAGAAGCGTTGCTGGTTCGTGGATCGTCATGATCGGAAAAGCCTATCGTAGTGTCTCCACCACTCGCTCTGGAAACGCAGGCCCGGATCAAAACTCTCCTTTTCCGCAAGGAAATCAAGAAACTGCGGATAAGCCCGCTCCACCTGATTCTTTCTCGCCCACCGATGATAAGTGAGGTAATAGGAACCGCAGAACGAAAGCGCGAGATCGATCAGCGCTCGGAACGCATCCGCCGAACGGGCGATCCTCACCTCGTCATGCTCGGTATGGAGGTTGAATATGATGCAGGCGTAGTCTTCCTTCGCCCAAGCGAGATAGCTTTCCCCGTCTCTCCCGATCAGCCGCATCGTGCCGTAGATGACCGGCACAGGTCCGTTCCTGAGCAGATCCGGCGCAGCAGCCATGAAGGCAACCAATCGGCCGCGCGGAACATACAATTCACTGATCATTTCACTGGCCGGGATTTTTGCTCCGAGTTCGCAGTCGAGTTCCGTGTGGTAATCCTCCAGATAGACGCTGAGCTGATGGGTGTCCGACCAATAGAGACTACCTTGCGTTCCGAGGTAGAAATCTGAATACGCTTTGAAAACTTCGCTGCGATCTTCATGCGCAAGGCGAATCAGCCGCTTCCAGTCGTCCGTGCCAAGACGCTTGCGTGCGTCTAAGATTTCCCGCGAGGGTCGACCGGGCGGTAGCAGGAGAGGATGCCGAGCTTGAGAAAATCGGGCGAGCACTCGTCGATCGAGAACTGGAAGTCACCGTAGAGGCAGCCCTCCCCGGCGAACCGCTCCAAGGCGGGCACCACCCGCTCAACTTCCATGATTTCGACCAGCCGCTCAAGCTTCCTGCGGGGCGTGAGTCGCAGCAACACGGAGGTGATGACCCCAAAGCAGCCGTAGCCACCTATCGCCAAGCGGAACAACTTCTCGTTCTCACTGCGGCTGCAGCGGATCCTTCGTCCAACGCCATTGATCAGCGTGAAAGCCTCGACGTCCCCGATGATGGGGGCGATCTGCAGTCCGCGCCCGTGGATGTTCGCGGCGAGTAGCCGCCGAGAGTGAGATCGTCGGCCCCCGTCTGCTTCTGGCGGATACTCCAGACCGCTTCCCTACCTTCCTGTCGGGCGATCAGCGCTTCGATGAGTTGCGGCCACATCATCCCCGCCCCACTTCCACGAGACCGCGTTCCTCATCGATGGAATACAGCTCCACAAGTCCGGAGAGGTCGAGCAGCAGCGTGCCTTCGCCGAACTGTTGGCCACCCATCGCATGCCGCGCGCCGCAGATAGAAACCGGCAACTCATCCGCCGCCGCCTCGCGGATCGCCGTGATCACTTCTGATTCCGTGCGCGGACGGATCACCTTTGCCACCCGAGTCCTGCTCAGCTTCGAGTGTTTGTCATTGCATTCGGTTTCTTCGTTCATGAGGAAATGGGGGAT
>JBBSJY010000238.1:0-7006 GCA_038256845.1 Verrucomicrobiales bacterium | reverse complement strand
TCACATCCCCCCGCGTCAGAAACAACAACCCCAGCTTCGCCGCCCTCTTCTTCTCAAGGAGCGCCGGCGTCCCGCCGACATCTTCCTCCCCCCTCTTTCTTGATTCTTGATTCTGGTCTCTGGATTCTGTCGTCCCCACGACTTCCCCCAACAACCCCGCCACCGCCCCCACCCAATTCTTCTGCCGCCCGTCCGACGTATAATTCGAATACTTCGTGTGCATCAGGTTCGAATCCCAAACATCCTGCCAAAGCTCAATGCTTTTAGGAATTGGCGCAATGAAACGCCGGAAATCTTTATCCTGAAAGAATGACAGCCTGTAGCCCGGGGTCGAGGAGCCATGGCGACGACCACCCCGGGTTGGCTTATCTCTTGGATTTGCACCCTGAAAGGCGTGCCAGAGACGAAGGTCGAAGGACGAAGGACGAAGGTCGAAGGTCGAAGGTCGAAGGTCGAGAGTTGGAAAAGACAAAGGAAGATGAGATTGCAAGAGGTCATTCCCTACATGATTTGCGTGAATCTGGCGCGGCGGGAGGATCGGCGGCGGGAGGCGTGGAAGACGTTTGCGGAAGTGGGGCTGGAGGAGGGATGGAGAGGTTGTGGGAAGACACGGGAGGGGTGCTGGAGAAACAGGGGACGGTCGCGGGCGAGGCGGATGGAAGAATGTCCGGCAAGATGCCGGACAGGGCCGGCGGGACGCCGGCGCTCCCCGAAGATATGGGCTTCCCGGAGGTGCTGCGGGAAACCGACAGGCGCATGCTTGACTGCACCGGAAAACGACTCCTTTGCCATACACCGGGGCTGGCATGAGATGGTGAGGCGGTGTGTGGTGGGTGCGCCGATTTCAGCGCCGGCATAGACTCCCCGCCCCCTCTCGAAAGTGACTGGGAGCGACGGCCACCGGGGCGGCACGGCGGCCCTCCCCGGGTGTCACCGCCCGGCGGCGAGGGCGTCCATCAGGTAGCGGGCGGGATGGAAGTTTTCAATGAGCACCTCCCGCTGGTCGCCGCGTTTCATTCGCACTTGGGAGATGTTGAAATTGGGTGTCTTGTGCGGCGCGAAGAGAATGTCGTCGTGGGTCGAGTTCTCGTGTTTTTTGAACATCGAGGGCAGGATGTCGCCGCCGAGATGGTCGTCGCGGCCGGTGGCGAGGTGGCAGGTGCCGAGGACTTTCTCGTCCTGGATGTCGGCGAAGGAAACGGGCAGAATCTGGGTGCCAAAGCCGAGCTCGCCGAGCGTGCCGGTCATCGGGTCATCGGCGAGGCGCGCATTGTGGGCGGCGATGGTTTCCGGATTTCCTTCAATAAGCGTGGAGCGGACGATGCAGCGGTCTTCCACATCCAGCACGCCGAGGGTGCCGTCCTCGTATTTCATGGGAAACTGCCCCTTCGCATCGACCGGGACGAAATAGACTTCGCCAGCCGGGAGATTCGCGATGTCCGGCTTTTCACCAAGACAGAGTCCGTGGGATTTCTGCGCCTCCTGGCCATCCAGCCCGAGCCATGCGGTCAGCACACGGCCATCTTCCAGCGTGAAATCAATCTCGATCGAATCCGCGCGGGTGAGGGCGACGCGGAGGCGTTCGGCGTCGCCGGAAACCTCGTGATAATCCACGGCGAGACCGGAATTGAGGATCACGTCGTTGAGGCCGTGCAGCGTCGCGCCGCGGAAGCCGAACTCCTTGCACTTCGCGGTCAGCGGGGCGGTGGCGGAGAAGGTGGAGATGCAGAGAATGAGGTCGTAGGACGGGTAGAGGTCGCGGTCGAGCGACAGTTGGTTTCCCGCGGTGTCCCAGACGTCATCGGCCAGGTCGAGATTCGAGCCGCGCGTGCAGCGGAAGGCGAACATCTCGCCGCCGGTCATCCCCAGCGCATCCAGGGCCCCGTCTTTCAGAGCCTGATAGAAGTGCTTGTGGGCGTTTTTCTGAACGGGAAAACCCGGCTGGTGGAGGTAGGCGTGGTCCTTGATGAGCTCGGCCGGCTCGTCGAAATCGATGAGGATGCAGACGCGGCAACCTTGGGTGGGCTCGAACACGGTGCCGAGCAAACGGACGAGATCGAATTCGGGAAACCGCCGCTTCTCGGGATGCAGCAGGATGTCCTCATGAAAATATTCCGGAAGGGCGGGGGCGACGGTGGGAGACATGGTCCGCAATTTTAAGACTGAAGAACCGACTCGCAAGGGATGATTTCAAGGAGTGCCGCAACGGCGTCAGAGCTCCAGCCCGCCTTCACCGCCCGCGCTGTCGCGCATTTCCTGCAGCACGGCTGACATGTCCTCCAAGGTGTCCCACAGCTCCTTGACCACGTAAACCGGGGCACCGCACCGGACCGCGAGCGCGAGACAGTCGGACGGCCTTGCGTCCAGCTCGACGATTTTCCGCTCCATGATCTCATTCTCGGCTTCGAGGATGAGCCGCGCGTAATAAATTTCGTGATCCATCCGGATGATGATGGCCCTCGAAACTTTCGCCCCAAACGCCTCCATCGCCAGGATGAAGAGGTCGTGCGTCAGCGGCCGCGGCGGCTGCTGACCGCTGAGCGAGGCATTGATCGAGGCCCCCACCGAGGGATCGATGTAAAAGACGATCGCCTTGGTCCCATCTCCAAGAAATACGGCACAGCCGGCCTGGGTCGGCAGGAGGGCGATGGGTTCGACGCGGACGAGATCGGACATGGGTCAGGACCATCAGCGTCGTTCGGCCGTTTTCCAAGAGCAAAGCGGGCGCCCCATCCGCACGATCCCGGCAAACTCCCGTGGCGGCGGTTTTCAACCGCCATGCCTGCCGTGCCGCGTCCTCCGGAAAAACCCTTTGCCCTTCCCAAAACCCGAGGGTCGGCCATCCTGACCCTTCGATTCCCGCATCCCCATGAAACATTCCACCGCTCTGATTTTCGCCGCTTCCCTTGTGATCCCCCTTTCCGCTCTGGCGGATGAGTCGGAGAAAGTTCGGAAACTTTTCCTCGAGGGAATCTCCGCGGACGTCGAGGCTGTTGGGGATACGGCCTTCAAAGGGGTGTTCCGGTTCCCCGTCTATCGCATCAAAGTCACCCTCATCCCGGAGTCCGTAAAAGCGAAATTCCCGATCGATCAGACGATCTATCAATCCGAGTCGGGGCTGGTCCATATCTTCACTCCGACGACCGACGAGGAGTTGCCGTATTTGAAAGAATTGATCGGTCCGGAATTCCGACTTACCGAGGAAACCGCTCCTCGGCTGGAAGCGGCCCTGCGCGGTCTGATGTCCTCCCGGTTCTTCGATGACAAAGAAAGCCGCACCGTTTCAGCGGACGGTGAATGGCGGTTTATCACCGGAAAATTCTTCAAAGATAACAAAGGATTCGTGATCCGGGTCGATGACGAAGGCTCCGTGACCGGAGCGTCCTACGTTCTGCGGATCAAGGAATAGCGAGGCGATTGTTAGAAATGACATATCAAACCGCGAGGAGCAACGACTCGACGGCCGCCGAGATCGGCGAGGAGGCGGCCTTTTGCGATGCCGTGAATTCCGGGTAGCCCTGCTCTCAAATCATCCCATGATGGGTCGCTGATGGCATGGCGGTTGAAAACCGACGCCGCCCCGAGGAAAAGATCGCGCCGCCGGTGCCGCTGGAGTAGGGAAGCCACGTCACCGCCATGAAAATTTCCGCCCTGGTTCCGATCACCATGCTCTCCGCCTTGTCCCCCACCCTGCCCGCCGCCGCCCTTTCCTATCCGGAAACCGAGATCCGCGAAGTCATCGATGACTACCACGGCACCAGCGTTTCCGATCCCTACCGCTGGCTGGAGGACGACAACTCCGAGGAAACGAAGGCATGGGTGAAGGCGCAGAACGAGGTGACGCAGGGGTTTCTCGAGAAAATCCCGCAGCGCGCCGGGATCCGCGAGCGGCTGGAAGAGCTGTGGAATTTCGAGCGGATCGGCCAGCCGGACCGCTACGGCGAGCGCTGGTTTTTCTCCTACAATTCCGGCCTCCAGAACCAGCCCGTGCTGAAAGTCGCCAACAACCCCGGCGACGAAGGCAAGGTTTTGCTCGATCCGAACACGCTCTCCGAGGACGGCACCGTCTCCCTCGCCCGCCACCGGCCGAGCGAGGACGGGAAATTCCTCGCCTACGCGATCTCGAAAAGTGGCAGCGATTGGCAGGAGATCCGCGTGCGCGACGTGGAAACGGGCGAGGATCTGCCGGACCTGATCGAGTGGGTGAAATTCAGCGGCCTTTCCTGGATGAAGGATGGCAGCGGGTTTTTCTACAGCCGCTACGACGCCCCGCCGGACGGCGCGGCGCTGACGCAGACCAACGAGTTTCAAAAAATGTTCTTCCACAAGCTGGGCACGCCGCAGTCCGAGGACGTGCTGGTTTACGAGCGGAAGGACCAGCCGCGCTGGGGCATCGGCGGCGGGGTCACGGAGGACGGCCGCTATCTCATCATCAATATTTCCGAAGGCACCGATCCGAAGAACCGCGTCTTCTACAAGGACCTCGAAGCGGAGGACGGCAAGGTGATCGAGCTGCTCGACAAGGCGGACGCGCGCTATGGATTTGTGGGAAACGACGGGCCCGTGTTTTTCTTCCGCACCGATCTGGAAGCACCGCGCTACCGGGTGATCGCGATCGACGTCAACAGCCCGCACCGCGACGAGTGGCGCGAGCTGATCCCACAGTCAAAGGACCAGCTCGACGGCGTCTCGGCGGTGGGCGGCCAGCTCATCTGCGACTACCTGCAGGACGCGAAAAGCGCGGTGAAGTGCTTCGATTACCAAGGCAAGCTGATCCGGACGCTTGAGTTGCCGGGGATCGGGTCTGTCGGCGGTTTCGGCGGCTGGCGCGAGGATACCGAGACGTTCTTCAGTTTCACCAGCTTCACCGAACCGGGCGCGATCTACCGGCTCGATCTGGCGACCGGAAAAAGCGAGGTCTGGCGGCGTCCGGAGGTTGATTTCGATAGCGCCGCTTACGAAACCAAGCAGGTCTTCGTAAAAAGCAAGGACGGCACGCGGGTGCCGCTGTTCATCGTCCACAAGAAGGGGCTCGATCTCGAAAAAAGCCACCGCACGCTGCTTTACGGCTACGGCGGATTCAACATCAGCCTGACGCCCGGCTTCTCGGTCACCCGCGCCGTATGGCTCGAGCGCGGCGGCGTTTTCGCCCTCGCGAATCTCCGCGGCGGCGGCGAATACGGCAGCGAGTGGCACCTTGCCGGCACCCGGACGCGGAAGCAGAACGTCTTCGACGACTTCATCGCATCCGCCGAGTGGCTGATTGAGGAAGGTTACACGTCGCCGGAAAAGCTCGCCATCCAGGGCGGCAGCAATGGCGGCCTGCTGGTCGGCGCCGCCATGACCCAGCGGCCGGAGCTGTTCGGCGCCGCGCTGCCCGGCGTCGGCGTGATGGACATGCTCCGCTTCCACAAGTTCACCATCGGCTGGGCGTGGGAAAAGGACTACGGCTCCGCCGAAAATCCCGAGGAATTCAAGGCCCTCCACGCCTACTCGCCCTATCATCGCCTCGAGCCCGGAAAAAACTACCCCGCCACCCTCGTCACCACCGCCGACCACGACGACCGGGTCGTCCCCGCCCACAGTTTCAAATTCGCCGCCCGCCTCCAGGCCTGCGTCACGCCCGATTGCCCGCCCGCCCTCATCCGCATCGAGACCAGCGCCGGCCACGGCGCCGGCACCGCCCTCAGCAAGGTCATCGACAAGGCCGCCGACGAATGGGCGTTCTTAGAAGCCGTCCTGCCGGAGTGACCGTGGCGGCGGTTTGCAACCGCCTCTGTTCCTCCTTTTTGAATCGTTGAGCCTCCGCAGGAAGAGAATGTGACGGAACCGTCACTTGTACTTTTTCCGGGAATGTTGTGAGTGGCCGTGTGCCGAATCGCCCGCCCCCGTCATCGCCCCCCGTCCCGGCAGCGTCGCAGGGGGAAGAACCTTGTGACGTCGATTTCAATCCCATCGATAGGGCCGGAGCCTTGTTTGAGGCCGCTTTTCCCGCGACGGCCCTGCCCGCCACCTGGAGTCATGGCAACCGCACCTTCTCGATCCATGACCACCTCGGGTTCATGCTGTTAGGGCTTTACGTCCCCACCTGCGGTTCGCTGCGCGGCTTGTGCGAGGCATCCGAGCTGGAGCAATTCAAGGAGCGCTGCGGCTGCTTCGCCATGCTCCTGCAGCTCCGGACCGGTACGCGGCCGACCAAGCGCATGATCGAACTGCTCCACTTTTACGCGCAGGGGATGGTGAGCGAAACGGAACCGGTCAACGGCCTTAAGGCGAGGGCCCGCGAGGCCGACCTCGCCCGGGAAAGCTCCCGCAAGCGCTATCTGGCGAAAAAACAGGCCGCGCAGAAATAGAAGGCGCCAAGTTCTCCGCCCCCCTTGGTCTTGAACCTCCGGGAGGCGTCCGCATGCCCAGAAGACAAGGTCGCCTCCGACCGGTTTGGCAACCCGGCCCGCCACCGCGCGCCAAGGACTGTTAGATCGTCCATGCCCCGCCAATGGGTCGTCACGAATCAGAAAAAGGAGAAACAGAGGCGGTTTCCAGCCGCCCCGGCCAAGTAGCGGCGATCACCGGTCGCCGCGAATCATTCCCCCGCCCCACCGTCCACATCCTTCACCCGCAGCCTCAACCTGCCACGGCGTAGCGCAGCGAAGACGGGGCCCCCACCACCGAAACGCGCTCCCACCGATCTCCCGCCCCGCACCACCCACCTTTCCAAACTCCCGAGTCGTCACCCTCTTCCCAATCAACAATCAACAATCCTCATTCATCAATCGATCTCCTTCCCATCCACATCTCCAACTTCCAGCCCTCAAGCGCCGCACCTTCCCGCAAGACCCCCGACTTCCAAAACGCCCGCAGCCCCCCGACCTCCGAATCTTCCTCTTCCCACTGATCACTGATCACTGATCACTTGGCACTTGGCACTTGGCACTTGGCACTCTCTCCGACCTCCGACCTCCGACCTCCGACCCATCCTCTTCCCACTGATCACTGATCACTGATC
>JBBSJY010000237.1:0-7102 GCA_038256845.1 Verrucomicrobiales bacterium | reverse complement strand
TCGCCTTCATGGGGGAGGCGGAAGTCGCGGATATTGAGGTTCCGGTTCCACGCGTCGTGGCGCATGACGATGTGATCGCCCTCAATGTCATTGATGCCCTTGTTGACGATGATGCGTTGCTTGTCGCGCTCGACGCGGGTGCGGTCGCCGCCGGGTTTGTCTTCCTCGGGATCGAAGCGCCATTTGAGGACGGGCGGGGGTTCGGGCGCTTCGACGAGGGCGCGGTCGAGAATCTTGCGGGCGGCGTCGTAGTAGAGTTCGATTTGAAGCGGCGAGAGGTTGAGCGCTTCGCCGATGTTGTCGAAGCCGCCGGCTGCGGGATCCTCGGGAAAGCCTTCGGCGGGTTGGAAATCGACGCCGACGAGGTCGCGGATGGTGTGGTTGTATTCCGAGCGGTTCATGCGGCGAAGGACGACGCGGGAACCGCGTTTCGCGAGTTCGGCGCGGCCGAGTTCGGCAGCAAGCCAATCGGCAAACTCGCCCGCGGCTTCGGAATGCGGCTGGGGTTCCTCCTCAGGCGGCATCTCGTGGCTGTTCACCGTGTTGACCACCTCTCCCCATTTCTCCGCGGTGAAAGGGTCGCTGAAATCGTTGGGCAGGGTGTCGAGGCGGAGCTTTCCCTTTTGCTCATCGGGGCCATGGCATTCCACGCAGTGTTTCCCGATGAAAGGGCGGACGATTTTCTCGAATCCTTCCACATCCGCCAGATGCGGGCTTTCGGCCGATGCGGAGATGCTGGTGGCGACGAACAACAGTGAAATGAGCGGGAAACGGATCATGTTATATCTGGCTCTCATCGGGCACCACGAAGGGGTTGCGATATTCGCGCGTAAGCAGCGCTTCGGCCGCGGAATTGTCAACGAATTGTTCTTTGTCGCCATCAATGCGGAGGTGCTGGCCGAGGGTGAGCGGGGATTCCTCCAGATCGACGCCGACCTCGGTGAGGTGATGGCGGGTGCGGTCGAAGGTTTCCTGCGCGTCGCCGTGGGAGTTGATTTCGCCGAGTTGCGACTGGATCTCATCGGGTGCGGCGGTTTGGCCGAGGCGATAGGAAATATTGGCAATATGGCAGAGGGCGCTGGATTGGTGGCCTTCGAGAATATCGGCGGTGAGGTCGGACTGCTTGCGACTGCGAACGGCGTGGAGGAAGTTGGCGAAGTGGTTTTCGGATTCGCCTTCGAAAGCGCGGATGAGTTTGCCGTCCGGATCATATAGATTGGTATCCGCGATGATGCCCTCGGTGCCATAGAAGAACCACATGGACTTGATGGTGGGGTGAAACGGCGCGCTCTTGAGGCCGCGGGTTTCGGAAACGATGGTTTTGTCGCCGAAGTCGAAGATGGCAACCTGCGTGTTGGGGGTTTCCGCGACATCCTTGTATCCGAGCCGGCCGCCGTAGCTGATGACGCTGCGGCCGAGGCCGGTGACGCCGAGTCCCCAGCGGCAGATATCGAGCGAGTGGACGTTGTTGTTGCCGATCTCGCCATTTCCGGTTTCCCAAACCCAATGCCAATCGTAGTGAAATTTCGGTCGCGTGAGTTTGGTCATCGGCGCGGGGCCTGCCCAGAGGTTGTAATCGCAGCGCGGTGGGATTTCGCATTCGGTCGGACCGCCGATGGAACCGCGGCCTTGGTAAATGATGCTGCGCGCAAGTTTCACCTCGCCGAGCTTCCCCTCTTCCATGTATTTCGCCGCTGCTGCGAGGGGCCCGCGGGATCGATTCTGGGTTCCTGTCTGGCAGATGCGGTTGAGCTTGCGGGCGGCCTGAACGATGCGGCGGCCTTCATGGACATTTTGGCTGACGGGCTTTTCGACATACACGTCTTTGCCTGCCTGCATCGCCCATATCGCGGCGAGGGCGTGCCAGTGATTGGGCGTGGCGATGAAAACGACATCAAGTGACTTGTCTTCTAATAAGTTTCGCATGTCTTGCACCTTCTTTGGCATGGGGCGACCGGCATCGACAAGGAGAGCGGCGACTTCATCGGCACGGTCAAGATCGGGATCGCAGACATAGGCGATGTCGCAGCCGGCGAGTTTTGCAAGTGAGTCGGCGAATTGTTTGCCGCGGATGCCGCAGCCGATGATGGCGGCGGTGATTTTCTCATTGGCGCTGGCGGACGTTGTATCCGCGAACAGCGGCATCGGCAATGAGACCGCGGCGGCGGCCATGAGCGAGTCTTCGAAGAAGCGGCGGCGGGTGAGGTTTTTCATTGGGTTTGTGGGATGGAGGGTTTGACCAGTTATGGATTTGTCTCCGCGACCATGGCGTCCGCTTCAGCTTTTGCTTTTGCGAAAACTCCGGCGAGGGCGACCGGCTTTCCACCCTGGCGATGGCTTTCATCGGCGGCTTCCATGAAAGTAAAGATTTCGAGGGTTTCCTCCGGCGAAACCGGCGGCTTGGCGGTGACGAAAAAGCGGGCGATCTCCCGGCAGAGTGGCTCGTAACCGGCGGCCTCGGAATTCTGCAGGATGCCCTTGCTGCCGAAGACGATGGCACCTGCATCCGATTTCCCTTTTAGGATGCCTCGATAGGTGCCGACACGGCCGTCCTTCCAGACGCCGGTGACGATGTCGTGAATCGGGCCTTTCGTGCGGGTGACGGTTTCGCAGCCCGGGCCCATGAGTGTGAAGAGCGACTCGATGCCATGGATGCCGTAGAAGAACATGTCCGGCGTGCCGGCCTGATAGGAGCAGGGGCCCCAGGTGGTGGCACCGAGGATCTCGCCGACATCTTCGTTGTCGAGAAGGCTGCGGAGGCCATCGCCAAAGCGCAGGGATGAGGCGGAGAAAAACGGGACGCCGTGTTTTTTCGCCAGTTCCGCGATGGCGATCGCAGCGGCGAGGGATCCGGCGAGCGGCTTGTCGATGAAGACTGGCTTGCCGGCCGCGAAGACATGGCGGGCCTCCTCAAGATGAATGCGGCCATCGACGCTTTCCAGCAGCACCACATCCACTTTTTCCATCAGTTGCGGGATGGTCTCGACAATCTCGACGCCCATTTCCCTGATCTGGTGGGTGAATTTCTCCACCCGGTCGCGGCTGGCGGGCAATTCCGTGCCGCCCGGATAGCCGGCCACCACCGTGATGCCCGCGAAGTCACCAACGGCTTTCGGATCGTTGAAAAGCTTCGTGAATGCCGGCACGTGTGAGGTGTCGAGACCGATCATGCCCGCGCGAAGCGGTTTAGGACCTTCCTGTGCCAAGGCGGGACTGGCGAGGCTGAGTAACGCGAGGACGGAAAGGAGGACGGGCTTCATGGGAGCGTATCCTACGCGGCAGTGTCGGCCGCTTGTTCACACCGGCGGAAGGGAGCGGGGCGCGAATTCTGCTGGCCAAGCGGCGGCCGAAATCGCGCCATCCCTCCGCGATGGGTTTTCTCCGACCATTCATTACGGCGTCCCTGCGGATGGCGATCCTCATTCCGATGGCGATCGTCGTCGGTTCTGCGTCGGCGCTTTTCCTGTGGAGTCTGGATGAGGTGACGCGGGTGCGGTTTTCCCACCCGTGGCTGTTGTATCTGCTGCCGCTGGGCGGCTTGGGGATCGGCTTTCTCTACCATACGCTTGGGCGATCGGTAGCCGGCGGGCAGAATTTGTTGTTGGACGAGATCCATCAACCGGGCGCGGGAGTGCCGGCGCGGATGGCTCCGCTGATCCTTTTGGGCACGCTGTTGACGCACCTTTTTGGCGGCTCCGCGGGGCGGGAGGGGACGGCGCTTCAAATGGGCGGGGGAATCGCAGCGGCTTTCGCTCGTTTCTTCCGTCCGGACCCGGGGACCGTGCGGATTCTTCTGATGGCAGGCGTGGCGGCGGGTTTCGGCTCCGTTTTCGGGACCCCCGTGGCGGGGGCCATTTTCGCGATCGAGGTGCTGGTGATCGGGCGGATGCAATATGACGCGCTGATTCCGTGTTTTGTGGCATCTTTGGCGGCGCACTGGACCTGCCACGCGTGGGGGGCGGAGCATACGATTTATGAGGTGACGTCGTCGCCGGAGGTTTTTTCTCCGGAATTGGGACTGTTGGCGAAAGCTGCGTTGGCGGCGGTGGCATTCGGAGGGGTGGCGGCGGTTTTCGTCGCGGCATCTCATTGGCTGTCGGCGTGGATGACGCGGTGGATTCCGCTCGCGCCTCTGCGGCCGGTGGCAGGCGGGATTGCCATTGTCGGTTTGGTTTTTCTGGTCGGTAGCCGGGATTATCTGGGGCTGGGGATTCTGGCGGAAAATGCGGATTCTATCACGCTTCCGCGGATGTTCGTTTCCACCGAGGTGCCGGCGAGCGCGTGGCTGTGGAAATTGGTTTTCACAGTGGTTACAGTGGCTTCCGGATTCAAAGGAGGCGAGGTGACGCCGCTGTTTTTCATCGGGGCTGCGTTGGGAAACGCTCTCGCCTGGGTTCTGGGTGCGCCGGTGGATCTTTTCGCGGCGATCGGATTCATCGCGGTGTTTGCGGGCGCGACGAACACGCCCTTGGCCTCGACGATCCTCGGCGTCGAGCTGTTCGGGGGCGGGAACGCGGTCTATTTCGCGGCGGCCTGTTTCATCGCATACCGTTTCAGCGGGGCGAAGGGGCTGTATGCGTCGCAGCGGCAGGGGGTTCCGAAAATCGGACTGTGAGGCGTTCCGAAGATCTTTCGGCGCTTGCACCGGGAAGTGGCTCCCGTTATTCCTCCGGCGCTCCAGCCCCCGTAGTTCAATGGATAGAACGAGGGTTTCCTAAACTCTAAATGCGTGTTCGATTCACGCCGGGGGCATCTTTGATCAGGATGATCTTGATTTTGCTGCGACGGGCGGCTTGGAGGATTGCCAGTTCGGGTAGAGTGTGGAGTGCCCATGGAACCCCGAATCCAGGATTATCTGAAGGAACTCCCCGACCCCGAGAAGCCGCGGTTCTGGAGCGGTCCCGACGAAAAGCTGCTGGCGTGGAACGAATACGGGGATCCACAGGGCAGGCCGGTCTTCTATTATCACGGTTGGCCGAGCTCGCGTTGGCAGGCGCGCTTGGCGCATCATTTGGGATACGAACGCGGTCTGCGGGTAATTGCAATGGACCGGCCCGGGATCGGGCGGTCGGACATGGGTCCGGAGAGGCGGTTGGAGGCGTGGCCGGGTCTGATGGAGTCGTTTGCAGACAGCTTGGAAATCGGGAAGTTCGCACAGCTCGGTGTTTCCGGCGGGGGTCCCTACGTAATGGCCTGTGCGGCGGAAATTCCCCATCGCTTGGTCGGCTCCGCGGTGCTTTGCGGCGCGGTGCCGTTGAGCGATGCCAAGGGAGGAATGCGCGGCTTGCATCCGATCTATCGTTTGATGGCGTTGATTCGCCGCATGCCTGCGGGGCTCTTCTCCGGTCTCTTCTGTGCTGCATCCCTCGTCGCGCTCCGCGGGGCCTCCCGGTTTCCGCTTTCCGCGTTGATCCGGAGCCTGCCGCAGGAGGACCGGACCGTGCTGATGGATCATCCGGAAGCGATGCCTGTATTGATTCAGAGTTTTTGCGAAGGCGTTCGCCAGGGAGGCCGTGGAGTGATGGCGGATGCGGATATCTACTTCCAGAGGTGGCCGTTTCGCTTTGCTGAAATGATTTCTCCGATCCGATATTGGCACGGAGGTGAGGACCGCAACATCCCACTTGTCCGGGTACGGGAACTGGTGGCGAGAATCCCCGCAGCGCAACTTGTCGAGGAATCCCATCTCGGGCACTTTTCACTCGCGATCCGTCGCGCTCCCGATGCCCTCGATTATCTAGCAGAGTGCCATCTCGTGCACGCTTGAATGGGTAATTATGCGGATGAAAAATCGGTTGGAGCCTTGTCAATCCACTGGGAGCGACGAGTTTTCGCAACTGAAGCCTGAAATGTGCGGCACCTCTCATTTCCTACGTCCGTCATCCGGGAGCCGCCGGATACAGTCGCGTGGATGGAACTCCATTTTGAAGGTCGGCGCACTGGCGTCACTGATAGTGATGTCGGGCGCTTGTCAGACCGTCAGCTTCTACGGCCAGGCCATCGCGGGGCAGTGGGAGATTCAGCGGAAGGGCCGGTCCATCCCAGCGGTCCTCGGAGATCCGGAAACCGATTTGCAATTGCGGAGGAAGTTGAAATTGGTGCAAGAGATACGTCGTTTCGGAAGCGAGCATCTCGCCCTTCCGGGCGAGGAAAGTTATGGAAGGTATGCCGATATCGGCCGGGAGCATGTGATATGGAATCTATTCGCCGCTCCGGAGTTTTCGCTGGAAGCCAAGTCATGGAAATATCCGTTTGTGGGTGAATTGGACTATCGCGGTTACTTCAAGGAAGCGGCCGCCCAAGCGGCCGCGGAGGGCCTGCGGCGGGACGGCTACGAAGTGACGGTGTCAGGCGTGGATGCCTATTCAACCCTCGGATGGTTTCACGATCCCGTGCTGAACACGTTTGCGGATTACCCCGATCTGGCGCTCGTCGAACTCATTTTCCACGAACTGACCCATCGCAAACTATTCCGGCGGGGCGACACCGTTTTCAGTGAGAATCTCGCCAATGCGGTCGCTGAGGAAGGAGTCAAACGCTGGCTCCGTCAGCGGGGCCGGAATGAGACATTGCAAGGGTATCTGGGGTTGCTTGAGCGGCGGCGGGATTTTTACGGAGAAGTGGAGCGAATTCGCGATGAGCTTGAGAAACTGTATCAATCGGGATTGCCCCCGGAAGTGATGCGGGCACGAAAAAGAGCCGAACTCTCGCGATTGCAGGAGCGATTGCGGACTCTGCGCAAGAATTGGGGCGGCCGCGGATTGGAATCGTGGCTGAAAGGGGACTTAACCAACGCCCATCTCGTCGCCGTGACCACCTACCACCATCATATCCCGCTATTCCAGCGTCTGATCGACGAATGCGGCGGCGACATGGGACGATTTTTTGAGCGGGTGGAATCGGTCGAGCTGCCGACGCCATGAGGAGCTGACAATAGATTGCTCTAAGAATCAGGCACTTGTACAACCCGGCCGGTGATTTTTCAAAAAAGCTTCACAAAAGGTGTTGACCCGTGGGGCGGTGCGGGTCTAGGTTCCGCCCGTCGCCCCGAAGCAGGGCGGCCCGAGAGACGGAACGTCGATCGCGGTGCGGGGCCAACGCC
>JBBSJY010000236.1:0-7149 GCA_038256845.1 Verrucomicrobiales bacterium | reverse complement strand
TCGCGGTGCCTGCCAGAAACCCTTGCCCTGCCGCATCAGGATCCTTCGGATGCGAGAAGACCCGGATTTCGTCCCCGGCCTGCGCGGTGAATTCCTGCCAGATCTCCGGTTGGTTCACATCCCCACGGGTGAGGAAAAGCAGGCCCAGCTTCGGATCGATCCTGATGGGAGGTTCCGCGGCCGGGGAAACGGTGGCGGGAAAGCCCGTGATTGGAATCACCTTTTCATCGTCATTCGCCGGGGCTTCCTCCGCCAATTCCGGCCGGGTCCACGGCTGCCACCTCTTGGCTCCCCACAATTCACCTTGGAGTCCCACAGTCTCGCCCTTCGCGGAAACCTGTTCTCCCGTGGCGGTGTAGTTACTGTAGGTGCCGCCGGCCAGATCAGACTCCGCCACCGCCTGCCAGGCGAGGTTGGGATAGCAGGCGTAGGTGGGGATCTCGGCATGGAGATTGGCCAGATACCAATCGCTGGCCTTCGGATGGGCGAACTCTTCGCCGGAGTGACGGCTCAGCGCCGCCATTACCATCCGGTAGTAGGGAGCCCGCACGGCGAAGGCGTGCGTGTCCAGCGCGTAGGGCGTACGGACCAGACCCTTCCCAGCCGGCCACGGCCGACGCTGGTGGGCGCAGCCGAGGTAGAAGATCCCCCAATCGTCCGGCAGTTCGATCTCCGCCAGTTTCTCCAGCAGACGCGGGTGAAACACCACGTCGTCCTCGAGGATCAGCACCGCATCCGCCTTTTTGAGCGAGGCCGTGCGCAGGACCAGCCGCTGGCTGAGCGCCAGGGCATATCTCCCGGCGGATTCGTAGCCGCGGGTCTTCTTCACGAAACGGGCGTCCACCGCCGGGAAGCGCTCCGCAGTGATCCCCGCATCCTCCAGCGCGATCTCCGTTTCCACCCGCCGGTCCTGCCGGCGGCCGAGGTTGATGAAGTAACGGAGTGGAAAGGTGGTTTCGATGTCCATGGGTTGAGACGGTCAGGATTCCAGAAGATCGAGAAACAGGCCGCCTTCGTCGCCGTAGGTCCTCATCATGTGAAGTGCGAAGGCGAGGTCGATCTTGTCTTTGTGTTTTCCGCCGACGAAGTGCAACAGCGCGGCCTCACGGTAGTCCAGGAAGCCCTTGTCGAGGTGGAAGGGGAACATGATCTCGCCCCGCTCGAAGGGCCGGACCCGGAGATCCGTTTCCAGCAGCAGCCGGTTGAAGGCCGTCTGGTCCCGGAACTCCGGATGACCGGGAGGACTGTCGAAAATCCGCTGCCACTCCGCCATGAACCCGGCGAACCGATCCCCCCGCACGGCGAATGTTCCCGCATTGATCCCCTCCCGCCCCAACCACCCGTTCCGCCCCTGTAGGGTCGGTCTGCGACCGTCGCTGATCATCCCCAGACCGCCGCCGTCCGCTCCCAAGTACCCGTTGAACACCATCTCTTTCCGCATTGACCGCCCCCGCTCCGGCTGGACCAGCACGTCCGCGTCACCCGCGAAAAGGTGCTCCACGTCCCGCAACGCCAAGCAATCCGCATCCAGATAGGCGATCCAGCCGTACTGCCGGGGCCGCTCGATCCACTCCACCGCCCGGATCCGTGCCTCCAGCGCGTCGAGCAGGCAGCGCTTGCCCGCTTCCTCCCCTTCGCCGAAATCCGTGGCGATGAACACCTCTTCCAGCCCCTTCCGCTCCACCGGGAAAAGCGGCTGCGCGAAGTTGCGGAACACCACGATCCGCCCGCTCCAGAAACCCCGCAGCAGCGAGGAACAAAGCAGTTTCGCCATGGTGCGGCTGCCCCTCCGGCCGGGGAGATCGTAGGCGATGGTGTAAATCAGGTTCATGAGTGGGAGGGCGGGATTGCGGGAAAGCGACGGACGATGTCGGAATCTCCGGTCCGAGGCAAATCGTTGGGCGACGGGGAAAAATCGATTCCCGGAGCATTTCGTGGGAAAATCCTGTTGACTGGGTGCATCTAGGTTGGGTAGAAGCTTGGTAGTTATGAATACCAACGACGAACCCTCCGTACCCCCCCCCCTCACGTTTAAGTCAAGCGTTTGATGAAAATAAGGCCACAGGGGCTGCTTGGAATAATTCGATCACCCGGCGGAGGTTTCTTAAAAGATCTGGTGGAGCTACCTTGGCGACAATGGTGACCTGGCAAGGTGTTTCTCAGAATTTGTGCGCCAACTTACCCCCACCCCCAAGGCGTCAGGTAGCTACCAAACGGGTTGTAACCTTAAAGTGGAAGCTTGGGGGAGACAGGATTTGGTTAGATGACGCTCCAAGAGAAGGAGTCGATAGTGAAAAAAAGGAGATGGATTCCGGTGATACAGTCTCAGAATGGAAAGTGGTGGGGCCACCGTTCCCACCGGGAGCGATTCATGATGTTGCAAGCGGCAGATGGTATATCGATTCCCCTGGATTTGGCCAACCTGATATTAAGATTACTTACCGTAGACAGATTATCAGGCCGTAAAACTGCTTGGGAAATCGCAATTACCCTGAAAACTGCGGAAGCTCCGCCTCATCCCGTGCAAAAATTCTTCCCTTTCGGGCTCGGAATCCGCAAATAGATATCATGTGCATGTCGGGTCAGGCGGATTGCTGCTCCTTAGGTAAGGTTTAACCCTATCTAAAAATTTCACACCATCGGAAAACAGGAACAGTGAAAGTTCGAAGCCGGATGCTGCCCTGGTTGCTCATCGCCACATTTGTTGGATTAGGAGTGGCGATTGGCTTGTTCGTTTTGAAAAACCCTCGTTGGAATGCTTGGGAAGCCTCTGGTCTGCGGCAGGGGGAGAATCCGTATTCCAAAAGCGGTAGCACTAGAACTATAACCAGCAATTCTCCTGTCGGAAGCTCAATTACAAAAACCATCGAAAGGTCAAAACCCCTACACGCAAGCGAGGATCGACATCCTGCCGGATTTGCACACGTAGGCGTGATGCACGCCGAAGTGGTTCCGCTCTTTGATTTTCTAAATAAGAGTGAAGCTGAAAGATGCCGAATTGTTCTGGAGAGGAAACTCGAAGGTGCTCATGCCTATTACTTGGAAGCACTGCCTCCCACTGATGAAGACAAGGTCAAAACCCGACGCATGATTGCCGAAATAATGGGCAATGTTCCGCCACACAAGAAGGAGAATATTGATAACAATATTGGACAGTTGATCTATGAATACGATGTCTTTGGTGTCTCAGGGAAAAAAATTATATGTATTCGAGTACCTGACGATCCCGGAACGCCGTTGTCGGCATGGACATATCCGGTTGAGAATGTGGAAAAAGAAACCCAGAGACTTTTCAGCGGCGAAAAGATTTCAGCCCCCGAGGACATGCACTTTTATGTCGGAAGTAACCCAAATACTCTATCTAGATTTAAATCCTTGATTTTCCAACCGGAACTTGGCGATTAAATCAACGATTGCCACGGGGCACCCCGAAAGTGGGGATTAGGAACCCTTCAAGCCGTGCATGCGAACGGGTTGGCATTTATGGGGTCAGCATTTATGGGGTCAGCCCTCACGGAATCACATGAATGGGAACAACCCATCAGGGATCGGAAGCAAATCAGAAAAATCAGCACATTTCGAGCATGAACCCATCCGTTTCCTTCCCTGTTTCAATCAAAGACCGTTTTTCGCAAATACGGCAGACCTTGCCTGAAAACCTTCGCTATCTTTCCGGAAGAGATGCCGAACTGGTGGTTCTGGATTGGGGATCGGGTGACGAGTTGAGAGATTGGATTGGAAAGAATCATCAGGAGGAGATCGGGTCAGGGCTTTTGCGTTACTACCGGTTGACCAGCGACATTCCCTTCCACATCAACATCGGGAAGAACTTCGCGCACCGGTTGGCGCGGGGCAGGGTTCTTTTCAATCTGGATGCGGACAACTTCGCGGAGGGGACGTGGGAGACTCTCAAGGATTTGTCGCTCGGTTGGGGTGTCCGCTGTCCTGGCTTTTTCAAGGGGACCTACGGCCGGATCGGGATGTCCGCGGCGGAGTTCCAGTTGCTCGGTGGCTACGACGAGTCGCTCCACATGGCCGGGTATGGCGACATCGACCTGTTGAAACGGGCGTCGGCCGTCGGCATGAAGTTCATCGACCTTCCGGCGGCGCGTGAGGCGTTTCCCAACGAGAAGAGCGACACGGTCCGCTTCGCCCCCACCGGATGGACTTGGGCGGCCATGGAGCAGGAGAATCACCGGCGGAGCGACGTGAACCTGGCCAACGGCGTGGTGCGGGCGAATCTGCCGGGGTGGACGGAGGCGTGGGTGGAGGATTTTCATGGAAACCTCTATCATTTGCCGCGTGACCGCTTCAACGCGGTGGCGGTGGAGGCGGGAACGGAAGTGGGGAGGCCCGCGGAGCGTTTGGTTCACTTGGGATGCGGCCCTGGCAAAATTGAAGGCTGGGAGAACTACGACCGGACCGAGGTGGACATCCGCCTGCGGCTGGCGTTCGCGAACGGATCGGTGGAAGCGATTTTTCTGGAACATGTGATCGAACACATCCATCCGGGCGAGGCCCACGGATTTTTCCGCGAAGCGCACCGGATCCTCAAGGATGGGGGGATCCTGCGTCTGGCGTTCCCGGATCCGGTGCGGCTGACGCGGGAGTTTTCGGAAGGCTACTCCGCCTACCAGAAGCAGCGGAAGTTCAACGACGGATCGCTGGCGGGAGGGATCGGATCGATCATCGGCGGCCACGGGCATCTCGGGGTATGGACAGCGGAGTTGATGGAGACAGTGCTGGGATCCCTGGGATTCGAGACCCGGCGCTGCGAGATCGGGGAATCTGAGACGGCTTGGCTGAGGGGGCTGGAACGGCATTTCCACAACAAGCCGGAGTGGGCGGAGATGGAGCTATCGATCGCAAGCACACGGGCGCAAACGACGGTGATCGAGGCGCGGAAGAGGGATGGCGGCAAATGAACGGGTCTCTTCCGGAAAAGGATGACGGTGGCGGTCACGACGCACGCGGCGTGAGGGAGCGGTTTCTGATTCTCGGGCGTGGGGCGAATCCGGTGACGGATCGGATGGCGGGGATACTGGGTCGATTAGGGCGAACAGAGGTCATTGCCGATTCTCCGGGCGGGGGTGCGGTGTGGTATCCGGATGAGGAGATGGAAGGCTTCGGCGGATTGATGAGCGATTCGGGAAACTTCCCGCGGATCACGGCGTGGTCGCGGGCGATGTATCATCTCGAAGCCACGCTGGAGGATGGGGAGGCGGTGTGGTTCGTGGAGGACGATGTGGCGGGAGACGCGGAGGCTTTCGCGGAGCTGGTCGGACGGACGGCGGCTGCGGGGGCGGACTTTGCCGCCTTCGACATCCGCTCAAAGCACTCCGACAGGTCGTGGCCGCACTGGCGCCATGCGGACGGGTTCTTCAAGGAGCCGTGGCGCTGCTTCAAGCCGCTGAGCCGGAAGAGCGCGGGGTTGGTCCGGCGGGCGCTGGATTTCCGGCGGGAGCACGGGCGCTTCACGTTTCACGAAGTCCTGTTCCCATCGCTGGCGGCTCGAAATGGCATGAAGACGCTGGATTGGAATGGGGACGAAGCGTTCCGGGATTTGTTTCCGGCGTTCCGCTATCGTCCTGTTCTGAGTCAACCTCACCGGGGGATCTGCCATCCGGTCAAAGATCTCGTGATTCACGAGGCAATTTGCCGGGCGGGAGGCGATGCGGTGCGCGGATGGCGGGGGCTGGTGATCGGAGCGGGAGACGGGAGTGATGTGGTATCGGTGCTGAATGAACGGCTGGAATGCCCTGGCCAGGTGTGGGCCGTCGATCTGTATGAAGCGGGGAAGTCGGGCCAGCGGTCGGACTTTCGAAACAGGATCAAGGCCCGCCGGCTTGAGGACCGCGTGCATCTTTTCGAAGGGGAAGCGGTCGAGGTGCTGGCGTGGCTGATCGCGGGCGACGGCTGGTGGGAAAGCTTCGACCGCGTGCAGGTGGGGGACTGCGGCGGAGTGGCGGAACGGCTCGCGGCGGCATGCCAGGCCTGGAGTCTGTTGAAAGGCGGCGGCACGCTGACGTGGTCGCTGGATGAACCGGGCAGCCGCGCGGCGGAGATGTTTCTGGAAGCGTTCGCGGGGAAGTATCGGAGAGCAGGAGGTGCGGAAATGCTGGCCTTGGAGAAGCTCGAAGGCCCGGCTCCTGTGCCACCCTGGCGTGCCCGGACGGTGGAGAAGGTCCGTGCCGGCACCAGGCCGCAGACCAAAGGAAAACCATCCGGTGAGGGATTGTCCGCGGTAATTCTCAACTGGACCAGACCGGAGAACCTGCACCGGATTCTGGAGGGTTGGCATCGGGGCGGAGTCGTGACATCGGCCATTGTCTGGAACAACCGGCCGGAGGTGGAGATCCGGCACCCGTGGGCAAAGGTTCTGAATGCGAACGCGGATTTCGGACTCTATTCGCGTTTCGCCGCGGCGGCACTGGCTCCGACCGAGGCGGTGCTGATCCAGGATGACGATTTGGAAATCGCGGCGGAGGATATCGAGCGCTTGTATGCGCATTGGCGGGCGGATCCGGGGGTGCTGCACGGAATTTTCGGCCGGGCGCCGAAGGAAGACGGGAGCTACGCACGGTTCATCGACGGCATCGAAGGCGATGTGCCCGTGGTGCTCACCCGGGCGCTCATCGGCTCACGCGGGTCGTTCGCACGGTTCTTCCTGGCAGCGCCCGCGTTCGAGGAAATCCAGCGCGGCTCGGTCCCGCGCGGCAATGGCGAGGACATCATTCTGAGCTACTCGGTCAGGCAATTTACGGGGAGGTTGAACCGCGTGCATGCCGTCGGCGTCCGCGAGCTTTCCCAAACGGGAGCGATTCATCGGAGAGTGGGCTGGAAGGTGCACGCCCTCCACCGCAGCCGGGTCATGGAGGCCGCGGAAGCTTGGCTCGCCGGCGCCTGAACGGCCGCGCGGCGTCCGTCCGCATGATGACCGACACCCGCGTCAGCAGATCCCGGCCCCAGCGAGCCGCCCGGATGAAAGCGCGCGAAATCCTGCACTGTTAATCCCCGCGGCTCTAGAATGCCGAGATCGCCGTGGAGCGCGTTCTGGGAATTCAGCACGACCGCCGTCGCTCCGGTCGAGTTGAGCGTGGCCGCGATCTTGTGGCCGATGTTTCCCGATTTCCCGATGCCGACCACCAC
>JBBSJY010000235.1:0-7191 GCA_038256845.1 Verrucomicrobiales bacterium | reverse complement strand
GCCTCGGGGTGGTGAGTCCGCTGGATGTGGCGGCGGGAGTTTTTTGAATGCCGGAAGGTCGGTGGTCGGTGGTCGGTGGTCGGTGGTCGAGAGGTTTGAGGTCGGAGAGAGTGCCAAGTGCCAAGTGCCAAGTGCCAAGTGATCAGTGATCAGTGATCAGTGATGAGTGATGAGTGATCAGTGGGAAGAGGAAGATTCGGAGGTCGGGGGGCGGGGGTGTTGCGGGAAGGTGCGACGCGTGAGGGCTGGAAGTTGAATGGGGTGATGGGGAAGTGTGGGGCGGCAGTTGAATGGGGGTGATGGGGAAGAACAGGCGGGACGCCTGTGCCTCTTTCCTGGGAGTTCATTCGCGGCGACCGGTGATCGCCGCTACTTGGGCCGGGCGGTTGGAAACCGCCGCCGCGGGGCCGCGGCATGGGGGTGCTCCGTTGGAAACAGGCGGGATGCCTGTGCCCCTTTCCGGTTTCCCGGGAGGTATTGCGGGAAGGGGCGACGCGTGAGGATTGGCGGTTGGAGATGTGGATGGGAAGGAGATCGACTGATGAATGATGATTGTTGATGTGAAGAGGGTGACGACTCGGCCCGTCTTCGCTGCGCTACGCCGAGGCAGGTTGAGGCTGCGGGTGAAGGATGCGGACGAGGGGGCGGGGGAATGATTCGCGGCGACCGGTGATCGCCGCTACTTGGGCCGGGGCGGTTGGAAACCGCCGCCACGACGCGTGGCCGATGGAGATGTGGGTATGAAGGAGATGGATTGCTGATTGCGGATTATTCTCCCGTATTTCCTGAATCTTTCCAATTAGCCGGTCGGGAGGGTGATGCGGAGGATGGCGGCATTTCCGGAGGCTGTTAGATCCGCCGGGCCATTCGGCAGGAGGAGGGTGCTGCCTGGGTCGAAGCGGGTTGCGTCGCGGCCGGTCAGGGAACCGCCGACCACGGATAGGATGGAGAAGCGGTCGGGGGTTGGATTTCCGATGCTGTGGCCGTCAGGAATTTCGATCAGCTCGGTCCTGAAGAACGGACATTCCGCGAGAACTCCATGGATCGGGCGATCCATTTCCGGCTCGAAATCCTGGTAATCGATGCTGGCGAGGGATTCGCGGACGTGGAGATCGCGGGGTTTGCCCTCGAGGCCGCTGCGATTCCAATCGAAGACGCGATAGGTGGTGTCGGAATTTTGCTGGATCTCGTGGATGAGGAATCCGGCGCCGATGGCGTGGAGGCGGCCGGAGGGGATGAAGATCGATTGGCCGGGAGCGGGAGTGATGGCGTGGACGCGATCGGCGACGGACCCGTCCCCGATGGCGTTCTCAAACATGGCGCGGGTGACGCCTTGCCTGAGACCGACGTGGAGTTTCGCGCCGGGCTCACAGCGGGCGATGTACCACATTTCCGTTTTCGGCTCGCCGCCGAGCAGTGCGGCGAGATCGGCCGGAGGGTGGACCTGGATGGAGAGGTCGTCGCGGGCGTCGAGGATCTTGATGAGGATGGGAAAGCGGGGGTGGGCATCGGCGTATCCGCTGCCGAAAATTTCCTCGCGGCGGGAATTCCACAACTCGTGGAGCGTGGTTCCCGCGAGCGGGCCGCGGTCGACGACCGATTGCTCGTTTTCGCGATCGACGATCTCCCAGGATTCGCCGAAGGGTCGGTCCGGTGAGGGGAGGCTGCGGCGATACGCGCGCTCGAGTTCGCGCCCGCCCCAGACGCGTTCCTGATAGATGGGGCGGAAAGTGATGGCTTCCACGTCGCGATTGATAGGGATCTTGCGATGAGCTGGCAAATGCGGAGATTTCGGCGTGATCCCGCAATTGACCCGGTCGCCACATGGGGTGAGGTTCGCGGCGAGTTGCCAAAAACGAAGCCACAGACGGGGAATTCCGAAGCGCCCGAAAGGAAGCGCAGGGCGTATGGGCGCTGGATTTTGCTGGGTTTGCTGGTGTTTCTGGTTGCCTTCGTTCTGTGGCTGAACGGGCCGGGCATCCGCTGGCTGGCACCGCGGATCGCGTTCCACTATCTGGAAGGTATGGGCTTCAGCGGTGATTTCGAGGTGGAGGGGACGTTGAGCGGGGGTCTGTCGATCGTCGATCTGACTCTGAAGAGCGATGAGGCGCTCGCGTTGCTGACGGTGGACCGGGCGACGCCGCACTACCGGCTGGGTGAGCTGCGAAAAGGGAAGCTCGACGGGTTGACCGTGGAAGGCGTCCACGCGGATCTCCGGCTCGGTTTGGAAAAAGAGGACGACAACGAGCCGCTGGATTTGGAGAAAGTGGTGGAAACGCTGCGAAACGTCCGCGCGCAGGTGGTTCCCCTGGATCTGGTCGCCAAGGATGTTTCCCTCGATGCGAAAAAGGATGGGGAGCCGGTTTTCGCGTTGGGTTCCAGCAGCATCACCCATCCGTCGGGCAGCGGCGTGATCGATCTGGAACTGGGCGAAGTGACCGATGCGACCGGCAAGAGCTGGCCGGAGCAGGCGACGGAGATCGTTTGGACGGAGGATAGCCTTTCCGTGGCGCGGCTTGATCCGCTGCCCGGGGTGAGCGTGCGGGACTTCGTGATGGAACTGCCGGAAACGGGCGGGCCGTCGGTCGAGACGGAGCTGCGGGTCGAGGAGGCGGTTTTTAGTATCACGAGCGGGCCGGGGCTATCCACGGCGGCCTTGAACCTGCGGGAAGGATCGGTGCGGGTCGAGGAGATCGCGGCGAAATTCGGAGTGGAGAGCCCGTTGGTTGCGCGGGTGACTTCGCTGGCGGTGGAGGTGGAGAATCTTTATCCCGACCCGCTCACTGCGACGGGCACCGCGCGGATCCTGCTGGAGGATGTGGATTTCGAGGACTATCACGCGTCCGAGCTGAACCTCGATGTTACCTTGGGATCGGATCAGGTGAGGGTAAAGGCGTTCGGCAGAGCATTCGAGAACGAGATCAATATCAACGCGTCGGCACCGTTGGACCGCTCGGAGGGCGGCTTCGTCCTCGGCGACATCCAGGGCGATTTCTCCGGAGACGATGTACCCAAACTCATCGCAGGGATCAGGAGCCAGGTGAAGTCGGCGAGTGTGGAGAACGCGGGAGCGGAAACTCCGGAAGTGGAGACGACGGGGAACGGGACGTCCGAGGAGGAGGCGGCCGAAAAACCATCGGCCGCGGAGGCGATCATCGAGGATGCTCTGAGTCCCGAGGCGGCCGCGGCCCCGGATGCGGTTGATGAGGATCAGACACCGGCGGCCCCGGAGGCGGTTGATGAGGAGGAGACGGATTCGGAGGAGGTGGAAGGGGAGCAGGCGGCCGCGGACCCTGGGGAAAGAAAGCCCTCTTCCTCTGAAGCGTCCGGCGGGGATGGCGGGGGTCCGGAGGCCGTGGAAATGGAAACGCCGGCGGCGGATCCGGCGGATGGGGAGGGATCATCGGGGGAAGCGATCATCGAGGACGCCCTCATGCCGGAGGGTGCGGCGGCTCCTCGGCCGGCGGACGGCGGGGCGGGCGCGTTATCATCGGTGAGCGGAACTTTCGAACTCACGATGGAGGACAACCGGCTGACGGGCGCCAGCGCGGAATTGACGCTGCAACCGGCGGATGAGGACGAGGCGGCGCCCGTGGATGTGACCGTGAAGTGGGAGGAGGACAAGCCGCTGCTGACCACTTTGGCTTCGAACGGGGTGGAAATTTCCGGCGGCTACGATTTCGCGACGGGAACATACAACGCGAGCCTGAATCTGGATCAGTTTAGCAAGCGGCGGGTGGCCCGCTGGCTGGAACTCGCACAGGTGGAGGTGGAGGGTCAGATCGATCTGTCGGGGGAGTGGAAGGGCAGCGGAAACTTCAAGGAGGGCACCCACCAGGGCGAGCTGACGCTCACGGAATCGCTCTACCAACGCCCGGACCAGCCGGACATCACGGCATCCGGCGAGATCAAATACGACTGGCCGGGCAATGTGGAGGCGGAGAATCTGCGGCTTTCCACGGCCGACCAAGCCGTGGAATTCGACGCCGCACTTGCGGAAGGAATGCTGACGATCCGCCGCTTGCTGTGGACGGATGACGGAGTCGAAATTGCGGAGGGAAGCGCAAGTCTGCCGGTGCCGGAGGATTTTGCGAATTGGCGGGAGACTCTGGCGAACGATCAACGCCCGGTGGAGCTTTCGATCGAATCGCGTGAGCTTCCGCTGCAACTTCTGGAGCCCTGGCTGCCGGAGGATCTGGAGATTGATCCGGAGTCGACGGGGCGGGTGAGCGTGAACGCCTCCGGGAGCTTCCCGGATCCGGAGATCGAGATGGAGGTTGAATTGAGGAACCTGCGCGCTCCGGACAATCCCGATCTCCCGCCGGCGGACCTAACCGTCGAGCTGGTGGCGCGCGACGGGCGGATCGCGATCGATGGCATGGCGACGGCCCCCGATTTTCCGCCTGCGGTTCTGAAAATGGAGATGGCGTTCCGCCCGGCCGCCTGGGCGGAGGAGCCCGGGCTGGTGATGGAGGAAACGTTCGAGGCGAAGGTCGAGCTGCCGCGGCTGGATATTTCGCGGTTTTCGACATTGGTTCCGGCCGCCAGGCAGCTCACGGGGGTGATAACGGGGAATGTGGTCGCGGATGGAAAGCTCTCGGACCCCAAGTTGCGCGGCAATCTCCGGCTGGCGGGCGGGGGGCTCGTTCCGACCAATCCGGACCTGCCGGACCTGAGGGAGGTGTCGGCGGATTTGGATCTGAATTTGGAACGCGTGCTGATAGAAAATCTGCGGGCGGTGGTTGCCGGAGGCGAAGTGACCGGCGGCGGGACGATCGAGCTCAGCGGTGCGGCGCCGGGTGAAATCGACGTCCAGCTCCGTGGCAACCACCTGCCGATCGTCAGGAACGAACAGATGATTATCCGCGCGAATGCGGCGCTGCGGGTGCAGGGGCTGTTGGAGAGCGCGCGGGTCACCGGGACGATCGGGATCGTGGACAGCTTGTTTTACCGGGACATCGAGATCCTGCCGATCGGTCGGCCGTTCACGGGTCCTGCGGCGGCATCCCTGCCCAAAATCGATACCGGGGCCGCTCCGACCGCTGCGGTTCCGGCACCATTCAGCAACTGGGAACTCGACGTGGTCGTGCAGACGGCCGACCCCTTTCTGATCCGCGGGAATCTTGGCACGGGCGAGGTCGATGTGGCCATCCGGGTGGGTGGCACGATCGGAAATCCGGCGCCGGACGGGACCGTCCGCATCCGCAATGCGGTGGCCTCCCTCCCTTTCAGCAGGCTGGAGGTGGCCTCCGGATTTCTCCGCTTCAGTCCTGAAAACGGAATCGATCCGACGCTGGAAATTCGCGGAGTCTCCGAACCGCGTCCCTACCGGGTGAACATCTATGTTTACGGGCAATTGTCCGACCCGCAGATCATCCTTACCTCCTCGCCACCGCTGCCGGACAACGAGATCATGACCTTGCTGGCCACCGGAACCACCACTTCCGGCCTGGAGGATCCGCAGGCGGCCTCGTCGCGGGCATTCCAACTGCTGATCGAGGAGGCGCGCCGCGGGCGGCTTCCCTTCGCGAGGCAACTGCGGCCGGTGTTGAAGGTTCTCGACCGGGTCGATTTCAACCTGTCCGAACAGGACCCCTACGACAACGACACCTTTTCCACCGCTACGATCAAACTCACCGAACGCTGGTATGTCAGCGCCGGCATGGGATCCGAAGGGAATTCCCGGCTCCTCGGTTTATGGCGGTTTTCCTTCCGATGATGCGGCCGATTCGAATCCTGCTCCTCCTGCTGACCACCCCGTTGGTTGCGGATGCGCAGACGCGTGTGCGAATCGAGGGATCGAGAATCAAGACCGAGGCGGAACTACTCGATCTGATTGGCGGGCGGCTCGAGCACATCCGCTCCGATCCGGCGTCCGCTTCGCGTGCGGATGATGCCGCGTTTCTGTTGCGCCAAATCATGTTGAACGACGGCTACGGCGACGCGACGGTCACCTCGCGCATCATCGGCCCACGCGAGATCCTGCTGCTCGTGAAAGAGGGATCCCGTCTCTCGCTTGGGGACGTCGCGGTGCGTGGGGTGGAAGGGGAGGATGCGACAAGACTGGCGAAGATCTATGCCACCCCCGCTTCGAAAGACCGGCCATTCGCTTCCGGGGACGCGCCATTCCGGGAGGAGGATGTGGAGGAAGGTTTGGGATCGATCCGCCAGGAGCTCAACGCGATGGGACACTGGGGGGCGGAGGCGTCGGTGACGTCCCGGGAAATCGATCCGGAATCGGGCGAGGTCGATCTCGTCATCGATGTGGCGCGGGGTCCGATCTATCAGATAGGGAGACCGCGGATTGACAGCCCGGACGGCCGCGGGGTGCAGCGGACGACCACCACGGTGGCGGAGTTTGTGGGAACTCCGGCGACCACCGGGAATGTCAACCGGATGCGTGCGGCGGTGGGCGAGGCATTTATCAGCCGTGGCTATCCCGATTCGGAAATCCTAATGGGAAGGGCGTTGGATAACCAACTCTTCATCCCCGAGTTCACCATCAACCTGGGGACCCGGGTCCGGCTGGAGAGGGTCGAGGTGGAAGGTCTCCGGCGGACCAATCCGAACCGGGTGCTCAGGCGCCTCAAGCCGCTGGAGGGTGACTGGTATGACGAGGCGGCAATGAACGAGCGGCTGCGGCAGTTTCTTGCGACCGGGGCGTTTTCCTCGGCGCGGGTGGAGCGCGATCAAGGATCCTCGGCGCGCCGGGTGGCGGCGACGCTGCATTTCGAAGAGGCGCCTGCGAAAGAGCTTACACTGGGAGCAGGCGCCGGTTCGTATGAGGGCCTGATCTTCCGCGCGGCCTACACGGATCGGAACTTGTTCGGACAGTTGCTCGGATTCAGCACCGGCTTCGAGTTCAGTTCGCGGGGGGCGCTGGGGGAGACGAAAATTACGGAGCCATGGTTGTTCGGATCCGACTATTCGTTAAGTGCCCGGATTTACGCACTGATCTATGGACGCGAAGGATATGAATCCATTGAGACCGGGTTGGAAACCACGTTGGGCCGGAAATTCGGCGACCATTACAGCATCGAGCTTCTGGCTGGGTATTCGTATCTCAATGTGAGCGCCGACGGCTTGCCGAGGGCGGAACTGGGACCGACAAGTTATACCAATCCGAAGCTCCGCTTCACCCAGGTGCTCGACTACCGGGACAGCCCCGTGCTGCCGAAACGAGGCTGGCAT
>JBBSJY010000234.1:0-7296 GCA_038256845.1 Verrucomicrobiales bacterium | reverse complement strand
CCTTCGCTGGTGCCGCAGAGCTTGAAGTCCATGTCGCCGTAGAAGTCTTCGGACCCGATGATATCGAGCAACATCTTGTAGGACTTGATCGAGTCATCGCTGTTGTTCTCGGTCACGAGACCGACGGAAATCCCGCCGACCGGCCGGATGAGCGGGACGCCGGCATTGAGCAGCGCCATGGTGCCCGCGCAAACGGAGGCCATGGAGGTGGAACCGTTCGATTCCATCACTTCCGAGGAAACGCGGATGGCGTACGGGAAGTCGGCTTCGTCGGGGATGACGGGTTCGATGGAACGCTCGGCCAGCGAGCCGTGGCCGATTTCCCGGCGGTTGATGCCACCCATGCGCCCGCATTCGCCGACGGAGAACGGAGGGAAGTTGTAGTGGAGGATGAAGCGCTTCTCGTCCTCGCCACCGGCGTAGTTGTCGAAACGTTGCTTCTCATCGGCCGGAGCGAGCGTGGTGATGGCGAGCGCCTGGGTCTCGCCGCGGGCGAAAATGGCGGAGCCGTGAACGCGCGGCAGGGTGCCGACTTCGCCGTAGAGCGAGCGGAGGTCGCCAATCTGGCGGCCATCGGCGCGGACACCTTTTTCCATGATGGAAATTCGGAATGCCTTTTTCTGAAGGTATTCGAAGGCTTGTTCGACATCGAAGTCGGTCGCTTCCGGAGCGCGCTCCTTGATGGCGGCTTCGACCTCGTCGCGGAGGGCTCCGACCTTCTTGGCGCGCTCGGTTTTGGAAGGCGCGTAGATGGCTCCCTCGATGCGGTCGCCGGCGATTTCGTAAGCGATTTCGAGGAGGTTTTCCTTGGCGAGAACGGTCGTGTAATCGCGCTTTTCCTTGCCGGCGAGTTTCACCATTTCTTCCTGAACGGCGACGAGTTTGGCAACGGCTTCCTGGGCGAAATGCAGCGCCTTGATGAATTCCTCTTCGGGAAGCTCGTCGGCCTGGCCTTCGATCATGATGACGTCGTTCTTGTTGCCGACGTAGATCAGGTCGAGATCGCTCTCGGCGCGCTGGTCGTGGGTCGGGTTGATGACAAACTCGCCGTCCACGCGGCCGACGCGCACCGCGCCGATCGGGCCGGCGAACGGGATGTCGGAAAGGCAGAGGGCGGCGGAAGCCCCGTTCATCGCGAGGACGTCGGAATCATTTTCGCCGTCGGCGCTGAGGAGGATCGCGACGATCTGGGTTTCGTAGAAATAGCCCTTCGGGAAAAGCGGCCGCAGCGGGCGGTCGGTCATCCGGCAGGTGAGGATTTCCTTTTCGGTCGGGCGGCCTTCGCGCTTGAAGTAGCCGCCGGGGAAAACGCCGGCGGCCGTGGCCTTTTCCTTATATTCCACGGAGAGCGGGAACCAGGTCTGGCCGGGCTTCACCTTGGTGGAGGAGACGGCGGTGACCAGGATGATCGTATCGCCGGAGCGGACCGTGACCGCGCCGTCGGCGAGTTTGGCAATTTTGCCGGTTTCGAACGTCATCGGATTGGTTCCGACATCGGCCGTAAGTGTATGGATGTTCATTTTCGTCTTTTCTTCTTTTCAGTGCGTACCACCCGCGCGGCACTGTGCCAGGCGGGCATCGGGGGTTTCGGACTGCCGAAACAGTCGGCGGACCGACGGACCGGGCAACCTTTCCGGTGCCTGAGCCGTTTTTGCAAAACAGCCACGGAGTGTTCCGTGGCTGCCTTGCAGAAAGTGGTTAGCGGCGGAGTCCGAGGCCTTGGATGACCTGCTGGTATTTCTCCTCGGAGCCTTTCTTGATGTAATCAAGCAGCTTCCGGCGTTGCGAAACCAACTTGAGCAATCCTCGGCGGGACGAGAAGTCCTTCTTGTGGATGTTCAGATGGTCCGTGAGATGGAAAATCCGCTGGGTCATGAGCGCCACTTGGTATGGGGCGCTGCCGGTGTCTCCTTCGTGGAGCTGATAGTCTTTGGGATCGATTGTTTTTTCGCTCATGGTCGTAGGGGATGGATCCAGCCGGAGCCGGACCGTCCTAGGTTCGTGTTGCGGCGGGAAAGAAGCCGCTCGCGGGCGCATTAGCAAGGCAAATGCTGCCGCCTTCCCCCGGTGAGTGAAAATCCGGCTTCCCTCCGCGGTGGATCCACCCACCTCTTGTTTCCGATGCGCATCCTGATCTTCGCCATGGGCAGCGCCGGCGACGTCCACCCGTTTCTCGGCCTGGGCCGCGCGCTCACGGACCGCGGCCACGAAGTCACCGTGGTCGCCAGCGCTTTTTTCGAACAAACCGTCATCGCCGCCGGCCTTGGATTCCGGCCGATCGGGTCGCTGGCAGACTACGAGCGGCTCAGCGCGCACCCCCACCTCTGGCACCCGCGGAAAGCGCTGCCCGCGATTGTGAAGCACGCCGTCGGCCCCAGCTACGCGCCGATTCTGGAGATCGTCCGCGAGCTGCACGTCCCGGGAAAAACGCTGCTTGTCGCCAGCTCCCTCGCCTTCGGGGCCCGCAACGCGCGCGAGCTGCTCGGCATCCCGCTGATCACCATTCATCTCGCCCCCGCAGTCCTCCCCAGCCTGATCCGCCAGCCGGCGATCCACGCGATGCCATTCGGCCGCTCCGCCCCGCTCATCCTTCGTCGGCTTCAGTGGCGGCTTGCCGGGAAAATCGTCGACCACCACGTCTTGCCGGATCTCAACCGCTTCCGCCGCCAGCACGGCCTCCCGCCCGCATGCCGCATGCTTCACGACTGGTGGCACTCGCCCGACCGCGTGATCGGGCTTTTCCCGGACTGGTTCGCCCCGATCCAGGCGGATTGGCCTCCGCAGACCCGTCTCACCGGCTTCCCGCTTTTTGACGAGAAATCCCTCCGGCCCGCCTCGGCTGAGCTCCGCGAGTTTCTCGCCGATGGCGAACCGCCCGTCGTTTTCACTCCCGGCAGCGCCATGAAATCCTGCGGTCCGTTTTTCAGAGAAGCGGTCGCAGCGCTCAAAATCACCGGCCGCCGCGGCCTTTTGCTGACCCGCTATGCCGATCAGATCCCGCCCGCACTTCCGCCCGGCATCCGCCATTTCCCCTACATTCCGTTCAGCGAGATCCTTCCCCGCGCCGCCGCGCTGGTTTATCACGGCGGCATCGGCACCTGTGCCCAAGCGCTCCAGGCCGGCATCCCCCATCTGATCCAGCCGATGGCCCACGACCAGCATGACAATCTCAGCCGCGTCCGCGAAATGGGTGTCGGAAGCGGACTGCTCCCCCGCCACTTCAAGGCCCGGGAAATCTCACATCAGCTCGAACTTCTCCTGAACGACCCGTCCGTTCAAAAGTCCGCCGCGGCCATCGCCACCCGCTTCGAGCCCCGGCGCTGGCTCCGCGAAACCTGCGAACTCATCGAGACAACGCGCTTTTCCGGCTAGCGAGCCACACGAAAGCGAGCAAAGCCAAGGCCGCTGCCCCGGTCCCCGCCCACGAGGGCAATCCGGCCGCCATTCCGGCATACGCCAAGGCCGCGCCCCCCGCCGCCAGTGCGGCGAAAGGAAGCTGCGAAACCACGTGATCGATCGTCCGGCAGCCGCTTGCCAGCGCGCTCACGATCGTCGTGTCCGAAAACGGGCTGCAATGATCTCCCAGCGTCGCCCCGCCGAAGACCGCGCCGATCACCATCGCCGCCAGCGTCTGGATCTCCCCCGCCGGCATCCCGGCAGCCGTCGCCGCCACCAGGGTCGCCGGCAGCGCCAGCGGCATCAGGATCCCCATTGTCCCCCACGACGAACCGGTCGAAAACGCCATCGCCGAGCCCACCGCGAACACCGCCAGCGGCAGCCACTCCACCGCCGCGCCCCCCGTCAGCCACCCGGCGATCAAATCCGCCGCTCCCAACGCTTGGAACTGGCTCCCCAGCGACCACGCCAGCACCAGCACCACCAGCGCCGGCAGCAACGATCCCGCTCCGGCCGCCGCTGCCTCGCCCGCCTCCCGGCCGCGTCCTTTGGGAAAAAACACGAATGCCGCCACCAGCCCCGCCAAGCTCCCCGCCACCAGCGCGTACGGCCCGCTGTCGCCGCTGAACGCCTGCCGCCAACCCGCGACCGACAGCACGTCCACGGACTCCTCCGCCAGCAGCGGAAACCCCGCCAGAATCCCCGCCACCAGCACCGCAAGCGGCCCCAGCACCACCACCGGATGCGCCGGCACCCTCGAAATCCCCTCCCCCGCCACCGGCTCCACCGCCCGGAACCGCCGCATCGCCCGCGGCTCGTATCCCCGCCAGATCGCCAGCGGCACCAGCAGCAAACACAGCAGGCAATAAGGGTTTGCGGGGATCGACCGGAAAAACATCCCGTACGGATCCGCCTCCCAGGACGCGCCCGCCAGGCCCTGCTCGATCAAGCTCAACTGGGTCGCGATCCACGTCGAAATGAACGCCACACAAGCGACCGGCGACCCCGTCGAGTCCACCACCCATGCGAGTTTCTCCCGCGAAATTCCCGCCCGATCCACCAGCGGCCGCGCCATCCGCCCCGTTAGCAAACTGCTCGCCAGCCCGTCGAAAAAGCACAGCAGCCCCACCCCGTACACCCCGCCCAGCAACCGCCGCTCGCCGCCGCCCTTTCCCAGGACCCGCCGCAGCAGCGACTCGAACCCGCCCGACCGCTCCAGCACCCCCGCGAAGGCCCCCAGCACCAGCGTGAAAACCAGCGCCCCCACCCGCCACGGCCCCTGCATCGCCGGAAAAACATGCTCCGCCAGACCCACCCGCAGCGCCGCCACCGGATCCCCGCCCGCCAGCAAAAGCGCCCCCGCCGCCACCCCGGCCGCCAGCCCCGGCACCGCCTCCTTCAGCAAAACGATCACCCCCACCGCCACCAGCGCCGGCCACAGCGCCCGCGAAATCGATTCCTCCCCCGCCATCCCCACCACCCAAGTCAGCGCCACCACCCCCGCCGCGCCGATCCATGGTGTCCGTGTCATGCGGCCAGTCGTTAGACCAATCCACGCCGATAGGAAAGCCCCGCCCCAATCTCTATCAATTCTCACGCCACACCCCTCGTCCGCGCACCCGCCACGCATCCCAGCGGAAACATCAAAACCCGCATCGCCGACCTCATTTCCCCAAATCTCTCCCGAACCCGCGGCCTCATTTCCTGTCAGCCCGTCTGACGTTCAATGCTTTTAGGGATTGCCACAATGAAACGCCGGAAATCTTCAGGAGTGAGCCCCGCGTCCTTCGCAATGGCTCCCATGGTGAGGGCATTGATAGGACTATGCCGCGGAATGGTCAGACGGATTTCACCGTTGCTCATGACGACGTGCCCGGATTCCCGCGAAATTCTGAAACCGATTTTCTCGAGCACCCTTACCGCATCTTTCTAGCCTACTTCCGGGAGCTTTGGTATCAGACCGTTATTTCCATGGTTTCGGAACTTTTGATGTCGGATTCCTCAGCTTCGACCGCCAGCCAATCAACGATTGCCTCTCGAATTGAGGCGATCGCATCCGCACGGCTGGCTCCCTGCGAGTGGCACCCGGGCCCTTCACCCGCTCCGCCACCGCTGCCTGATCTTCCCCTGTGGCGGCGCGTCTATGACCGTCGCTGATTCCGATTCCCTTCAACGCTCGATGCTCAAGTCCCCACCCGCATTTGCTCGCAGTGTTAAAATTTTGATTGACTGGCCGGCGAATTGCCAGAGCCTCGCGGCAGCGGGCACTCCGTCCGCCTCCCTTCCGACCAAGTGAAATCAAAATACGCGCTCCGTGCGGGACTTGTAGCTGCGGTGACAGCCATGGCACCCTCGACATCATCGGCCACCTTGCTGGTCGGAATCCATTCATTTAACGCCAGTGCAACCTCCCAGAGCACCGCGGATTCCGGTTCCTCGAATTACGCCCTCCCGGGTTTTGTGGGCTTGGTCACCAAAAACAGCCAGACCTCGGTTGCTACAGGTGGCAGCAATGATGGCTTCTACGGAAATTCGACCATCCCGGTTCCTTCTCCTCCCACTGCGGCTGGCGACGGCTATGCACGGATCCTTAACTCGACCCTTACCTTCTCCTTCACCAACAATACCGGCGGGAACTATGAGCTGACTTCATTTCTCTTCGATTTCGCATCTCAAACGGGCGGTTCCAGTGCATCGGTCACGTACCGGATCGACGGCGGACCGGCGACGGTGGTTGGAACGGGGCCGCTTCCCGCCGTAGCAGGTGCCGCCGGTAGTCTGGCGAACTACAACGATCTATTCATCGACTTGGTTGGTCTCAACCTAAACAATCTTTCGACGATCATGTTCGGAATCACCGCCTCCCCAAATGGGCGGGTGGACAATGTGGCACTTACGGGAGCGGCGTTCACTCCTATCCCCGAGCCCGGGAGCCTTCTAGCTGTGGGTTGCCTCGTTGGATCCGGTCTACTTCTCCGCACCCGCCGCCGCTCCGCTGCTGTTGTGGCCGCTTCAGATTGATATTTGTTGATTCATTTCGAGAAAGGCGCGCCAGACGGCGCGCCTTTTTCGTGGCGGATGACCTGCTGGTCGCAGCACAGCCGACTCCCGGTGCGACAACCCTGTCGCAAAGATTCTAGCCCATTTCCTCCCGGCCGTGGCCAGCGGCGAGATGATTGGCGGAGGCACCCCACCACCTTCCTGCATTGATTTAACTGCCGCGGGCGAGCAACGTATGGACCAGATCCATTCGTGCGGCAGTGTGAAATACATCACATCCAAAAGGATGTCCGGGTCGATTCCATCGTAGCCGTGAATCAGCCAGTTGCGCATGCTGATGATTTGCTGCCATGGCACAGCGGGCCATGCCTCCCTCAACTCGTCTGGCAATCGCATCGCGGCCTCACCGATCAGTTCGGTCATGTCACCCGCTCGGCATGGCCACGATATCAAAGCAGCAGGTCCAGGTCTTCCCGACTTCCCCGTCCGACAATCCCTCGGCAATGCGGAAATGGTCCAAGCCCGGATGCTTTCCCGCCTCATACTCCACCAACAGGTCCACATCGCTGCGCGCGGGATCAAAATTCTCCCGCATCGCCGATCCGGAAAGGCTCAAGCGACGGATCCCCCGGGCCATGCAAAAGGACTTGAGGATAACGGGGGTGGCAGAACCGCCGCACTCATGGGCCAAATGCCATCATTCCGCCGACGGATCAACCCGCGAATCCAAACGTGGCGGCGATCACCGGTCGCCCGCCTTCCAATGATTACCTGTGACGTCCCGCCGAGGCCGTCCAGCCCTACCCGGTAGCGCGCGATCCGCCCGGCGCGCCCACTTCACCTTCTCCCGCCGGACGCTTCTCTTCTCAAAATCAACATTCAACATTCAACATTCGTCAT
>JBBSJY010000233.1:0-7403 GCA_038256845.1 Verrucomicrobiales bacterium | reverse complement strand
CCCGCAGCCAGTGCCCCACGCAAGCGCTCCAAGGTCTCCATCGGGTGCTCCTCGATGACCGCCTGCGCCGGATCCGGCGGGCTTTCCGCGGGTATCAACGGGTCGGGCGAAGGGGGCCGCGGAGCGGTCGCGATTTCCGCGGGGCGCTCTTCTTCTCCTGGCGACACCACGTTGACGCGTTCCGCTTCGGCGATATTCCGAGCCTTCTGCGCTTGGGTAAACTGCCAGGTCCAGCGGATCATCACCAGCAGCACTGCGATCACCACCAGATTCCGCAACAGGACCCAGTTGAATCCGACTCCCGCCGATGGCCGCGACCGCGTCGGCGTCCGCGCTAACGGCGCCGTTCCTTCCGCAGAAGTCGGCACCGGTCCCCGCAGCCACTGATCCAAACTCCGGGCCATCTCCCGGGCGCTGGAGTACCGGTCATCCGGCCGGGCTGCCATGGCTTTCAGGCAGATCGCATCCAGCTCCGCATCGCAGCCGCACAACCACGACGGCGGCCCCGCATCCGGCCCGGGTACCACCCCGGTGATCAACTCATACAACATCACGCCCACCGCAAACAAATCCGACCGGTGGTCCGCATGCTCCGGTTGCTCAACCACCTCGGGAGCCACGTATCCCGGAGTGCCCATGATCAACCCGGGAGAATCGGCACCCGGCGGCCGGGCCAGCCCGAAATCCCCGATCTTGGGCTCCGCCTTCGGAGTCAGAAGGATGTTCGCAGGCTTGATATCCCGGTGGATGATCCCGTTTTCATGAGCGTGAAAAAGCCCCTCGCAGATCCCGCGGATGATTTCCACCGCCTGGTTGGGTTCCACCAGCGTCTGGTAGGCGGAGTGAAAGAGCGATTTGCCGTGGACATACTCCATCACCATATACGGCATCCCGTCCACGGCTCCCGAATCATAAACTCCGATCAGGTTCGGGTGGTTGAGCCGCGCCATTGCCCGCGCCTCCCGGCTGAACGACTCTCTGAATTCCTCATCCGCACCCAGTTCACGCGGCAAGATCTTGATTGCCACGTCACGGTCCAGGCTGCGCTGCCGCGCCTTGTAAACCGCTCCCATCCCGCCCACCGCAATCAGGGCTTCGAATTCATAGCCGGGCAATCGCTCGGCCAAATGCGCCAGATCCGGGGCTTCAAAGTGGGGCGCGTTCATTGGCGGATGTGAACAAGTGGACCCCCATTTCGATTTTGTTGATAATCCACAAGATCCGGCGGCGACGAAGACCGCCACACACCGCGAGCAGGATCAAGACCAAACCCGCGGCCGGCCTCCGAACCGAAGCATGGCAGCCGGCCATTTTCCCACCCCTCCAAGCAGTGGCAAGCTGCCAATATCAATGCAATCCGCTGAAAACCCGACAGATATGAGCTTGTGAAACGTTTCACAAGCCGCGTTGCGATTCCTGCCCGATGACCGTAGACTCCGCGCCATGACCCAGTCCGCCACGAACAACAGGCCCAGCAAGGTCCTCATTATCGGCGGGGGGTTCGCCGGTCTGGAATGCGCCCGGGGCCTCGCGGGCGATGAAAGGTTCGAGGTCACACTGGTCGATCGCACCAATCATCACCTCTTCCAACCGCTGCTTTATCAGGTTGCCACGGCCTCCCTCACCGCCCCGGACATCGCCCGGTCCATTCGACAGATCCTTGAAAAGGCGAAAAACGTCACCGTTTTCATGGATGACATCTCCGCGATCAAGCCTGACCGCCGGCAGGCGCTCGGCACCTCCGGGACCCACTATGCGTACGATTATCTCCTCCTCGCCGCCGGTGCGCGCACCAGCTTCTTCGGCAACGATCAGTGGGAGATGCACAGCCTCGGTCTCAAATCTCTCGCCGATGCGCAAGACGTCCGGCGGACCGTCCTCTCCAACCTCGAGCGCGCGGAACTCACCGACGACCATGCCGAGCGCAGGCGCCTGATGACCGTCGCGATCGTCGGCGGCGGCCCCACGGGTGTGGAACTCGCCGGGGCATTCGCCGATCTCGTGTTGCGCTCGCTGAAATCGAATTTCCGTCGCATCGATACCGGCAAACTCCGGATCATCCTGATCGAAGGATCCAACGAAATCCTCGAAGCCTACGATCCCGACCAAAGCGAATACGCTCGCCAGCGGCTCAAGCAGCTCGGCGTCGAGGTTCTCACCGGCACCCGCGTCACCAACGTCCGGCGTGGGGCGCTTGAGTTTCTCGACGGCAGCCAGCTGGAAGCATCCGCCATCATCTGGGCGGCCGGTGTGGCCGCCAGTCCCCTCACCCGCGATCTCGGCGTGCCCACGGACCGCGGCGGCCGCATCACGCCAAATCCCGATCTGTCCGTTCCCGGACATCCCGAGATCTTCGTCGCCGGTGACCTAGTAGGAATGAAGGACATCGATGACCAGATCGTCCCGGGCGTCGCGCCTGCCGCCGTGCAGATGGGCAAACACGTCGCCAAACTCCTCAAGGAAGAGCTCCGCCTTCAGGAGAATGGCAAATTCCTCGAACGTCTTCACGATCTCCGCCCGCGCTTCCGCTATCTCGACAAAGGCATGATGGCGATTATCGGCAAGAACCACGCCGTCGTGAAGGCCGGCAAACGCTTGCGCCTGCAAGGCATCATCGCCTGGTTCATGTGGCTCTTCATCCACATCGCCTTTCTCGTCGGCTTCCGCAACAAACTCGCCGTCCTGTTAGGCTGGGCCTACGCCTACATCCGCAACAATCCGGAAGCGCGTGTCATCGTCTATCCCCCGCGCAGCGCCACCACCGAGGCCGACCGCGAACCGGAGAAACTCGCCTGAGCCGTCGGCTCGCTCACTTGAGCGTCGTTTCCGGCGTCGGCTCGGAAAGTCCTGTAAAGGCATTGCTCTGCTCCTGGATCCACTCGGCGGACGGCAGCTCGCCCTCGATCACAAGAAACCGGACCTTGAGGGTCAGCGACTCTTCTTCGGGAATCGTGCCACGGAAAAATCCGCCGAAACGGCCGTAGTCACGGTAGGCCGAAAAGCGGGTCTCTTTCAGGTTTTCCGGATGATTGAGATAGACGACTTGGTATTCCTTATCTCCCAGAGTGAAACTTTCCACCACCCACGGGTAATCCAGATCCTTCTGAGGATTCGCCTTTTCCTTCGGAAACAGGTAACGGGTCTTCTTGCGATCCACTTCTTCCGCCGGCCTGAACTGCAAGCCGGCGTGCTCAGGATCCCCATCCAGTTTCGTCTCTCCCGCCACGGCCGTCATCGTGGAGCTGAAATCGATCAGCGCGTAGGCCGGTGACGGAGCCTCGCCGAAGGTCATCGTCCGCTCCTCCTCCAACAGCGTTTTGCCGTCCTTGCCGTTCCAGTGGACCACGGAGGTGATCCCGGAACCCTCACCCTCGATCTTATCGGTGAACTTCTTATGAACCTGTTCAGTTCCCTTCACATGCCACAAATCTTCGGATTTCCCATCCACCTGCAGCTTGTTCCAGCCAATGTAAATGCCTCGGTGATGGGGAAAGGAGCCGCCCGCCCCCTTCGTGATCGGATTCTTGCCTTCCGCGTCGAACACATGGAGGTAAGTCTTCGCCGTGTCGAAATTCCGCGATGGAGACGAAGTGTCGCGCTCGTACATGTAGCGACCCAACACCTTTTCCCCGTCCATGATGTCCAAATGCCCCTGCGTCGGAAAATCTTTTACCGAGAAGTCTTCGGCAAGTGAGGAGCCGGCGAGTGCGAGTCCGAGGAAGGGAGCGAAGAGAATGGGATGGTTCATGGGATTGTGAAATGGTTGATACTTAGGGCGACGGAAAGGTCTATCGCGGGAATCGCGGGGAGGAGTGCGACTCGGACGGCCGGCAAGTAGGAAGCCGTCCTCTCATGAGCCCGACTCCAATGATCACTTCCCCCAAAGCTTCATCAGCGTGCTCGCCATGTCGCTTGGCGTTTCCGCAACGGCGATGCCGCATTCCGCGAGAATTTTCTTCTTCGCTTCCGCGGTGTCCTCTTCGCCGCCGACGATCGCGCCGGCATGGCCCATCCGCCTGCCCGGAGGCGCGGTGGCTCCGGCGATGAATCCGGCGATCGGCTTCTTGCAATGCTCCTTCGCCCAACGCGCGGCCTCCACTTCCGCCGTCCCGCCGATCTCACCGATCATGATGATCGCCTCGGTTTCGTCGTCGTCGTTGAACATTTGCAACACGTCGATATGGGAAGTTCCGTTGATCGGATCGCCGCCGATCCCGACGCAGGTGCTTTGCCCGTATCCGAGCTGGGTCAGTTGGAAAACCGCTTCGTAGGTCAGCGTGCCGGAACGCGAGACGACGCCGACATTGCCTCGCTTGTGGATATATCCCGGCGCGATGCCGATCCGGCAGCCACCGTGGGATTTCTCGCCACGGCCCGGCGTGACAAGGCCGGGACAGTTGGGGCCGACGAGACGCGACCTGGAGCCTCGCAGCGCCTCTTTCACCCGCATCATTTCCATCACCGGAATCCCCTCGGTGATCGCGACGATCAGCTCCACCCCGGCATCCGCAGCTTCAAGGATCGCATCCGCCGCAAATGGCGGCGGCACGAAAATCGCGGATGCGGTCGCTCCGGTTTCATTCACCGCTTCCGAGACCGTGTTAAAGATCGGGACGACATTTTCGAACTTCTGCCCGCCCTTTCCGGGAGTCACTCCGGCGACGAGTTTCGTTCCGTAGTCGAGCGAAAGTTTCGCGTGGCGGGCGCCGAAGCTGCCGGTGATGCCCTGCACGAGGACCTTGGTGTTTTCGTCAATGAGGATGGCCATGGGATGTCAGAGATGATTGATGCGGGGACTGGTGGTTTCAGAAATCGAGTTTTTGAACAATCTCGTCGGGGAGCTTGGGCAGCAGATCGGGGTAGGCTTCGACCAGCCTGCCGATATCAAGAAGATCCTTGAGCTTTTTTGTCGGACGCCGGGAAGGTTCGGAATAGGCGGCGAGCTTGCCTGCGAGTGTGTCTTCCAGCGAAGCCACACGCATGAGTATGCCATGAATGTTGGCCGGAACGGCACGCGAAGGAAATTCCCGATACATTTCTTCAGTGCTTACCTGGATCGAAACGTTGGAGTCGCCTTGGTAGTTGAGGGACCACTCGTAACGGCTTTCGGCGAAACCCAGAGATTTCAAGACTTCGGCGACTTCCTCACATCGCGCGGAAGCGATGACCAGATCGACATCAGCGGTAGTCATGGGCTCATTCGCCCAATGGTTCACCGCGAGGTCGCCGATCATGCACCAAGGAATCTCCCGCTCTTCCAAGGCTGCGACCAAGCGGGACACATCTTTCGCCCCACCCGCGGTCTGCCAGTCGTAGAATTGCCGTTGAGTCATTTCCTCAGTGCCCGCACTCCGGGTGATTCATCTTCTTCTGGTGGAGCGCGACGGTGTTTCCGGAGGGATCGGCGATGAGCGCGAGGCGGCAGATCGGGAAATCCTGGATGTCTGGTGCGATGGTCACGCCGGATTCCTTCAGCTTCGCCACCGCGGCGTCGAGATTCTCCACTTCCAGGCACAAGCCGCCGCCGTGGGCGCTCGGCTGCCATTGATCGGACGCCTTTGTGATCGCGAGCGTGTGGCCGCCGGGAATTTCATACTCCGCCCAGCCGACTTCACCCTCGTGCTCAAAAACCGTGCCTTCCTTCAGGCCGAGCACGCTTCCGTAAAACCCGCGCGCCGCCGCAAGGTCGGTCACGGGATATCCGGTGAAGGCTGCTTCCTTGATGCCGATTCCGTTCATGGCGCGATGAGCTTGTTAGATGATATCAGGCGACGGCGGCGACGATTTTCTTCGCGCCGTCCGCCATGTCATCGGCGGCTACGATATTCAACCCGGAGGCGGCAAGTGTCGCCTTGCCTTGTTCCACGTTGTTACCTTCGAGCCGGACCACCAGCGGGATCGGCAGGCCGGTTTCCTTGGCTGCGGCAATGACACCTTCGGCAATGACATTGCAATCCATGATACCGCCGAAAATGTTAATCAGGATTCCCTTCACATTCGGGTCACCCAGGATGATCTTGAAGGCGGCGGTCACCTGCTCCTTGGAAGCGCCACCGCCGACATCGAGGAAATTGGCGGGATCGCCGCCAAAGTGTTTGATGATGTCCATCGTCGCCATTGCCAGCCCCGCCCCATTGACCAGACACGCGATGTTTCCATCCAAGCCGATATAGTTCAGGTCAAACTCGGAAGCGGCCACCTCGCGCGGATCCTCTTCCTCCTTGTCGCGCATCGCGACGATTTCCGGGTGGCGGTAAAGCGCGTTGTCATCGAAGCCGAATTTCGCGTCCAGAGCGAGCACCCGCCCATCGGGCGTGGTCACCAGCGGGTTGATCTCCAGCATCGCGCAATCGCAGGAAATGAAGAGTTTGTAGAGATTGGAAAGAAGCTTTCCGAACTGCTTTGCCAAATCTCCGGAAAGTCCGAGCGCGGCGGTGATTTTCCGGATCTCATAGGCTTGCAGGCCGAGCAGTGGGTGCACGAATTGGCGGAGGATTTTTTCCGGCGTGTTGTGCGCCACATCCTCGATGTTCATGCCTCCTTCCGTGGATGCCACGATCACCGGCCGGCACGTCGCCCGGTCCATCAGGATCGCGAGGTAGTATTCGTGGGTGATGTCCACCGCCTCGGCGATCATCACTTTGCGGACAAGGCGCCCTGCCTCGCCGGTCTGGATGGTGACGAGCGTCTCATTCAGCATTTTCCGAGCGATTTCCGCCGCTTGCTCGGGCGAATCGATCAGATGCACGCCGCCTTGGAAGCCGTTTTTGAAATGCCCCTTGCCGCGGCCGCCGGCGTGGACCTGCGCCTTGATCACCAGCTTCGAGCCGCTGAATTCGCGGGCGGCGGCTTCCGCCTCCTCAGGGCTGGCCGCCACTTTCCCCTGCGGGCTGGGGACTTGGAAACGGTCGAAAAGCTCTTTGGCCTGGTATTCGTGGATGTTCATGAGGCAAGCGGGGAAATCGGCCGGACCGTATTCCCCCCTGCCGCCGCGGGTCAAGACAGGCTTCGCGCAATTCTCCCGCCCGCCCGTTCCGCCCATCAATCACGATCCCGGCTTACCCAAGCCACTCGCTCACCCTCTCCACATGCCCGAACCACCTCAGGCTGCCCGGCATCCCCGGCCGCCACCAGTTGTCCCCTAGCGTGAACTTCGCGTGGCAGCGATGATGGAATGCCGGTTCGTCCCCGAGCAACTGCACGATCGCCCGCCCCAGCCCTGCGTCGTCCAGATGAATCCGGACTTCTTCGCTGCCCCACGCCCACGGCTGGCCCGCCCGGTGCCAGCTCATCCGCCACACATCCTTGTCGCCATGGGTGATTTGATAGAGCTCCCGCCAGTCCTTGTTCAACATCCTCATCTCCGCGAGGGGCCGCAGGCACCGCTCCATGTCGATCAGGAT
>JBBSJY010000232.1:0-7406 GCA_038256845.1 Verrucomicrobiales bacterium | reverse complement strand
CGTCCGGCGCGTGGGGTGCGAATGATCCGCGAATGAATGGAGCCAGCGCGCCGCACATTCGCTTTTTCATTCTCGCGCCACGCGCCGGACCGCTCGGAGATCGGTCCCTGCCTTTGCGGCTTCACCATTTCACAACTCATGACGCGCGGCAGTACAACCGTGAGAGACGTCACCGACTGGTTTGTCGGAGCAGTCGCATTGTTAATCCAGTTCCAGTTGGCGATCCGCACGAGATAGGGATTATGTAGAAGCAACGGGGTCGTGATGCTGTTCCACTCGGTGGGCGCCGTTCCCCCGCTGAAGTCGCCGGAGGGAGCCGTTTCTGCCCATGATCACCAGGTCCGCCGCATTCAGCGCTGCAATCTGAGCAACTTGTCCGAAAGTCTGGGAAGTTTCTCAACGGGTGGTGCGTAGGGTGGGCGTGAGAATCCGAATCCTTCTGGTATTGACGCTCCTGGGCGGGGCGCCTGGTGCGCTGGCTGATGTGTTTGATTCCGGACGACATCCGGTGGCGGATGTGCATCCGCGTTTGTTGGGGACGCGTGACGAGTTGCGGGCGCTGGCGGTCGCGCGGCCGCAGGCGTATGAGCGGACCAAGGCGGTGGCGAAAGATCCGGACTCGCCGGATCAACCGCGGTTGATTTCGCAGGGAATTGTGGCGGTGGTGGAAAATGATGCGGATCTGGCGCGGGCGGCGATTTCCACGGTGATGGGGTATGTGAAGGCGGGTGTGAGGGTGGGCCATGTTCCGTTCGGGCACGATGTGGCGCTGGGTGGCATGGTCTTCGACATGTGCTACCCGTATTGGAAGGAGGGCGACCGTCGTTTGTTTGTGAAGTATCTCAATGAGACGGCGGAGGCGAACCGGGACTACGGTTCAAGCGTGTTTCACAACGGCTGGTGGGGATACAAGAACTGGGGACTGGGTGTGGGAGCGTATGCGACGTATCACGAGAATGAGCAGGCCAAGGCGATTCTTGCGGGAGTGGAGCGTGAGTATCGGGAAAAAGCGGGTCCAGCGCTTGAGCTGGCGGGGGCCGGGGGCGGCTGGGCGGAGGGCTACTACATTCACTATTTCCTCTATGACTGGTTGTTTTTCTGCGAGATCGCGAGGCGGGTGGAGGGTGTGAACTACTACCGTCCGGCACCTGGTTTTTATTCCGACCGGGCGCGGGCGAGCATCTTCGAGATGTATCCCGGGATGAGTGAATACAACTCGCGGCGGCCGGTGCCGATGGGTGATGGCGGCGGGCGGACCTTTGGCGGGGATCGCGACAAGGCGTTGTCCGCAAGGAGGATTCTGGCGACGGAGTATGGAGACCGATTGGCGCACGCATACAATGAACAGACGCCGCGGACTGCGGTGGGCGCGAATGCGTATATGGATCTCCTATGGCGGAATGAAACCATGGTTGCGGGGGTGCTGGATGAGCTGCCGCTCTCCCACCACAGCACCGGGGCCGGTCACATTCACGCGCGGAGTGACTGGTCGGACGATGCGACCTATTTGTTTTTCAAGGCGAGTGATCGTTACACCTCCCACCAGCATCTGGATGCGGGGCATTTTGTGATCTTCCGCAAGGATGAGTTGCTTGGTGACGGGGGACATTATGAAAGCTTCGGCGGCCCGCACGATGTGAACTATCACATGCGTTCGATTGCCCACAGCACGCTGCTCGTCCATGATCCGGCGGAAACCTGGCCCGCAATCCGGGGTGGCGAGGTCACGGGGAATGATGGCGGGCAGCATCATCGTTTTCCGCATCACAACGGGGCGGTGGAGACTCCGGAAGATTGGCGCAAGGGACCGGAACTGTATGACCTGGCGGATGTGACGAGCTTTGAGGAAAAGGGGAGCTATCTGCATGTGGCGGCGGATTTGACCCGGGCTTATGCGCCGGAGAAGGTGGAGAGCTGCACGCGGCAGATCGTGTATCTCCGGCCATCGACATTCGTGGTGTTCGACCGGGTTCGTTCCACGAATGAAAGTTTCAAGAAATCGTGGGTGCTGCAGGCGATGGCGGAGCCCGAGCGGGATGATGATGCCCTGAAGATCACCCGTGGGGGAGGCCGGTTGATTGTGCGGACCTTGCTGCCGGAGAATCCCGAGATCCGGATTTTCAGCGGTGATGGACTTTATCGATATGACGGGCAGGCGTTTCCACCAACGCAGGAGACACCGCCCGCACCTGTGGCCCGGATCCATATTTCACCTCCGGCGGCTGCGAAGATGGATTACTTCCTGCACGTCCTCCACGCCGGGGACGCGGATGGCTCGGGGCCGGGCATGCCCGAAGTTTCCCACCGGGTCGAGGATGACGCGGTTCTGGTGGAGGTGGCAGGCCGGAAAATCCGGTTCGCCACTTCCGGAGAAGCATCCGCCGTGGTGGACGCGGGCGCGGAACCGGAGAGAAAGGCGGGACGATGAGGTGCCCGTTTCCGGGCGAACAGCGCAGGATACAGGGGTCGTGCAGCAAATTTTGACACCACGGACAGGAGTCCGGCAGTCGCGCCTTTCAGAGATTCTCAAGGAACCGAATCAGCTCGGGCGGCAAATGGATTGCATTCCCCTTCACGGGCATCCGCCGCAGTTGCTGGCTGACGATCGCCGCGCCGCGCATCGACAGCTTCCGCGTATCCGACCCTTTCAACCGGACCAGATCGGCGACCAGATTGGCCTCCGTCGTTTCGATGAACGAATGGTAGTGGTTGTTTGGCGGAAGAGGCAGAAAAATTGACTTTTTACGGACGGGGCGGACAGTGTCGGAATGGAAAATCAGTCACTTCGTTATCAATGTCCCCAATGCCAAAAAATCGTTCGTATCGATGAAAGCTTGATGGGCAAGCAGGTGGACTGCCCGCTTTGTGGCCAATCATTTCTCGCTGAAGCGCCTGTTGCGAAACCACTGGGGCGGGCGGCCGCGGGCGCGGAGGATGTGGATGAGCCGTCGGTCATGTTGGCGGCGGACGACGAGAACGAATTGGGGGTGGTTTGCCCTGCGATTTTTCGGCGTCACTTTTTCGGGGTGATTTCATGCGTGTTGTTGCTGCTTGGAGGTGCTGGCGTCATCATTTTTGGAGCGGTGACGGCGACGTTGTCGGTCGTGCCGGGTCTCTATTTCCTCCTCGGAGGTTTGCTGAGTGTTTTGCTTGGTGGATTTTTCCTAGTGAAATGGTGGATCATCGGGAAAACGCACAAATTGACGATCACGACCGAGCGCAGCATTTATCGCAGCGGCATCATCCACCGCTTCACAAGCGAAGTGCGCCATGATGACGTGCGCAACATCAAGCTGGATCAGAATTTTAAGGAGCGCCTTCTGAAATTCGGCGATATCGCCATTTCCAGCTCGGGACAGGATGATATGGAAATCGTGATTCGGGACATCCCGCATCCGCAAGAAATCGCGGATCTCATTCGCCGCCAGCAGTGAGAAAACGCATGCTTGGGTCTTCGGCAAGGCGCTTTTGAGTCTTTGCTTGCTGGGGTCTGGCTGGGCTTCGATGAGTTCGTCGGAAACTGTGGTCAGGCAGCAAATCTTGCCAAGATCGTAGTCCGGCAACCGCACCGTTCAGAGATTTTCAAGAAACCGGACCAGTTCGGGAGGCAGTTGCCTTGCATTCCCCTTCACGGGCATCCGCCGCAGTTGCTGGCTGACGTTTGCGGCGCTGCGCATCGACAGCTTTTCCGCGATCCATTCCTGGGACACGGTCGTTCGTGTCCAAAGGAGCTTGGCCAACGCCAGTTTCCGCGGATCCGAGCCCTTCAATCGAACCAGATCGGCGCCATTCATGCCGGCAGCACGGAGCCCTGCGGTCAGCCATTGCTCCGCTTGGTTTTCGCTGTGCGTCCGGGTCTCCGGAGTCCTCTTGGTGCTGCGCGACGGATTCCGGCGCTCCCTGAGCAACTTGTCCGCAAGTCTGCGCATTTTCCCGGCAAACTCCTGACTTCCCCAATACCAACCGCGACGCAGATGGCTGCAACGCGCATCCGCTTCCTCCGGCACCACGGGGACCCCGCACTTCTTGATCTCCCCGGTCACGGCCCGTCGATCCAGATGCTCCACCATCCGCCGTCGGCCGGCCACGGTGTCTGGCAGATCGAACCGGCCCAGGCCTTCCCCGGCAGCGATCCATGGGGGACGCTTTGATGGCGGCAGGATCCAGCCTCCTGCCAGGCTGCTCCAAGGATAGTCCATCACGCTCTGCCCGGCTCGGGGCTTCACCAGCCGGGCCCGCACCGGATTGAGGTGGATGTAGTCGGCGAGCGACCGGTAATGGTAGGTGTCGGCCCCGTCGACGAGCACCGCCTTGTAGCGATCGGCGAACAAACTCCCCCATGTGCCGTGGCGGCCGTTGTGACGGCGGGTGATCGTGTTCTGCAACCAGCTCATCCCGGCGACCAGGTTGGCCTCCGGCGTTTCGATGAACAAATGGTAGTGGTTGCCCATCAGCACCCAGGCATGGACTTTCCATCCGGTCATCGCACAGGCCCCTGACAGGGTGGCGAGAAAGAATTTCCGGTCGTCGTCGTCATGGAAAACCGTTCCGCGCCGGTTGCCACGCGCCATCACGTGGTAATAGGCGCCGGGAAACTGGATCCGCAGGCTGCGTGGCACGGGGTGAAACTAGGAAGGGCGGGGCAACCTTGTCAAGATTTGTTGCCTGACCCCGTTTCCAAGCCAAGCTGCGCCAACGTCGGTCGTCCCTCACGCAAAGCCTGGCAATGCTCGCTTTCCGGGACTAACCCATCGATGCGCTCGTCTCACTGGGGGGAGATCATTTTTCCAGCTCCTTCGATCAAGCGATGCAGAGCGGTCTGGAGTTCCGCCGGTGAAAGCATGCCGGGGTGTTCCAAGTTGATATACCAAACAGCCGGGGCGATCACCACGACGGCGAGCGCGATGGCCATTCCGGGCCGGTCCAGCTTTCGGTGGTGGGCATAGCCGGAAGGGCAGACCAGGCAGCGGAATCCGACCCAAAGATTCAGGAAGGGAATCGCCAGTACCAGGGCCCACCAGCGGCTCATTCCCACGTTTGCCAGCCGCATCAAGACGAAATAGATCAAGACCGCGACAGGCACGATGCTTGCGAATGGCAGGACCTTGGACATCAACGCGCTGCCGAATGCGGCGACCAACGTGGGATTGCTCCACCACAGGAGCTGGCTCCACAGCACCGGGAACAACAAAAGGCCGAGCCACAGGGTCCGGCGACCCAACCCGGGCCAACTCATGTGCTTTGATGCCAGCGCTGCGGTGAGATCCGTAGGCAGCGCGGCGACCATTCTGAGTCTTTTCCCTCCACGCCTGTCCGGTGTCTCGACCGGGACAGCCCTCCGCTCGAAGAGGCCGTCGAGAAGGCCCGCCTGTTTCCATCCTTCCATTCCCTCCTTCCAAACCATGTCGAGACGGGGGTCCAGCACCCGGCTGGCGGCCATGGTCCGGAGTTCCCCAAAGGTCACCGGTCCGCAGCGCGATCCCGAGGAGGTGAAATACCAGACTTGGGTCGCTCCGAGTGACGGGGTCCACATTCCCCGGACCGGGGCGGCGGGCTGTTCCGGGCCGCGCTCCTGCCCGTCCGGTTCGTGATCCGTGGCTCCGGGCGGTTCTTCGTCGCGGACGTCATGCGCCTTGCGAATCAACACATCGGCGGCGGACCGCTCCTTGACACGGAGTTTCGCCAAACCTTTTAGAACCTCCATCGCGTTCCAGCGGGATTCCACCTGTTCCGGAGCCAGACTGGCTTCCCGCGCCTCCCCGGCCCTGGCGTTTTCCTCTGCCCGTGCTTTCGCGCGGTGTTCCGCCCGCTCCCGGGCATGGCTCGCCAAGCGTTCTTCTTCCGCCGCGAGGGCCGAGATCTCTGCCGCCGCTGCCTCCTCTTGTGCGAGGCGGTCCGCTCCGCTTGGCACGCGTGGCGCTCCAGCCGGGTTCCGTCCGTGACGGTTCGCGAACTCAGCTGCCAGTTTCCGGGCGGCATCGATCTCCGAAAAGATCTGATCGTGGAAGGAACTCATGAACCGTGGAATGGAAAACTTGCAGCCAATGTCCGGCACACCCGCCAGTCCTTTTCGAGGCGGTGGGTGGGCAACGGGCCCGGCTAGCTAGCCAAGATATCGGGCCGATAGAAAGGGCGAATTTCGAGGATCCACGGACATTTCCGGGTATCCCTTCCGGAAGTCTGAAAAATCGTGGATGCTTGAAATTTTGTATGGAGTTGGCTCTCACGGAGTCCCGATGCCAGTTGAGGCGGTCGTTGGATGCGCGTCGCTGTCCTGGTGGCAGTTCGTCCCGCAAGTTGCCGGGCGCGGACTCCCGCCCAACAATCCGATGCTTCTGAGGGTAGGCTCCCGCTCCCAGCGGCGGCCGCCCCTGCGGTCTTCAGGATGGCTGCGGGACTCTTCTTATCCGAAATCGGGAGGATTCCATCGTCGATGTTCGCGGTGGCTGCCTCAATCCACAGAGCCGATCGCAAGTTTGCAGCCACCCGCCGCCGCAAAGGATGTCGGTCGGCGGATCCTTGGCGCGGCGCTCAGCGCGCGCCGAGCGAGAGGACGTAAAGAAAGACCTCCGCGGCGTGCCAGGTGTGTGGGGCGGAGAGCTTTTGCCGGACGTAGATCGGATCAAGTAGTTTCGCGCCGTCATAGTTGGCCTCACTGGCATCTTGCTCCCAGGTGAGGGGGTAGTCGCGGTTGCCGATGGGGCTTTTCTTCGCGCCGTCGCGATACCACGGCTTCTGATAGACAAAGAAATTCGGCACCGGCCCCGCGGGCGTGATGTTCACGAGCAGCTCTTGATGGAGCACGCGCAGTGAGGGAGATCATTTTGAAATGGCGGGCGTGATTTGGAGAAGAAGGACGCGCTCGCTGAGCTTCAGCGTGAAGCTCTTCGCGTCGGCGATGGCGCTTCTGCGGCTCTTCCCCATCGAGCCGCTCATGCGCGGTAACGCTGGCGAATTCGCCGCCTAGCGCTGTGGTAACCGGTCTCGGTGACCATGATGGGCTTCGCGCCGCAGTTCGCTCGCGCAGTCTCGATACCTGATTTCAAATCGGCACGCATCCAGCTCGCGCCATTCTCCGGCTCCCAGCCGCCCGGATACGGATGCACGTTCCCGAAGTCGCACCACGCGGAGATGTCGCCGAGCTCCTTTGCCCATGTGAAGTCGGTTACCGAAAGCGCGACCACCGGCGTTTCTTTGAAAGAGCTGCCCTTCACCGTCTGCCAAAGGTCGCGCTGATTTACTGCCGCGCGTCATGATTTATGAAAAGGCGAAGCCGCAAAGGCAGGGACCGATCTCCGAGCGGTCCGGCGCGTGGCGCGAGAATGAAAAAGCGAATGTGCGGCGCGCTGGCTCCATTCATTCGCGGATCATTCGCATCCCACGCGCCGGACGCCCCGGAGGTGCGT
>JBBSJY010000231.1:0-7441 GCA_038256845.1 Verrucomicrobiales bacterium | reverse complement strand
TCAAGATCAGGTCGTTCCCAGCGTGATCCGTCGAGCGAAATCCCGGAGTGCGGTGGCAAAGCGCAGCGTCGACACCGCTTTGGATCCGCCTGCCCGGCCCGCGAACCCCTCCACCCCCGGTCCGCCTTACCCCGCAATCCAAAGCGGCGTGGCGCTTCGCTTCCCGCCGCACTCCAAGGTTACGCTGGCGGGCCGAACGGTTGCTCGGAAATCAACCAATCCTCGTTCTTGTCCACGAACGTTTTCAGCGACCACTCGCTTGGGAAAAGCGCGACCAGCCAGCCGTTCGGATCCCGCGCCAGCGCCACGCCCATCGAGAGCGACGGCCGAGCTTCCGGCGCGAGCGGATCGCCGTCCTTCGGGCGCATCCATCTCGCCAGCGACCAATCCGCCGGCTCCACCCGGGTCTCGGCGGCATATTCGCCTTCCAGCCGGTATTGCAGCACCTCGAACTGCAGCGGCCCCACCGCCCCGAGCAGCGGGATTTGCGCACCCACCGTGTCCACGAGCTGGAATTCCGTCGCCAGGCCTTCTTTCAAAAGCTGCTGCAAGCCGTCCCGAAACCGCTTGTATTTCGCCGTGCTGGAATTGTGCAGGAAGGCGAAACTCTCCGGCGGGAAACGCGGGATTTCATCGAATGCCACTCCATCGGACGACGCCAGCGTGTCACCGATCAGCAAATCATAGTTTCCCACCAAACCCACCACATCGCCGGCAAACGCATCGTCCACGGTTTCCCGCTCCCGCGCGAACAGCCGCTGGGAATTGGACAGCCGGACCTTCTCGCCGGTCCGGGTTTTCACCACATCCATGTCCCGCTCGAATTTCCCGGAAACAATTCTAACGAACGCGACCCGGTCGCGGTGTTTCGGATTCATGTTCGCCTGGATTTTGAAAACGAATGCGGAGAACCCCTCCGCCGCCGGCTCCACCATCGTCTCTCCGCTGAGTCTCGGCAAAGGCGGCGGTGCGAGTTCGAGGAAACGGTCCAACAACAATTGCACGCCGAAATTGTTTGCCGCGCTGCCGAAGAAAACCGGTGTCAGCTCGCCGGCCAGCACCTTCGCCACATCGAAGTCCGCGCCCGCGCCTTCCAGCAGCTCCAGTTCGTCGCAGACCTGCGAATACGTCTGCTCGTCCATGGCCGCTTTCACGCTCTCGTCATCAATCCCCTTCACGCTCACCGGAGCGCGGAAAGCCCCGTGGACCGTCCGCTCGAAGAGATGCACCTGTTTGTGCTCGCGGTCGTAAACTCCCTTGAAGCGCGGCCCGTCTCCCAACGGCCAGTTCAGCGGATAGGCCGCGATGCCCAGCACGCTTTCCAACTCGTCCAGCAGGTCCAGCGACGGCCGCGCCGGGCGGTCGAGCTTGTTCATGAAGGTGAAAATCGGCACCCCGCGGCGTCGGCAGACCTCGAAGAGTTTCCGCGTCTGGCTCTCAATGCCCTTGCCCGCGTCCACCACCATCACCGCCGCATCCACGGCGGTCAGCACGCGGTAGGTGTCCTCGGAGAAATCCTTGTGGCCCGGCGTGTCCAGGATGTTCACCACGCAGTCCTTGTATTCGAACTGCAGGACGGTCGAGGAAACGGATATCCCCCGCTGCTTTTCCAGATCCATCCAATCGGACGTGGTCGCCCGCTGGTTCTTCCGTGCCGTCACGCTGCCGGCCAGATTCAGCGCGCCGCCGTAGAGGAGGAATTTTTCCGTCAGTGTGGTCTTTCCCGCATCCGGGTGGGAAATGATGGCGAACGAACGGCGGCGTTTCACCTCCCGCTCGAGCGCGGGAGAGGGTTTGGAAAATGTGGAGGCAGACATGAAATCGGCCAGAGGGACTAGCCCCGCATCCGCCCGCCATCAAGCGCCGAGTCCCGGCGTGCACGCGCGGCTTTATACTTCTTGTCCCCGGAGAGGTTTTTCTCCGTGGTGCAAAGTCCAATGTCGAAGGTCGCGGCCGCCGCCGGCACGGCGGAGGTTTCCCCTCAGCCTCCGCGGGAGCGCCCCCGGCCGGCAGCCACCAGGGAAGCGGTGATCGATCTGGCGAAACGCCGGGCCGTCGGATCGAGCAGGAAGCGGCTAACGGCGCGGCTGCCGTGGACGGATTGCTGCACCTTTTTCCGTCAGAAGAATAGCTTACGTCCGGCCGTCTGGCCGAGCTGCCCTTTCCCGGAAGCAGTGCGGTCAGTCAACGTTCATACCAGCGGATTCTCGCAGGAAAAATCCGGAAATGCCGAGAAATCGCGATCAGCTGACCATAGTTTTTTAACTCCGTGATGAAAACAGACCGAGGCAATCCGGGCGTCATGAATTCTCGGACCCTTGATTTTTCCTTTGGTCGCCTGTTTGGAAAGTGTTTCGAAGTAGCCTGGGCCTTCGCCAAGAAGTCTCAGGCCGGGACTTTCCATCCATGCGCGCATTGAATCCAGTGCAGTTGCCAGAGGTGTCGGTGGATTGTAAATCTTCGGATGGGTTACGATGGCGAGAAACTCATGGATGCTCGACCAGGTGATTGCCCACGGGTTTCCGGAGTTCGCCAAGTGAGTCACCCGCTCCAGGGCTTTCCCATGCCACGGTGAATCCTCGCGATGGGCATGGATCAGGATATTTGTATTGATCGCAATCATCAGTAGATCGCGTCCCTGATTTTGTCCCACGATGCCCCTTCAAATTCCCGGGTAAGCCTTTACCCTTGAATGTGACCGGAACCACCGGCCTGCTCGGAAGAGGCTGGTCGAGTGTCGTCGCCAAGGACTCCTCAATCAATGAACGCAGCGTGATTTTTTTTCTCTCTCGCCCGGTTCTTTGCCCGGATCAGAAGGTTGTCCGCAATCTCTATGGTCGTCTTTATATGGGTAGCCATACCTCCACGCCACACAATCGTCAAGATCCCCTTTCCTCAGGATGAATGAAATCCCCGCTTCACCTCCCCCCGTATCTCTTACACCCTGATTCATCGCAACCCATGAGCCCTCCCTCCCTTCCTGCTCTGGAAACGGACGACAGTTTCCCAGGGATGGAGCGCCGGAAAATTGGCGATGCGCAGCGCGGCAAACGTCGGCTAGCTACTGCGGCCGCCTCTTCCTCGCCGAGGGCCTGATCAGAAACTCATCGGCGGATGGCGGAGGGGGAATCCTCCGGCATCCGCCGACTTCGTTCTTGGGGGGGATTTTCATTTCGCGCGGCACCCTCAGGGGGGAGATTCGGATGCTCGCGGCGACGGGAGAAGGAATAGCCCGGATCTGGCGGAAAAACCATATCGCAATCGCGTACCAATGATTTGCGGAGCCGCCGCAAGATGCGGGATCCGTATTGGACGGACCCGCAGCCATCCCCGACACTTCCGCCGGATGCGAGAGCAAACCCGCCGCTGGATCGGGGCCGACAAGGCCCATTGCTGGCACCCCTTCACCCGCCAGGGCGGGTGGTGCGCGCCGGACCACGTCCCGCTCGTCCTCACCCGCGCGGAGGGCGTCTGGCTATGGGATTCGGAAGACCGGCGCTACCTCGACGGCAACTCGTCGATCTGGACAAACATCCACGGCCACGGACATCCGCGCATCACCGCCGCCATCCGCGAACAGGCCGGACGCCTTTCCCACGTCTCGTTTCTCGGCCAGACCCACGCTGGCGCGGCCGAGCTCGCGGAGCGCCTCTGCGGGTGCTTCCCGGACAAAACGCTCGAACGCTGCTTCTTCTCCGACAACGGCTCCACCGCCATCGAGTGCGCGCTCAAAATGGCGATCCAATACCGCCAGCAAACCGGCCGGCCGGAAAAGCGCCGCTTCATCGCGTTTGCCGACGGCTACCACGGCGACACTCTCGGCGCCGCCTCGCTGGGCGGCGTCGGGCGGTTTTTCGAACGCTTCGCAGGCCCCGGCTTTCCCGTCACCCACCTCCGCTCCGCCGATGACCTCCCGGCGATTTCTCCGGAGGAAATCGCGGCCGTCGTCCTCGAACCGCTCATCCAGGGCGTCAACGAAATGCGCCCGTGGCCCACCGGCATGCTGCGCCGGATCCGCGATTGGTGCAGCGCCCACGATGTCCACCTGATCCTCGACGAGGTCATGACCGGCTTCGGCCGCACCGGCAAAATGTTCGCCTGCCAGCATGAGGAAGTGATTCCCGATTTCCTGTGTCTCGCCAAAGGCCTCACCGGCGGCACCCTCCCACTCGCCGCCACCCTGACCACCGGCACGGTTTACGAAGCGTTTCTCGGGCCGGCCGAAAATGCCTTTTACTACGGCCACAGCTACACCGCCAATCCTCTCGGCTGCGCCGCCGCCCTCGCCAGCCTCGCCCTCTTCGAGGAAGAACAGACTCTCGCGGACCTCCCCGTCAAAATCTCACACCTCGCCCACGGCCTCGCCGCGCTCAAAGTCCGCCACCCCGGCATCCACGATGTCCGCCAGTGCGGCCTCATTTCCGGCATCGAGATCCGCCGTCCGGACGGAACGAAACTCCCGCCAGCCGCCCGCACCGGCGAGTCCGTCTGCCTCGCCGCCCGCGCCCACGGCCTCCTCACCCGCCCCATCCTCGACACGCTCGTCCTCATGCCGCCCCTCTGCGTCACGCCTGAGGAGATCGACCATGCGCTCGCGGCCATCGATGTCGCATTGACCGAATCCGGGCATTGACACTAGCCCCGTCAGCACGTAATCACTCGCCCCCGCGCCCGGAGCAACAGCGAACGGCGGAGTAGCCAAGTGGTAAGGCAATGGTTTGCAAAACCGTCATTCGAGGGTTCGATTCCCTCCTCCGCCTCCAAGCGTTTTTGTTGAAAAAGGAGGGCTTTACCCGCCCCTTGAGCCTGGAGAATGGGGAGTTTATTGCGGAACCTGCGAAGCCCGAACATTCGCCAAAACCGATAACCCTAGATTGTCTGACTTGACACATGAAAATTATTTATGCGCCATTCCCGATATTGACAATTTATCGAAGATGGCGCATAATCTGCCCATGAATTCATTGGCCCGCGATCCCAAGCAGATCGGCAACCTGATCCGGCGCGCACGCAAAAAACAGGGGCTGAGCCAAAGTGACCTGGGTTCCAACGCCGGCCTGCGGCAGGAAACGATTTCCCTGATCGAAAACGGCCATCCGGCGGCCAAGCTGGAAACCCTGCTGGGCATTTTGGCAGCCTTGGATTTGGAGTTTCGAATTGGACCACGTTCCAAGGGGAGTGAACAAGAAATTGAGGATCTTTTCTGATGGCCCGCAAACGCCAACACACGCCTCTCCGCGTGCTGATGAACAACCGTCTCATCGGCTATTTCTCGAAAGAGGCGGGCGGTGCGGTTGAGTTCCGTTATGACGAAAGCTGGCTCGACTGGGAATCCGCCATCCCCGTTTCGCTTTCACTGCCGCTGAGGGAGGACGCCTACCGCGGTGCTCCCGTTCTCGCCGTTTTTGAAAATCTGCTGCCCGACTCCGATGCCCTGCGGCGACGAGTCGCCGGAAAAGTGGGAGCGGAAGGCACGGATGTTTATAGCCTGCTTGCGAAAATCGGTCGCGACTGCGCGGGAGCGCTGCAATTTCTCCCTGAAGACACGGATCTGGGGGCAGGCGACACCACCCGCATCGACGGCATTCCCGTCAACGATCAGGAAATTGAAGACTTGTTGAAGAACCTCGTTCAGGCTCCGTTAGGGTTGGATCGGGATGAGGACTTCCGCATTTCCGTGGCGGGGGCGCAGGAGAAGACCGCTTTGCTCTGGCATGAGGGCCGGTGGCTCAAACCCCGTGGAACGACGCCGACCACCCATCTTCTGAAAACGCAGATGGGAACCCTCCCCAACGGCTTGGATCTCTCCCTGAGCGTGGAGAACGAGTATTACTGTCTCAAACTGGTGGGAGCCTTCGGCTTGCCGGTAAACGCCGCTGAAATCCGGGCGTTCGGGCAAACCAAAGCGCTGGTGGTGGAACGCTTCGACCGTCGGTCGACGCGGGACGGACGCTTGCTGCGGCTGCCGCAGGAGGATTTCTGCCAGGCCCTTTCGGTTCCGCCGACTCTCAAATTCGCAGGTGTGGAGGATGGTCGGCTTTGTGAGCCTCCAACAACTCAATACCCGCCAATTTCACGAAGCCGTGGTCGCGGCAAACCGGCACTTCTCAATGGTCCGGCGGAAATACTTGGATCTCAGAGGCTACCTCGTCCTCGCATCCCGAGGCGACCAATCGCGGATCGGCACCTCACTTCAAAAAATGATCGAAGAGTTCCCTGCGCTGCTGGCGGACGGTGACCCCAAAGCCTCGATACTCGCATTCTTGAAAACACCTGTGCCACAAAAACCAACCGACGATGAAAAGAAGCAGTGGTCAGAACGATTTCATGAACTCGCAGAAGCGCTTGAATTCGACGGAAGAATTCAGGTCGAAATCCGCTTCGACCAACTGGTTTACGATCTGGTTTGGAAGCTACAAGCGGACGAAATGGCGGATCGCCGACTCACGCCTCAAACCAAGGCTTCTATCCTGATTGTGCTGGGAACGCTCTTCCATTTTGCAAACGTTCGACCGCTTCCAATTCCTAATACCTGACGACCATGCCTACCCCGAACGACCCATTCAAAGGCTTCTGCGCTATAAGAGTAAGTTCCAAGCGGAACGTGACCTTGCCAAGCGGTTGGAAGAGCGGCCTGTCAGGACCGCTTTTCATTTGTCGCGGCCAGGAGCATGGTCTGCCCTTCATCCAAGTGATCCCCCCGGCCCTTCTGCATGGAAGGCCAAATGAGATCGAAGGACCCAACTGGACCGCACGGGAGAAAAAAATCCATGCCGAGGAGCTGGTCTCGGAAAACTATCGTCCGATTCGACTCGGAACCCGTTCGAGACTGACACTGCCTCGCAAGTGGTGCGCGGAAGCGGACATTTCCTTTCCAGGCGAAGTGGTGATCGCAGGAAGAGGGGCGTCTTTTGAGTTCTGGCGCCCCGAGAACTTCGCACTCCTCATACAGCGGGAGCTTTCGGAGACGGACGAAGAGAGCACCTTCCCCGGCCCACTAGCATCCAATACCTCAGGTCTGACGACGATTCCCTACCAGGACTCTTGAACAGGTCGTTAGGAATCCCTGAGGGCGGCGGAGCGAATGGCGCATGAACCGGGTGGTTTGAAAAGCGCATGGCAAACTACTTTTGCAAACATTGCGGCCAGAAAACATCCAGCGTCTCAGCCTGACCAGCGGCAGTTGCCTCCGGCATCCGGATGGCGCGAACAAGGGCAAGCATCAGCCCGCGCTCTGAAATGATGAGGACTCGCCGTCTAGCACTATAAGTTTCGCGCACTCGAGTAGGGCATGATGCAGGAACTCCTCACCGGAAAGACAAGATTGATATGACCACGACTACCTCCCTGATCTCTGCCGACACCGAGCCCGACTCTACGTTCCGCTCAATCTTCGCCCCCGCAGGCGCTTTGCTTGCGCTGAAAGTCCCCGATTATCAGC
>JBBSJY010000230.1:0-7477 GCA_038256845.1 Verrucomicrobiales bacterium | reverse complement strand
CTCGAAGTAGGTGTAACCCGCCAGACCCTCGCGGTAGAGATCGAGGATCTCGCGGCGCTCCTTGGGCGAAATGCGGCCGTCGGCGACGGCCTTTTCGGCGAAGCTGCGGAACTTGCTGACCAGTTCCTTGGGATCGAATTCCACATAGGTCAGGACATCGGCGACGGTGTCGCCTTCGACCTCGTGGGTGTAAACCGGTTTGCCGCCCTCGAGATGGACGCCGACGACATTGGTATCGCCTAACAGATTGTGGAGATCTCCCAGCGTTTCCTGATAGGCACCGACGAGGAAAACGGCGAGGTAGTAGGGTTCGTCCCGCTTGAAGTCGTGCAAGGGTAGTACTTTGGCGACGTCCTCCTTGTTGATGAAACGGTCGATCTTGCCATCGCAATCGCAGGTGATGTCGGCGAGGACGGCGCGGTGCTTGGGTTTTTCCTGCAGCCGGTGGATCGGCATCACCGGGAAGAGCTGGTCGATCGCCCAGGAGTCGGGGAGAGACTGGAACAGGCTGAAGTTGCCATAGTAGAAATCGACGAGAGTGGATGACAGTTCGCGGAGGTCTTCCGGGACTTCATCGAGCTCCGCGATCAGATTGGAAATGCGGGTGAGGATATGCCAGAACCAGGCTTCGGCGAGGCCGCGCTCGCGGAGGGTGGCGCTGCCGTAAAAGAACTGGGCGCGCATCTGGTCGCGGTAGTAAATGGCATCATTGAAGCACTCCTGAAGGTTTTTCTTTGAGATGACTTTGTTGACCGCGATGATGTTGGTGAGGTTCTGCGGCGCTTTTTCCGGAATGGCGGGTTCGGCCTGGCTCGTTTGGGCGCTGGTGACGTCGAGGATGTTGAAAACGAGCACCGAGTAATAGGCGACGACGGCGCGGCCGCTCTCCGAAATGAGATTGGGATGGGCGATTCCCGCCTTGTCGCAGTTCTGGGCGACAACCTCCACGATGTCGGTGCAGTATTCGGCGACCGAGTAGTTGCAGGAGGAGTGGAAATTGGTGTGGGAGCCATCGTAGTCCACCGCCATCCCGCCGCCAATGTCGAGGACGCCCATGGGCGCGCCTTCCTTGACCAGATCGCAGTACATCCTAACAGCCTCGGTGGCGCCTTCGCGGATGGCGGCGATGTTAGGGATTTGCGAGCCCTGATGGTAATGCAGCATTTTAAGGCAGCCGAGGTAACCGGAATCCTTGAGCCGGTCGACGACATCGATCACTTGCGAGGCATTGAGGCCGAAGACGGATTTGTCGCCGGCGCTGTCCTGCCAGTGACCGGACCCGCGGGTGGAGAGGCGGATGCGGACACCGAGATTGGGCAATACGCCGATGCGGCGGGAGCGCTCGAGAATGAGATCGAGCTCGCTCGGCATTTCGAGCACAAGCATGATGCGCAGGCCCATTTTCTGCGACTGCAGGGCGAGATCGATGAACTCCTCGTCCTTGTAGCCATTGCAAATGATATAGGCCTCGGGATCGTGCATGTGGGCGAGTGCGGCGATCAGCTCGGGCTTCGAGCCGGCCTCCAGGCCGTAATGGTATTTTTTTCCGAACTCGGCGATTTCCTCGATGACCTGGCGCTGCTGGTTCACCTTGATCGGATAGACTCCGCGGTATTCGCCCTTGTAGCCGCTGTCTTTGATCGCCTTGCGGAACGATTCGTTGATCTCGGTGATGCGCGAGTGGAGGAGATCTCGGAAACGCAGGAGGACGGGAAGGTGGGTGCCGCGGTCGCGAAGCCCTTCGATGACTTCGAAAAGGGAAACCTCCGCGCGGGCGGCTTCGTCTTCGAGGCGGACGGTGACGTGGCCGTTTTTGTTGACCCCGAAAAAGTTGTGGCCCCATGTTTCGACGCCGTAGAGTTCGGCGGATTTGTCGGTGGTCCAGCCGTTCTCGGCCTTGCGTTTCGCGGGCTTCGGGGCGGCGCCTGAGGCGGGTGGGGTCATGCGCGGAACATGCACGCCGACCCCGTGCCATTCAATCTTGAACATCGGGCGGATTGGACGGGCGCAGGCCCGGACTCCGCGATCGAGACGCGGGGTCCGTCACTCGCCGGGCGGCTTCCAATCCGGAAACTCTTTGCTGAGCTGAACGCTATATTTTTCGGCCTCATCGGATTGGTCCTGCTTTTTGAGAACCTCCACGAGCTTGTGCAGCGCGAGCGCCTTGAGATCGCCGTCCTGGAACTGGACGACGTAAAGGTAGGCCGCGCCGGCCTTGCCGGTGTCTCCCGCTTCGAGTTCGAGATCACCCAGAAGGATGCGCAGTCCGCTGCTGGTGCGGCCTTGGGGCCGGAGTTCCATGGCTTCATCGGCCGCGATCCGGGCTTCGGCGGGTTGCTTGAGAGCGAGCAGGGCACGCCCGCGGTCGAGCAGCCCGTCTGCCTTCCATGCCGGATTGTCCTCGACTTCCAGCAGGTGGTTCACGGCCACGAGGCCCTCTTCTCCCTTGCCGGTTTCGAGGCGGGCCTTGGCGAGGTAGCGCCACACCTCCTTGGGGGTTTCCCGCGGTTCGTCGGGATTGGCGACAAGGCTCAGGAAGCGTGCGGCAGACGAAAAATCTCCGGCGTTGTAAGCCTGCATGCCGACCCATTGGATCGCTTGGTCGGGAATGTCAGCATGATAATTCCCTTCGATGGCAATGTTGAGTTCGGCGGCGAGCCGCTGGGGATTCTGCCCGGCGAAATATCCCAGCACGAGCAACTGCCCCACGTGCTTGCCATAGGTTTCCGGGCGAAGCTTGCGCGCCTTTTCGAGAAACGGGACGGCGTCGTTGGCGGAGTTGGTCTTCACCATGCCCCAGCCGATCCAATAGTTTGCCTCGGCTTCCACCTCGGTGGCGGGCTGTTTCACATTTTGGAGCAGGCCGCGATAGCGGAGGATCATGTCCTCGATATTGCTTTCGCTACGGCGCATCCGCGCGGACTTCAGCCATGCGAACAGTGTGAGATCAGGAGAGGCTTCCAGCGCGCCCAAGCGGTCGAAATCAGTGATCGCCTTGGCTGGCTCGGCCACCTCGATGTAAGCCGTGGAGCGTTTCGCCAAGGCGTCGGGAACCCGCGAGTCATCGGGATATTTCGAGATGAATTCCGAAAGCGAGCGGATCGCGCCTTGGGAATCGCCGGCTTCCGCAAGGCACCAGCCGCGGTGATAAAGGAGGCCGGGCCGATTGGCTTCGCCGACTTTCGAGGCGTCGATCTCGCTGAAGATCTTTGCCGCGGTGGCGATCTCGCCGTTCGAAAAATGAGTCTCCGCCTTCAGCATGAGCGCCGTGTGAACGCGGCGGTGGTCGGGCCGCGATTTTGCGTAGATCTGCAGGAACGCGTCGACTTGGTCGGGCACGTGACGGCCCTCGATTTGGAAAAAGCAGAGGAGACGGAAGTACGAAGCGTCGAAAGCGAGGTCGGTCGAGGGGTCGGCAATCCGCTCGATCTCGCGGAAGAGTTCGAGCGCTTCGGTGGGCTTCTTGAGTTCCATGTAGGCCCGGCCGGCGACCATCAGGCGGGCCGCTTCAAGGTCGCCCTTCGCCTTGAGGCCGCTGCGGCGGAAAATATCGACCACCTCTTGGAATTCCTTTTTCGCAAAGTGGTTTTCCATCAGCGCGATTTGCGCGTTCGGACGGAATTCGTTCATGCCCTCGGTCGTGAGGATCATCTTGAGGTAGGTGTCCGCCAGTTCGTGGCGATCGAGGCGGGCCGCCAGCAACGCGGCCTGCAGAGCTGCCTCGCCGCGATATTTCACCGGGTGGTTGCCGGTGACGACCTCCTCGAAACGGATAAGGCCCTCATCCAGTTTGCCGGCCTTGGTGGAGAGGTTTCCCAACGCGATCTTCGACTGTGCCGAATACAGCCCGCCGGCAGGGTTCTCGATGACCCTGAGGAACGATTTTGTGGCCTGTTGATCGCGTCCCAGCGTGCGGTAGCAAATGCCGGCGTAATAATAGCCCATGGCCGCATCACCTGGCTTGGCCGCATTCGCCGCGTATCGCTCGAACATCGGCGCTGCGAAGGCGAACTCGCGCTTGTTGAAAAAGTCCGATGCAAGCACTCGTGCGGCTTCCGCGACCCACTTCCCCTTGGCGTAGCGGTTGATCAGGGTGCTGAAGCAACGCTTGCCGTCCTCGATCCGGCCACTTTGGTAGTAGGCGCTGCCCAGATAGAACCAAGTTGCCTCGGCGTTCGCGTGATCGGGGAAATCATTGAGATAGCGAGCGAAAATGTCGGCCGCACGTTCGAAAAGCAGACGCCGGTTTTCCAGATCCGTGCTCTTGCTCGCTTCATTGAGCACCTGCACGCCGCGCAGGAAAAAGTCGTTCCCGGCGTTGGCCCTGAGAGCGGGGTCCACCGGTTCGGCGCGGGGCGGCTGGGCGACCGTGGGCAGCGCCGAGAGGAGAATGAATGCGAGCGCGAGTTTCAAGATGAAGGAATCTGCCCCATGACGGGCGATTTGCCAAGGGCGGGAAAAACCCCGCTCACTTCACCGGCCGCTGCGTTGCGAAGGAGATGTTCCAGATGCCCGCCTTCTGGCAGGTGTCGATCACCTCGACCATCCGTTGGTAGGTGCCCGCCCCATCGCCGCGCAGCCGCACCGGCTGGTTCTCGTACTGGGTCGCGATCGGGGCGAGTTTGTCAAAAAGCTGGTCGAGATCCATCGTCTGACCCTCCACCCGGATCGTGCCGTCCGCGAGGACATTGATGATGATCTCCCCGCGCTGGCGGCTCGGGTCCGCTCCCTCCTGCGCGGTCGGGACCGATACGCTCAACTCCGTTTCCGAGCGGCTGAACTGCCAGGTCACGATGAAAAAGATCAGCAGCAGGAAAACGATGTCGATCATCGGCGCCAATTGCATGGCGGCGGGCTCGGGCTGGCGGCTGGAAAATTTCATGGGGTTGCGAAATCAGATTCCGTGGAGGTCCGGCCGCTCGGCGCTCAGCGGCGAGGGCACCGGCATCGCGTAATCGTCGCGGGTCCGGTTCGCCTGGTTGTATCCCGGTTGGGAATGCCTTTCCACCTGCGTGTGGAGCAGCGCCATCAGGTGAGTGGCCGCCGCCTCGAGCTCCGCGATGTATTTCTGCACTCTGCCGCGGAAGAGCGAGTAGAACACCAGCGCCGGGATCCCGATCGTCAGACCCGCCGCCGTCGTGATCAGCGCCTCGGAGACTCCTTCCGCCAGCTCCATCTGGCGCACGCCCTGCACGTCTCCTCCGGAAATTTGCAGGAACGACTTGATCATCCCGATCACCGTTCCCAGCAGCCCCACCATCGGCGCGATCGATCCGATGTCCGCCAGATACGTGATCCGCGAACTCAGCAGGCCGGCCTGCCGCGAGCCTTCCGCCTCCGCCACCTCGCGCACCTCGCCGAATGACGCGCCCGGGTATTTCGTGAAGAAATCCAGCGTTTTCTGGGTCACCCGCGCCATGCTCTCGTTCTGCCGGTGGCAGTAGGCCACCAGTCCCAGGTAGTCGCGCTTCCGGATCAGAGCCTCAGCCGTGTTCATGAAACGGTCGCTCACCACCGCGTTGCGCCGGATCGTCAGCAGATACAACAGGATCAGAACCACCCCCACCACCGAGATCAGCGCCAGGGGATACATCATCACCCCCCCCGCGGCCACGATCTCCAGAAAGTTCATCTGCCTTGTGATCGCCCCGGATTCCTCCTGGGCGGACGCGGTGAGTGCGGAAAGCAAAACCCCCGCGGAAATCAATATACGGCACTTCATGAAGTTGGCGGTGACTCTAGACTCCGGTCCGGCCAACGCAAGCCCCGGCTCCGGCGCGCCTCAATACGCCCCCGCCCCCGCGTTCTTTCGGAGTGGACCGCACTCGCCGGTGATCGCTGGAAGAAGAGGCGGAACAAGGAACAGGGGGGCAGGACCCTCCGACCTCCGACCTTGAGACCTTGAGACCTTGAGACCTTGAGACCTTCAGACCTTCAGACCTTCAGACCTTCAGACCTTCAGACCTTCAGACCCATCTGTCCGATCCGTTGCGTTTCGGGAAATCCGCGTCCAGCATCCCCACCCACCGCCGATGTCCGCCCCAGATCTCAAGACCAAGCTCCGCGACGTCCCCCACCAGCCCGGCGTTTACCTCATGAAGGACCGCCTCGGCTCCATCATCTACGTCGGAAAGGCCCGCGATCTGAAAAAGCGCCTCGCGTCCTACTTCATGGCCTCGCGCAAGACCCGCGCCGACCTCAAGACCCGCGCGCTCATCGACACCATCCACGACTTCGAGATCCACGTCGTCCGCAACGAGCAGGAATCCCTCCTCCTCGAAGGCAAGCTCATCAAGGACTACCGCCCCCGCTACAACGTCGCCTTCCGCGATGACAAGCGCTTCCTCCTCGTCAAGATCCAGCTCGCGGATCCGTGGCCGCGCTTCACCGCCACCCGCATGAAAAAGGACGATGGCGCCCGCTACTTCGGCCCCTTTCCCCACTCCGGCGCGCTCCGCGAAACGCTTTCCTGGATCAGCCGCCACTTCGGCCTCCGCGTCTGCCGCCCGCTCGTCCCCGGCGAGAGCGACTACCGCCACTGCAATGCCGACATCATCCGCAATTGCGCCGCCCCCTGCATCGGCCGGATCGACCGCGAAGCCTATCTTGCCCGCATCGACGAAGCCTGCCGCCTCCTCGAAGGAAAAGGCCGCCGCGAGATCTTCGACGCCCTCATCACCGACATGCAAAACGCCGCGCTCGCCCTCGACTTCGAAAAAGCCGCCAATCTCCGCGACGTCCTCGACAATCTCCGCAAAACCCTCAGCCCCACCCGCCAGTTCACCCGCGGCCGCGGCATCCAGACCACCGTCAAGCCCACCGAAGACCTCGCCGATCTCGGCGAAGCCCTCCACCTCCCCGGCCCGCCGCGGGTGATGGAATGTTTTGATATATCAAATGTGTCCTCCAATCACATCGTCGCCTCCATGGTCCGCTTCACCGATGGCAAGCCGGACAACGGCAACTACCGCCGTTACCGCATCCGCACCGTCGCCGGCCAGGACGATTTCGCCTCCATGGCCGAGGTGATTCGCCGACGCTACTCGCGGATCTTGTTAGAAAATGTCGCCGCAAATCCCGATCTCCAGCACAGCCAGGAAGAGCCCGTCGAAGCCCAGCGCCGCCTCGCCCGCGAAGGCCGCGCCAGGATCGTCCTGCCCGACCTGGTCATCGTCGATGGCGGCAAAGGCCAGCTCGGCATGGCCGTCAAGGAGCTCAACGCCCTCGGCCTCCACGAACTTCCCGTCATCGGCCTCGCCAAGCAGCACGAGGAAATCTTCGTCCCCGGCCGCGCCGAATCCATCCGCATCCCCCACGACCGCGGCGCGCTCAAGATCCTCCAGCGCATCCGCGACGAAGCCCACCGCTTCGCCAACGCCTACAACGCCCTCCTCTACCGCCGCCGCATGAAGGAAAGCCTCCTCGATGACATCCCCGGCATCTCCCCCCGTAAAAAGCAGATCCTGCTCGAAAAATT
>JBBSJY010000229.1:0-7503 GCA_038256845.1 Verrucomicrobiales bacterium | reverse complement strand
CGCCGGGCTGATCGGATACGCCGCGGGCAGGGATCGGGATCGAGACAGATCGGTCCGCCATCATTACTATCACCCGGCCCCTCGCCGCTATTATCGCGCGCCTGGCCGTTACTATCGCTACTGATCCGCCGTTTCCCCCGCCCCACCGGCGTCGTGAACCGCACGCTCGAGTCTTTCCAGCGCTTGGATATGCCGGACGATCCGGGGTGCCAGGTCCCTGCGAACTGCCTCTTTGACGGCGGTCGACACTTCCTCATCGTCCAGCGCGTCCTCGTAGTCCTTGAGACCCTTTGCTTCACCGCGCTGGAGGGCCTCGAGAGCGGACTCCTTCCCAAAGAGGTTGGCGGTGGCTTGAATTGCCATGGCGAAGACCCCCCAGGTCCCTGAATGATCATCCGGAACGCCACCCAAGCCGCGGATTAGCTCACCCAACAGGATCGCGGCTTCGGCATGTTCCTTCCTGATCCGATCCAGCTCGGCCTCAACGGCGCCCGCCTCATGCTTCAGAATGGCTTGACCGTAGGTTTGGCCGGCGGAGACCTCTCCGCGGAGGAGATTGTTGCAAACGTTGATGGAGTGTTCCGAGGAGTCGTTCATGGGAATGCAATGAGCCTGAAGGCGGGCGGAACGGCACACAAGGCTGCCGTGGAAATGGGTCGTCGGAAATGAGCGCAGTTTCCCGATGCGAGCGGCTTTCTAGGTCGGCATCCGCGACTTCTCGAAGAACAGCGTGAATTCAAATCGGTTGTAGGTCAGATGGGCTCGGGAAATCAATGGGAGACCCGCCTTGGAGGCCGTGCCGCATACGTCCAGATATAGCCCGACCAATGCTGCGAATCCGGAGGCATCGCCTGCCTTCAGGGTGAAAATCACCGGGGCGCCATCCGCGAGAAATTGGGAAAGACGGATCACTTGGTCCAGCGAATCCCTCGCGTTCCCGTTCATGTCACAAAGCAAGCCATCGAAGCGGGCAGCGGGCGGCGGCACGAAATGGGCGGCATCCATCTGATGACTCACCAGTCCTTCGCGCATGCGGAGTCGGTCGTCCAGCGGGGCACGGTCCACTGCCGTCACGCGCAGCCCCCGCCTCAGCAACTCGGACGTCATTCCTCCAGGGCTTGCCCCCAACTCCAACCAGTGGCCGCCCTCCACGGGAGCGGGCCGGAAAAGTCTCAGATGATGGAGTGCCTCGACCAGTTTCGCCCCGGCCCGGCTGATGGTGCCGGGCAGATTCTGGCTGGTGTATCGCGTCCCGCCCGGATGAAATCCCTGGCAATCCTTGCTGGTCGCAACCCCACAGAAAAGACCCTCCTTTCCCACCAGACAAAAAAGGACCTTCTCGCCTGAGGGCTGGTTTTCATGGTCCCGACCGGCCTCAAAGGGCGGGAACAACTGCAAGGTTCGGCCGCGCAAATTGGACGCCATCCGGCGGTAGTATCCGCCCTCCGCCGCCGGATCGACCGCCCCCATTCGAATCGAGCGGATGCCGGATTTTTCAAATTTCCGGTGGATCGTCCCTGCCGCCTTCTCCACGAAACCCTCCATGGCGCCCGGGCGGCACGGCCACATGTGATCCAAGGGCATGTTCCAACGGGCGAACGGCGGGCGCTCCAAATCGCTGAAGACCTGCGGATCCGCCACACCGACGCGCAGATACTCGCGGCCGATCATCGTTCCGCCCCCGCTCACCGCCCACGACGCGAAAATCTCCGGCAACATACCGGCGAAAACGGGAGAAACCCGGATCAGCCAGGGAGAAACAGGAACGGAGGCTTGGGGGGGAACTTCCAAAGTCGGGGCGCGTGGGACCACCGCGTATCTGATCGGCCGCGCGGGCGCAATCGGATGTTGTGACCAGCGGGTTAACCCGCGCTCCGCAGTTCCGTTTTCGTGCGGTCAAATACCGGTGGCCGCAGCACCGCCCCGGGAGGCAACGAGCCCGAATTTTTGGCCAGCCATTCTTCAGCTTCGCTCCGCTTTGCAAAAATCCGGCTACGGTCTGTCGCCCGCATCCAGTAGCCCAGCATCCGGATCGTGCCATAACCCCCAGGCGGAACCACGAACGCCTGCCAACCTCTCGATCGGTATTCGTCCCGCCTCATCAGCAACGCAAGCCTCAGCACATCGTTGGTGCTAAGATCAACAACCGCCTTGCTCAAATCGATCAGCGCATGATGGTCGGGAGACCATGCCGGATCGCAAACCAACCAGGTCCGGAGAGACCTGAACTCATGAAATCCCACCTTCCCTCTGAACTCTTCGACGTGGAAACCCAATTCGGCATCGATCCGATAGTTGCAGGCCGGGGTGCCCACCGAAAAATCACCTACTGAGAACTTCATGCTTTCCTAGTGATCGGACAGCGGAGCGAGACAATTGTTCAAAAAAATGCGGCAAGATGAGCACTCCGTGACAATTTTTATGAATTATATGTAACCGCTAATTCCTGGCCGGGGAGCTCTTGCCAGCGGAAGCACCCACCTCTAGGGTGCCCTGCCATCTGGCGTTCCCATGAAAATCCGTTCCGCCCGAATCGCCATGAGCGCCCCCACCCTCGTGGACGCGCCGGATTGGGATCTTTCCGAGTTCGCGCTGATCGGTCGTTCGAATGTAGGGAAATCGACTCTGATCAACCTGCTGTCGAATCAGGATGGCCTCGCAAAGGTTTCCGCAACCCCGGGCAAGACCCGCTTGCTCAACTTTTTTGTAATGGATGAGAAATGGAGTCTTGTTGACCTTCCCGGCTACGGTTTCGCCAAGGTCGCCAAGTCGCAGCAGGGCCTGTTTACCGAGGCCGTGGCGGATTACCTCTCGCAGCGTGTGAACCTCGCCTTTGTCTTCGTTCTCATCGATTCGCGCTTGACTCCCCAGCCGATCGATCTCGATTTCATCAGCTGGCTTTCCCGGACAGGTAAGCGCTTCGGGCTGATTTTTACAAAAACCGACAAGCAATCTCCCGCACGAACGATGGCGAACGTAGGAGCGATCAAGGCAGCCGTGGCCGATGTCCACCCGCAGCCGTTGCCCACTTTCACCAGCTCCTCAAAATCCCGTGAGGGACCAAGGGAGATTCTCGGTGCGATCGGCGAAATGCTGGCGTCCGGTCAGTAGTCTTCGCCGAGGTTTTCGAGTGTTTCGTAGTAGCCGGTGAAAAAACTCAGGATCTGCCACACGACGAAGGCAAGGATGAGGAAGTAGAGCACCTTCGGCACGGTCGCTGAAACGGCACGCGCCGCGGCTTCAGCCTCCTCCTGGAAAAGCGCCGCCCAGCGTCCCATGTCCTTGTCCAGCGAGCCCGATTCCTCCGCCGTCGCGTACGAGCGGGAGAAAGCACCGGGGAAAGCGCCTCCTGCGATCATCTTCGGGCCGACCTGTTCCCCTTCGCGGGCGGCTGCCGCCAGCGGTTCGGTGGCCTTGCGGAGGACCGCCCCGTGGGATGCCCGGCCGGCGATCTCCAGCGTTTCGCTCGGCGCCATGCCCGCCAGCACACACGTGTGATAGACCTTCGCAAACCGCGCCAGCGCCATGCTCCTGCGCGCGTTTCCCACCAGCGGGATCCGTCGGATCCACCGGTCGATGCCGAGATGACGCGGCGCGGCATCCAGAAGCAGTTTCCCGAGCCAAAGCAAGAGCGCAACGCCCGCATAGACCGCCAGCAGCACCGTCACCAGCGACATCAGAAGATCCACCAATGATAGGTTGCCGGCCATCAGCTGCCGCGGGATCACTGCCACGAAGATTCCAAGATGCAGGACGAACAACGGATAGATCATGCTGCGGATCGCCTCCGCCCGCAGCGAGGCGAGAAGCCCGAAGTAATCGGCGAGATGGCGGAAAGACTGCGCCAGCCGCCCGCCCCTCTCGCCTGCGCTGATGATGCTGCGTTCCAGCTCCGAAACCCTTGATTCATCGGCCGCAAAGGCATCCGCGATGGATTTGCCGGCATCCAGATCCACGATCATGCCCGCCAGCAGTTTTCCCTGCCAGGTTGGGAGTGAGGTTCCGAGCATGACATCCGCCGCCTTCCGGATGTCGAAACCCGCTTCCAGCAGCTTTGCGAGCTCCGCGTAAAAGTAGTGCTGTTCCCTGGGTTTGGAGATCATCGGTGTCTGAATGGCAATCTATCGTGCGATCCTCTATCACCAAGCACCTTGTGATCGTCGTTGCGGATCACTCTTACTGGAACCAAGGAGGACGCCGCTTGGTTTGGCATCCGGAAGAGTGGGCAATCCCGCTTCAACGGTAGGTCCGCTCCTGCGGTTGACCCCGCCCCGTCGGAACGCTTAGCCTCGGAAACGATGAAACCCCCAACGCATCCCCCGGCCATGGCACTCGTGGCTGCGGCGGCTTTTCTCATCCCTTCCTGCCAGCCGCCGGCGGAAAACCAGCCGCGCGAGGAGGCCGTTCACGCCACATCGGCCGGCTCGAACGAAGACGGGGCGCTGGATCTCGGATCATTCGTTTTCGTGGAGGAACCCCGCTCCGGCGCGCGAGTCTCCACCGGCTTCGCCGTCACCGGCTTTTCCCGCACCTTCGAATCGACCGTGAACTGGTCCCTCAAAGCCCGCGACGGCAGCGAACTGGCGAGCGGCCACGCCATGGGCGGTGGCGTGGACGGTCTCGGGCGGTTTTCCTTCGAGGTTGCCTTTTCCACCGGCGAGCGCCAGGTCGGACATTTGGAGGTTTTCGAAACGGACGCGTCGGACGGCGAAGGCTTCCCGCCGCCGCGGAACGTCATCCCACTGGTGCTCAACCCCTGAGGCGCGGCGGCCGATCCGGGAGGACCGGCGCAGCCTCGCGATTGACCTTCCTGAGACATCGGCGCTACCGTCTTGAACGGAAGGCGGAGCGCCTTGATCTGAGCCCCACGGAAAGACCCGACCGTTTGAACATCCTTTCGAAAAACCTGCTCATTCTCGCCTCCGCCGGATCGGGAAAAACCTTTCAGCTCGGCAACCGCGTCATCGGTCTCGTCGCCCGCGGAGTGCCGCCGGAAAAGATCGTCGCCCTCACATTCACGCGCAAGGCCGCGGGCGAGTTCGCGGATTCCGTGCTGACAAAACTGGCGGACGCGGCGAGCGACGGGGAAAAGGCCGCCCGGCTGTCAGAGGAGATTGGAATCGGGCAAGCGGACTTCCCCGCCGCGCTGGAAACCGTGGTCCGCGCACTGCCACGATTCACCCTGGGCACCATGGACAGCTTCTTCTCCAAGGTGGTCCGGGGGTTCCAGTACGAACTGGGCCTCACCGGCGGAAAATTCGATTTGTTAGAGGGACCGCGCGCGGAGGCGGCCGCCGATGAACTGATGGCGGAGATCCTCGGCGCGGCATTGGACGATGAGGCGGGCGAGGAATTTTTCCATGCGTTCCGGCGGGCGACGATCGGCCGGGAGGAGCTCGGCATGCTCAAGGGCCTTAGGGATTTCGTAGCAAGCTGGCAGGGCCGGTTCAGCGCGGCCCAACACCTCGAGTGGGGCCCCGCGCGCCTGGCGGCGGTCGCGGTGGAAGACTGGGAAAAGTTGAAAAACGGCCTCTCGGAAAAGGTCCGCCGGCATCTGGACGGCACGAAATTTACCGACAAGCGGCAACCGGAGGCGCTGGAGAAAGTGCTCGATTGCCTCATCAGCCACACCACCGGCTGCGGCAGCCTGGGGGGCGCCACCGGATTGCTCGACAGCCTTTTCAAAGCCGTCGCCGAGCCGGGAACGTCGCTAGAAGTGAAACATTACAAACCGTTCACGATTTCCGACCCGGCCGCCGGGGCGTTGCGGGAGCTGGTCGAGCTGGCGGCCGGCTGCGAAATGGCGGCAGCGCTTTCCCGAACCCGCGCCCTGCGGGAAGTGATGGCCGTTTACGACCGCCTGCGCGAGACCCGCCTGCGCCGCCGCGGGTTGTTAGGCTTTGACGACGTGAAATCGCTGATGGGCGAATGGGTCCGGAGCGAGGATGCCCGCCTGCGCCGCGAAGCGGTGGATTTCCGGCTCGACGCGCGTCACGAGCATTGGCTGTTAGATGAGTTTCAGGACACCAGCCGCGCCGATTGGACGGGGCTTCTGCCGCTCATCGACGAGGCGGCGGCCGAGGGCGATGGTACGGTATTCATCGTAGGTGACCGCAAGCAGGCGATCTACGCATGGCGCGGCGGCGAGGTGGGGCTCTTCGACGAGGTGATGGCGAGATACTCCTCGGGCCTGGAGGTGGAGCCGATGGCCGACTCATGGCGCTCGTGCCCGGAGGTGCTTTCTTTGGTCAACCGGGTCTGCGGTGACACCACCTGCATGACGGAACTTTTCGGTGAAGCCGCCGCGGCCTGGCAATGGCAGGAACACGTTTCCGCCCAACCGCTAGCCGCACCCGAAAAGTGCGGCGAGGCGCGGGTGGAAGTAGTCGAGGGGAAATGGGAGGAACGCTTGGAGCGCCTCGCGGAACTTCTCGGCGAGCTCGAGGTCGGCAGCCGCGCAATGACCTGCGGCGTGCTCGTCCGCAGCAATGACAAGGTCCGCACGGTGGCCGATCACCTGCGGGAACATGGCTTCGATGTGATCGAGGAAGGCCGGCGGGAACCGGCGAAGGACAATCCCGTGGGCATCGTGATGGCCCACCTGCTGCGCTGGCTGGCCAATCCGGCGGATGGATTCGCAAAAGAGGTAATTCGAATGTCGCCATTGGAAAACGCCTTGAATGAGCGTTTCGGCGAGCCATGGCAGAAGGTGTGGGACGGACTCTCCGGACGGATTTCGGAAATCGGATTTGCGGGCATGATGGAGGAAGTGATCAACGCGTGTTCAGGCGAATGGTCGGATTTCGGAAGGCGGCGCGCGGGCGATATCATCGCTTCGCTGGCACAACTCGACGCCCGCGGAGGGGCCAGCCCGGCGGAGGCCGCGAACTGGATTGATCGCCTGGAAGTCAGCCAGAGCCCCGGAGTCGCGGCCGTCCAGGTGATGACCATTCATAAGTCCAAGGGCCTGGGATTCGATATCGTGGTCCTGCCCGACGTCCCCGACGACACCATCCCCGCCCCACAGCGTTTCACCGTCGCCGAAGGTGAGGGCTGGATCAGCCAAACCCCGCCGCTGTGGGCGCGCGATCTCCTGCCGGAAATGCGCGAGGCCGAGAAAAGATGGGGCGCCGCGCAGCGATACGAAGCGTTCTGCGCCCTCTATGTGGCACTCACGCGGGCGAAGCGGGGACTCTATGTTTTGTTAGAAAAACCGTCCGCCAGAAAAGATCCGATGAAATGCTCGCTCTCCAACTGGATGGCGACGTCCCTTGGATCGGAAGGCGCGGCGGGCCTGCTTTTCCAAAGCGGTGCGCCCGGCTGGCAGACGGGATCTCCGCTGCTCGGGAAAGCCCCCGCCCCCACCCTTTCGCCCTGTGCCGGGAAAGCGGTCCCCCGCCGGGAAAGGTCCGCCCCCAGCGCTTCCAAAGGCCCGGCGCATCTCCGCTCCACAATAGGAATGAGCTTCGGCCTTGCGGTCCACGCCGCCTTTGAAAATGTCGG
>JBBSJY010000228.1:0-7510 GCA_038256845.1 Verrucomicrobiales bacterium | reverse complement strand
TCAGGCGAGTCGAAAGTCCCATCACCTCGATATTGGAGTTATCGCCTCGCTTTCGGGGTTTTCAGGAATTCCTCGATCTCCTTGACCGGGCGGGTGTTGAGGACGTCCCCGCGGGCGAGCCAGCCTTTGCGGGCGAGGCGGACACCGAGGCCGAGGTGGTGGATCCGGGCGGTGGAGTGGGCGTCGGGGTTGATCGAGCAGAGGACGCCCTTGTCGCGGGCGCGCTTCCACCAACGCCAATCCATGTCCATCCGCATGGGGCTGCAATTGAGCTCGATGACGGTGCGGGTTTCCGCGGCGCAATCGATGATCCTGGCATGATTGACCCGGTAGCCATCGCGGCGCAGGAGCAGACGGCCGGTGACGTGGCCCAGCATGGTGACGTGCTCGTTTTCCATGGCGCGGCAGATGCGGCGGGTCATGGTATCCTCATCGAGAGTGAGGATGTTGTGGACGGAGGCGACGGTGAAGTCGAGTCTGGCTAACAGATCGCCGTCAAAGTCGAGGGAGCCATCTTTCAATATGTCGACTTCCGAGCCGGCGAAGAGGCGGAAGTTTTCAAAACCCTTGTTGAGTTCGCAAATGGCTTCGATTTGTTGGACCAGCCGGGTCTCATCGAGCCCGTTGGCAATGAAGGAGGATTTGGAGTGATCCGAGATGCCTAGGTATTGAAGTCCGAGATCCATGGCTTCGTCGGCCATGGCTTCGAGACTGTCATTGCCATCGGAGGCCGTGGTGTGGCAGTGGAAAGTGCCGCGGAGCTGGGTGAGCTCGACCAGTTTCGGCAGCGAGCGGGTGGCGGCGGCCTCGATTTCACCGCGGTTTTCGCGGAGCTCGGGCGGGATGCAGGAGAGCCCGAGGACCTGATAGATATCGGATTCCTCGTGGACGTCCGCCGGGACCTTGGAGATGGACTCGGCCGCCCCGGTGAAGCCATACTCGTTGAGGGACAGGCCCTGCTTGAGGGCGAGGGAGCGGAGGGCGACGTTGTGTTCCTTGGAGCCGGTGAAGTATTGCAGGGCGAAGGGGAACTGGGCGTTGGAGACGGCCCGAAGGTCGCACTGGAGGCCGTTCTTGAGGCGGACGGAGGCCTTGGTGTCGCCGCAGGCGATGATCGATTCCACTTGGGGAAGGGCGGTGAAGTCCTCGCAGACCAAGGCGGGTTCCCGGGTGGCGACGAGAAAGTCGAGGTCGTGGACGGTTTCCTTGGCGCGGCGGAACGAGCCGGCGACAGACATGCGGGAAACCTCGGGGTGGAGGCGGAGGAGACCGCTGATCTCCTCGACGAGCGGGCTGATGGCGGCGAGTAGGAAGGTGTCGGCGTGGGTTTCACGCAGGGCGATGGCTTCAAGGATCTTCGTCTGCGTCTTCGCACCAAAGCCGGGCAGGGCGGCGACCTTTCCGGACACGCAGGCGGCCTTGAGGTCACCGATCGAGTGGATCGAGAGGCTTTCGTGGAGGACTTTGATTTTCTTCGGGCCCAGGCCCTGCAGATCGAAGAGCTGAAAGAGCCCGGGCGGGAACTCGGCGCGAAGCCCGCGATGGAACTCAAGGACGCCGGTGCTCGCGAGCTCGTGGAGCTTTTCACGGAGTGCCTCGCCGATGCCCTTGATGCCTCCGAGCTGGTTGGCGGCGGCGAGGGCAACGATATCGCCGTCATAGCCGAGGACGGCTTCGGCGCCTTGTCGATAGGCGCGGATCTTGAAAGGGTTTTCTCCTTTCAGCTCAAGCAGGAGAGCGATTTCTTCGAGGACTTCGGCGAGATTTTCGCGGGTCATGGCGTGTATGAGGAAGGAGGCAGGAAATCCGCGACGACCATCCGGTGGTCGCTGTGGCGGGTGAGAATGGCGCGCGAACGGACGGGGATGAACTGGCGGGTGGCGTAGATGTGATCAATGCGGAGGATTGGCAGGCGGCGCTGAAAGGTGTTTCCCCAACCGCTGCCCGCGGCGGAGAATGCGTCCGTGAAGTCGGCGGCGAGCTGGATGTGGACGGGATCGGCCGCGGGGGCGTTGAAATCGCCGCCGAGAATCACGGGCGATTGGGGGAAGCGGGTCGATTGGTTGAGGACGGCGAGGGATTGGGCAAGCTCGGCATTGCGCAGGGCGCGGTTGCGGCTGTGGGCCCGCCATGCCTCGCGATCCCACAGCCGGAGATCGGTGGCGGCGGATTCCAGGTGGATATTGACCACCTCGATCTCGCCGCCGGGGAGGGCGATGGTAAGCTGCTGGGAACGGAGGTCGGGACTCCTCACCTCGCGGACGATTTTCCAGCGCGAGACCACGGCATTGCTGCGGATGGTGCGGAAGTCTCCGTCCTTGCCGAAGAGGAGGGTGCGCAGCCGCCCGACCTGGTGCGGAAGAGCCTCCTGCAACAGCACGATATCGGGATTCCACGCGGCGATGTCCGGGATGGGATCGCCGTATTTGAATTGCGCGCAGTTTACGGTCAGCACGCGGAGAACCTTGCGGCCGCGGTGGGCGGCGGCAGGTCCAGGTTCGGGGGGATCATTGCCGAAATTGGCAAGGACGCGGGCTTCATCGGACCCCACCAGCAGGGTGATCGCCCAGATCCCTGCGACTACCAGCGAGAGCGGTGCGCGGAGAAAGCAGAAGGCGACCGAGGAGAAAAGCAGCCCGACGCCACCCCAAAGCCAGATCGGCATCACCGTGTAGGCGGCAAAGCGGTCGGGCTGGCGCGAGAAGCAATAGAGGGTGAAGACGTGCAGGAGCAACGAAAGCGCCACCAGTATCCATCCCAAATTTCGGCGAAACATGCGGTGGTTTCTATGATCGGGAATGGAGATCGTGGCAGCCGGTGGGATTTCACATGCCGGGGATGCCCAGGCCGCCGGTGAGTTTTTTCATCTCGGCGGCGGCTTGTTCCTTGCCTTTGGCGATGGCTTCCTGGACGCCTTTGAGGACCAGACCTTCCAGAAATTCCGCATCTTCGGGATCGATGACCGAGGGATCGATCTTGATGGAGAGAATATCACCCGCGCAGGTCGCGATGACGTTCACCTTGCCGCCACCGACCGAGGTTTCGACCGTCTGGATGGCGAGCTCTTCCTGTTTCGCGGCGAGGCCGGCCTGCATTTTCTGGGCCTGTGCCATGAGTTTCTGGATGTTCATTGAAGTTTGTTAAGTGGAAGTTTTCAGTTTTCAGGGAAGATGCGCGCGGACGGCGCGCTGCCACGGTTCGGGGCTGGCCGTGCCGGAATGATAGACGAAATGGAGGACACGTCGATGCCGGGGTTCGGTGGCTCGGGAGGACGCGTGAAAGTTCAGCTCAACACCTTTCCTTCGAATTTCGTGAGCGCCGCCTGGATGAGGGGATCGTTGTGGAACGGATCGTCGGTCACGTCGGGTCGGGGTGGAGGCTCGGGCGCGGCGATGGGCTTTGTCTCCTGCCACGGCGGAGGATCGGGTGCGGGGGGCGGTGTGCTGGCCTCGGGGGCGGCATCGATGAGTGAGGCGAGGCGGTCGGTAAGCGAGTCGCCGGCTGCCTTGAGAAGAGGTTTGGCCTTATCAACGACATTATCCACTGCGGCGGTAGCTTGGGAAGCGATCGTCGGTGGCCCCGAAACGGCTGAGGGCGGATCATCGCGGAGCACGGGAGCTTCGGGGCCGCGAGCGGCGGGGGATTCGAAGCCGCCTCCGCCGAGATGGTCGGCACCGCGGGTGAGGACCTTGATGACGTCCGTGAGGCGGACCTCGCTGAGGGTTTGGATGGCCTTGATGACGCCGAGCTCGAAGTGGAGCCGCTTGTTGGTCGCCCATTTCATCCGGCCTTCGGTTTCGGCAAAGACGTCGATGGCGGCGAGGATCCGGTCGGGCGGGTAGTCGTCGGCCGCTTCCACGAGGCCGTTCCAGAGGTTGGCAGGGATGCCTTCGCCATCGGCGGAGGGGTCGAGCTTGGCGACGAGCAGCGCGCGGAGACAGCCGATGAGCTCGCCGAGGAGCTGGGATAGCTCGCGGCCGCTTTCGGCCTCCTTCTGGATGAGGGAAAGGGCGGCGGCGGTTTCGCGGGAAAGGAGTTTCGAGGTGAGGGCGGCGACTTTTTCACGGGAGGTGAAGCCGAAAACATCGAGAACGTTGGCCTCGTGAATGGTGTCGCCGCAAAAGGAGACAAGCTGGTCGAGCATCGACTGGGCGTCGCGCATGCCGCCGTCCGCGCCTTTGGCGATGGCCCAGGCGGCGGTTTCGTCGAGAACGATGCCTTCCTCGGAGGCGATGTGGAGCAGGTGCTTCGCGATCGTCTCCGTCGGGATCGGCCGGAGGTCGAAGCGCTGGCAGCGGGATAGGATGGTCGGCAGGATTTTGTTCGCCTCGGTGGTGGCGAAAATGAATTTCACGTGCGGCGGCGGTTCTTCGAGCGTCTTGAGCAGCGCGTTGAAGGCCGCGTTGGAGAGCATGTGGACCTCGTCGATGTAGAAGATCTTGAACTGCCCGCGGGCGGGGGCGAAACGGACGGATTCGCGGAGATCGCGGACCTGTTCGACGCCGTTGTTCGACGCACCGTCGATTTCGAGGACGTCGAGCGAGCGGCCTTCGGCGATCTCCACGCAGAGGTCGTCGTCGGGATTGAAGTCGGCTTTCGGGCCGCCGGGGCAGTTGAGGGCCTTGGCGAGGATGCGGGCGGTGGAGGTTTTTCCCGTGCCGCGGGGGCCGACGAAAAGATAGGCGTGGGCGAGGCGATTCTGGAGGATCGCGTTGCGCAGGGTGCGGACGACGTGATCCTGGCCGAGGATGTCGTCGAAAGTTTTCGGGCGGTATTTGCGTGCGAAGACCTGATAGCTCACGAGGTGGATTGTAGGGATGGCGGCCGGTTTGTCATGGCTCACTTTCGGGGAAACGGGAAAAAGCCGGTCCGGGGATTGATGGCGGAAGCCGGCCTGCTAAAGTCCCGGCCATGGACGAACAAAGACCTTCCAACCAACGCCGCCAAACGGGATTCCCATGGCTGGGCGCAATGTTGCTCCTGCTGGTCGGGGCGGGGATCGGGCTGCTTTTCACTCCCGTCGCAGGCAAGGTGAAACGGGGCCTGCAGGAGGTTTTCGCGCCCAAGCCGATCATCTTGAAAGCCGACGAGGAGGACATCCGGCGTCAGGTCGAGGCGCGGTTGAGGGCGGAGATGGAAGAGGAACTTCAGAGGGAGCTGGCGGCGATGAAAGCGTCGGCGGAGGAAACCCCGGAAGTGATCCCGGACGATCCGGTCCCTCCCGAGCCGGAACCGCGCCTTCCGACCGGACCCGTATCGGATGTCCGCAAGCTGCGATCCGGAATCCCCTTCAAGTCGACGGTGGACATCCAGAAGGGCGGGATCGCATCGCGCGAGCGGACGGATGACAGCAGCTACACCGCCCGCTACGAACTCTCGCTGCGGGTGCCGGAGCCCTCGCGGACGATCGAGGATCTGCAATCGGTCAATCCGAAGCTCTCGAAGATCCTGCCGTCTCTGCCGGACCAGCTTGCGAAGGCGAGGGTTTCCCGCTGGTTCCACCAACTCTACGAAAACAAGGTCACGCGCGTCCGGCGGGATGCTCACACGCTCAACGAGCTGCTGACGAAGCATAACATCTACGATTGCGAGACGATCCTGGAATTCAGCGCGGACAATGGCCGCAAGGTGTTCTTCATGCAGGCGGAAATGGATGTGGTCGCCGATGGCTCCGATGGCGACCGGCTGCCCGAAATGCCGGACGCGATCGTCAACTCGACGCACTACCAGCCCTTCACCAGCTACGGCTGGCCGAAACAAACGCGCACGCCCAACCCGATGGTCGCCGGCTGGGAAAACCGGCTCAAGAAAGGCGAGGAAGAGCTCAACGCGGCCGGAACGACTGCTGAGAGAAAAAAGTGGCTGCGGGATCGACTGGCATATCTGAAGCGCGGAATCGCGGATCTGAAGGGCCGCAGCTTTTTGATCGCGGAATACGATCCGTTCATCGTGATTCCGGTGAATCTCATCACGTCGAACGATTCCTTCGCGCCGAAAGTCGGGGACTTCGCGGTGGTGATCCATGAGGAGAAGCTCTATCCGGCGATCGTGGGCGATGGCGGCCCGACCTTCAAAGTGGGCGAGGCCTCGCTACGGATGGCGAAGGAAATCAACCCGAAGGCTTCGCCGTACAGCCGACCGGTGTCCGATCTCACGGTGACCTATTTGGTATTCCCCGGCAGCCGCGACTCCAAGCGCGGGCCGCCGGACTACGCTCACATCCGCCAGCGCTGCCACGAGCTGCTGAACGAGATCGGTGGTCTGGGCGATGGCTACCAGCTTCATGAGTGGGAGGACCTCTTGGCGAAACCCGAGCCTGAACCGGAGCCGGAGCCGCCCGCGGATCCGGCCGGACCCGCCCCGGAGACACCGGCGGCAGAGGTGACCGCTCCGGAACCCGCGGTCGATTAGTCGTCCTTTTCGTCTGCCAGCATCCGGCGGCCGCGCTCGGTTTTCAGCGCCCTCACGACCGTGACGAGCAGGGCGATGCAGATCACGGCCACGGCGGCCTCCAGCAAGGGAGCGGCCCCGCGGCCGCGGTCTCCGAGAAACCAGGCGGGGAGCGCGGCGAGATTCACGGCGCCGCGGGCAGCGCCCAGCAAGGCGAGGACTCCGCCGCCAATCCACCCGTGCCACGGCATTTTCAACGAGAAGAGGCCGCAGATGATCAGCCCGCCGCCCAAGGTGAGCGCGCCGGTGAGGAAACCGGTGGCAGCTTCCCTTTCCAACAGCCGGGTGGCCCAAATGCCGAGCGCCACGATGGCCGCACCGGAGATGAAGAGCGGGAAACGCATGCCCGCAGCGAAGTCCATGCCCGCCCCCCGGACAAGCGCCATCGGGTGTAGTTGAAAGAGGCGGGTGGCGAGGGAACAAGTGTTCCACTTTGAAGGCTGAAGGCTGTCCCGCCATTTCAACTGCCGCTGGGACCGCTTCGAGCCATGCCCGACCGGCGGAAGGTGGCACTCGCTTCCCTGTTGCGCGAGCGGACCAGCGTGAGCAACGGCTGGATCGCGGAGAGACTGGCGATGGGGCACCCCGGCTCGGTCTGCCGGCTGATCGGTGCTTGCAGGGGGACCAGGGACGAGGCACAGGTGAAATACTCCGCTACGACCGGCCAGAGCATCGAAGGCCGCCGCGATGCCCTCAAAGTCTTCCTCCTATGGGCCAACGAGCGCGATCTAACAAGCCCCGCCGCCATCACCAAACCCATCCTCGAAAGCTACCAGCGCCACCTCTGGCGCTGGCGCAAGAAGCCAACGGCAAAGCAAGCGGCCGAGGGCTCGCAGGGCAAGCCACTGGGCATCTCCACCCAGCGCGGCCGCCTGGGAACCCAGGGAAAAAACCACAAGGACAGCGTCGTCCCCGTCGGCAACCGCGCCCTCCACTGGCTCGAACGCCACCTCGACGAAGTCCGCCCGCGCCTCGCCCTGGGCGCCCACCTCAAAGCCGTCCACAGCAAAACCCACCCCGCCGAGGCCCCGAAGCAAAAACCGGACTCGCAAAACGGCGG
>JBBSJY010000227.1:0-7520 GCA_038256845.1 Verrucomicrobiales bacterium | reverse complement strand
TTCGAGATCGAGAAGCTTATCAACTCCATTCCCGGAGCCGCCGGCGTTTCCGCTTCGCGGGTCCAGGGGAAACCCTATCTGAACATCAAGGTCGATCGCGTGGCCATGGCCCGCTACGGCCTCAGCGCGAAAGACGTGCTGGACGCGGTGGAAATTTCAATCGGCGGCAAAAATGTCAGCACCACCATCGAAGGCCGCGAGCGTTTCCCCATCCAGATCCGCGTCGAGCGCAGCGAGCGGGACGACATCGAGGAGCTCGGTCGCATTCTCGTCGCCGCGAGGCCCGGCATGAGCGCCGCCCCCGCGGCACCGGGCGGTGGCATGGCCGGTATGGGTGGCGGAGGGGCCGCCGCTCCCGCCGCCGGAATGGCGACTGCCGGTGGCGGTGGGGAAACGGTGCCTTACATCCCGCTCGGCATGGTCGCGAAGATCACCCGCGAGGTCGGCGCGAACGAAATCGCCTCGGAGAACGGCCTGCTGCGATCCTACGTCCAGGCGAACGTCCAGGACCGGGACCTCGGCGGCTTCGTCGAGGAGATCGAGCAAAAGCTCAAGACCATCGACATGGAAGGCATGACTTACAAGATGACCGGCGAGTTCGAGAACCAACGACGCTTCACCAAGACCATGCTGCTCGTTTTACCGATGGTGATGTTGGTGATCTTCGTCTTGCTTTACTTCGTCTATCACAGCGCGGCAGAGGCCGCGCATGTCATGCTTGCCGTCCCCTTCGCCCTCAGCGGCGGCGTGCTATTACAGAAACTGCTAGGCTATAACTTCAACGGCGCCGTCTGGGTCGGTTATATCGCACTGTTCGGCACTGCCGTGCAAACCGGCGTGGTCATGGTCGTTTATCTGGAGGAAACCGTGAAGGACAGGCTGCGCGAAAAAGGCGCGGCATTCACTTACGAAGACCTCGTCCAGGCCGTGAAGGACGGCGCGCGACTCCGACTCCGGCCCAAGGTCATGACCGTGGCCACCATCGTCGCCAGCCTGCTCCCCATCATGTGGAGCCACCGCCAAGGCGCGGAAATCATGAAACCGTTAGCCACGCCCGTCATCGGCGGCATGTTATCCAGCCTGCTGCACATCCTCATCGTCACGCCCGTAATTTTCCTCTGGCTCCGCGGGCGGGAGTTTAAGAAAGGCACGCTCCATGCCTCGCTCGTGCAGGAACCATGACTTGCGTCCTAGGAGACCCATTCTCTAACGTCCCCCATGCCCGATTCCGCCGCCGCGCCTGCCGACTGCGTCACCTACGTCGGCACACTCTGATCGGAGCGCTTGCTCATCGAGATGAAAACCCATGGGAAAAACCTGGTGTGCCACAATGACCAGATTTTCGATTACTGGACCGATCTCTGCCGATCGGGTGGAGCCACCGCCAGGGCGCGGAGATCTTGAAACCGCTGGCCACGCACGTCATTTGGGGTATGATTTCCAGTTTGCTACGTCCCAAGGTGCCAAAATCTGCAAAGGGGCGGTAGGGATAGACCCCATGGCAAAGTCTCGGCACCCGGCAACCCTCGCAAGGAACAAACCAGTCGCTTCCAATGAACTCGAAACCAACTCGAAACGAAAGAACGCTGCAAACGCTTCTGGAGTCTGACATGTACCAAGACTATGAGCGGGCTTTCACGGATGGGACCGGGCTGCCACTCAGTTTTCATCAGCCTGACATGCTGGTGGTCGTCCACTATCCGAAAAAACAGGAGAACCCCTTCAGCGCATTGATTTCCGAAATCAAGGAAGCATGCGCCTTTAATTATGCAGCGCAGTGCAAGCTTGAGCAGGAAGCCCGGTTCGTGCCAAAGACTACGAAGTGTTTCGCCGGCCTTTGCGAGACGGCAGTGCCGGTGAGAGTCGGCGATAACCTGATCGGATTCCTTCATACCGGACAAATATTCCTACAGCAGCCTGACCAAGCTGGATTCAACCGGGTGGCTGCCACTCTGGTGAAGTGGGGCAGCGAGGTGGATCTGAAGAGATTGGAAGACGCCTATTTCAACACCCGGGTTCTCACGGCCAAGCGATACGATGCACTCATCCGGCTGCTAGACACCTTTGCCAAGCACCTCGCCTCGTGCAGCCACGCGCTCGTCTTGAATGCTCCGCAGAATGCATCTCCCGCGATGGCGCGGGCGCAGACATTCATTGCGGATCATTCCGACGAAGAGCTATCCCTGTCCACCGTCGCTCAGGTGGTGAACATGAGCGCGACTTACTTCAGCGAGAAATTCAAGGAAGCCACCTCGATCAATTTCGTTGAATTTGTGGCCCGCACCCGGATCGAAAAGACCTGCAACCTGCTGCAGAATCCCAATCTGCGCATCAACGAAATCGCCTTCGAAGTCGGCTTCCAATCGCTTTCCCAGTTCAACCGGACCTTTCGGCAAGTTGTGGGTGAATCGCCGCGAAGCCATCGTGCGAAGCTCGCGCTTCACTAACGCCGGACCACTCAAGCGCGATTGCCAAAACGGCTGGGAAGATTCAAGTCATCGGGAGCAACTCTTTCGATGCAAATGTCCCGAAGAAGTGCGGGATGATTCGGAACGAACGCGTAGCGCGATGATGAAGCTGGAGTGAGTATTCACCTGTCATTGCTCAAATCCCAGTGCCTCTCAACGATCAAAGTCCGGGAGCATCCCCAACCGAACCCATGGAACCCAAGGATATCGCGGTCGAGATACACACCGAGCATGGGCCGGTTTTCATCGGCGACTCTTCATCCGTGGAGATGCGAACCGATGACGGAACGGTGCTTCTGATCCCTGCCGGCAACACCTACATGAGCATGCTTCAGCGATCAACGATTACCCTCAGGTGCGGGTCGGTCTTCAAAACCTTCGACCTGAAGAACGCCACCGCGGGACTGCACGGCAGGCATCTCACGGTCCTTGCCGGAGAGATTTCACCATCCGCAACCCCTTCCCCATCGTCATCCGTCCTTGATGGCGTCTCCACCATCTGAACCCCTCACGAAAATGGCAGCAGGGATTGATCCCTGCTGCCATGGAAGTTTCGAGGTATCTTGTGGGCTCAACCTTTGAGTGGAACGACAACCATGCATTCCTTGCCCTCGGCATTGACGATCGAAACCGTGCGATTACCCGGCCGATTCCCCACGCTTTTGACGGTGAAATCCTTTTTGCAGGAATCGCAGTGGACCGACCCGCCGTCGTGACAGAGCGCTTCGGTTTCCTTCTCATCGCCGACCTCCTTGATCGTGACCGAGTCACACATCTTGCAGACGAGGGCGTAGCGGTCGCCAGCCTTCATGGCCTTGATCGCTTCCTCGGAATCCGCTTTTTGATAGGTCTTGTTCGGGATCGGCTGATTGGCCCGCTGGGCGGACAGGGTGGTGGCAAAGCCCAGTGCGAGACTGAGGACGATGATATTTGTTAGTGTCTTCATCTTTTGTTTATTTGAAATGTTAGTTTTTTGGATTCAGGGAAATGCAAGTTACCCCGCATACCTTACCCACGCTACGCATGACTCCCTCATTAGTGCGCATTTTTTCGGAATCGCGGCAGCGGGCTGGCCGGTGCGGAGGGGTTCCGCGGCAGTGGTGAAGCCACATTAGGCGGGCTCGTGCCAGGCGAGGAGCCACAGGGCGTTCAAGACGACGACGATGGTGCTCCCCTCGTGCAGGACCACAGCGACGCTCAGCGGAATGACGCCAAACCCCGAGGCGATCAGGAGCACGGCGATGACGCCGAGCGCGATCACGAGATTCTGGCGGATGATGCGCGCGCTTGCCCGGCTCAGGCCGATGGCAAAGGACAATTTCCCGAGATCGTCGCCCATCAACACGACATCGGCGGTCTCCAAGGCGACCGCGGTGCCGCCAGCGCCCATCGCCACGCCCACCGTGGCCGCAGCCAGTGCGGGCGCGTCGTTCACACCATCGCCGATCATCGCGGTGACGCCGCGATCCTGTTCCAGTTCACGAACGACTGTTAGCTTTTGTCCGGGCAGCAACTCGGCGCGGACATCGGCGATGCCGATCTTTTCGGCGATCCGGAGGGCAACGGAGGTGTTGTCGCCGGTGAGCATCACGAGGCGTTCGATGCCCAAGGCCCGCAGCCGTTTCATCACCTCTCCGGCCAGGGGCCGCGGCTCGTCGGCGAGGGCGATGACGCCGATGAATTTCCCCGCGCGACGAATGATCACCGTGGTCTGCCCCGAGGCTTCCAGCCGGGCGATGGTTTCCGCCAGCGGTTTCCCTCTCTCCGCCGCGCCATCTGCGGAAAAGGCGCGGAGGGCTCCGACCAGAATTTCCGCATCCTCCACGCGCGCTTGGATGCCTTTGCCCGCGAGGTTTTCGATATCGGTGGCCGAGGGAAAACTGAGGTTTCGCTCGCGGGCCATCTTCAAGATGGCGGCAGCCAGCGGATGGCTGGACTGCTCCTCGACGGCGGCGGCGATGCGCAGGACTTCGTCCTCGGACGTGCCATCCAGGCCGATGACCTGCGAGACCGCGAACTTGCCGGTGGTGAGCGTGCCGGTTTTGTCGAGCGCCACGGTGTTCAGACGTCCGAGGCTTTCCAAATGGATCCCGCCCTTGATGAGCACGCCACGACGGGCCGCCTGGGCGATGCCGGCGAGCACTGCCGCCGGCGTGCCGATGGCCAGCGCGCAAGGCGACGCGGCCACGAGCAACAACATGCCCCGGTAGAAACTCGCGCTCCACGTCCAGTCAAACACGAGCGGCAGGAGCACGATGACGAGGAGCGTGCCAATGAGCACCGCGGGCACGAAGCGACGCGCGAATGTTTCGGTGAACCGCTGGGTCGGACTCTTTTGCTCCTGCGCTTCGGCGACGAGTTGCATCACGCGGGCGAGTGTGTTGTCGCGGGCCAGCCGGGTCATGCGCACGTCGAGCGCGTTGTCCTGGTTGATCGTGCCCGCAAAGACTTCGTCGCCGGGCTTTCGATTCACCGGCACGCTCTCGCCGGTGATCGCGCTTTGATCGATGCTGCTTTCGCCCGCCGTGACGACGCCATCCACGGGCACGCGCTCGCCGGGTTTGACGACCACGATCTCATCCACGGCGAGTTGTTCCACCGGCACTTCTTCCAGCCGGTCGCCACGCTTCGTAAAGGCCGTGCGGGGCATGAGTTTGCCGAGAACGCCGACGGCATTCCGTGCCCGGTCCATCGCGTAGTGCTCCCCGGCATGACCCAGTGAAAACAGAAACAGCAGGAAAGCGCCCTCCGCCCATTCCCCGAGCACCGCCGCTCCTGCCGCCGCTGCGATCATCAGCAGGTCGATGTCTAACTTCCCACGGAAGAGCGCGGGTAAAGCCGCGCGGGTGACATCGTAGCCTCCCGCCATGTAGGCCAGAAGGTAGAATGCAAGGGCAACGGACGGGGGTAGGCCCAGAAATTTCTCCCCGAAAAATCCGATGCCGAGCGCCACGCCGGCCACAGCGACCGTCAACACGGTCCAGCGTTCCTGCACCCAGTGCGGCAGAAACGACGGGGCAAAACCATGATCGTGATCGGGCTCATCCTGATCGCGCTGAGGTGGCTGAGCGGTGCCGTGGGAGTCTGTGTTCATGGCCGGGGCAGGGATCGGTTGGCATTCACAGGGAACAGGTGGTTCGACTCGCTCATGCGCCCGTCAAATTGCGAGCGTAGAATCCGTTTTGCGTCAGCAACCGGCACGCGACAGGACTGTGCACCTGCTAACCTGTTTGTGGGATTTCATGATTGATCGCATGCATTTCCTGCACGAGTTCTATCAGCGAACCGTTTGGAAATTTCCCGGTCTCGAACCAGCCGTTTCCCAACCAACCATCAATCCATGAAAACAATACCAAACATCCTGGCCATCGCATCCATCGTCCTCCTCACCGCTTCCTGCGGGGAGAAAACAGAAACCACCGTGGAAGCGCCCGCAGTGGAGACAACCGCCGCAACCACCGCCGACACCTATCCGATGAAAACCTGCCCGGTCTCCGGCGAGGCACTCGGCTCCATGGGCGATCCCGTCATCGTCGTCCACGAAGGCACCACCGTGAAGCTCTGCTGCAAATCCTGCATCAAGAAGTTTGAAGCGGATCCCGAGAAATACACCGCCATGGTCAAGGCAGTCGGGAACTTATAACCTAGGGGCAGGGAAACGGCTGGTTGGCTCCGGCCGTTTTCCGAACCCTTCTTTCGTTTTCCTGAGCCTCTTGCACACCACTCCATGACTCCGGAACACAACTGCTGCAAACACCACTCCGACCACCCGGTGGATCCCTCCGCCACCCGCGCGCGTCCGGGGCAGTGGACCTGCCCAATGCATCTGGAGGTCATTTCCGACAAACCCGGCGATTGCCCGAAATGCGGGATGGCCTTGGAGCAGGTTCCCAGCGTGCCCGGACAAACGCTCTACACCTGCCCGATGCATCCCGAGATCGTCGAGGAAACGCCGGGCGACTGCCCGAAGTGCGGGATGCCCTTGGAGGCGATGACTCCTGTCCGCGGTGACGAGCATGCCCAGGAGGAAATCCGCGCCCTTGCGAGGAAATTCTGGATCGCGCTCATTCTAACCATCCCCGTTCTGATCCTCGCCATGGGCGGCATGATCCCTGGACTCCAGCTTCACTCCCTCATTCCCAGATCGGTTTCCAAATGGATCGAGCTGGCCCTCGCCACGCCGGTCGTCTTCTGGGCGGGGGGCATGTTTTTCACCAAAGGCTGGCGCTCCATCACCGCCCGCAGCCTGAACATGTTCACACTGATCATGATCGGGGTCGGCTCCGCATGGTTGTTCAGCACGGTCGCCGTGCTTTTCCCGCAGATATTTCCTGCCTCCTTCCGCATGCACGGCGAAGTCGGCCTCTACTTCGAGGCCGCTGCCGTCATCACCGTGCTGGTCCTGCTCGGTCAATTGTTAGAGGCCCGCGCGCGGAGCCGCACCGGCCAAGCGATCCAGTCCCTTCTCAGCCTCGCTGCGAAAACCGCCCGCCGCATCACCGATGCCGGGGAAGAGGAAGTGCCCATCGAGCGGATCGCGAAAGGCGATCTCCTCCGCGTCCGCCCTGGAGAGAAAATCCCCATCGACGGGAAAATCACCGAGGGAAGCAGCAACATCGACGAATCCATGATCACCGGCGAGCCGCTTCCCGTTTCCAAAGGCGAGGGTGACGACGTGATCGGCGCGACCGTGAACCAGACCGGCTCCTTCGTCATGCGGGCGGACCGGGTCGGCGGCGAGACCTTGCTCTCGCAGATCGTCCAGATGGTTTCCGAGGCGCAACGCAGCCGCGCACCCATCCAGAAAATGGCGGATACCATCGCCTCCTACTTCGTGCCCGTTGTGCTTGCCATCGCCGTCCTCACTTTCATCGTCTGGTCGGTCTGGGGCCCCGAACCCGCAATGGCCTACGCCCTCGTGAACGCCGTGGCGGTGCTCATCATCGCCTGCCCTTGTGCCCTCGGACTCGCGACACCCATGTCCATCATGGTCGGTGTCGGCCAAGCGGCGGAAAGGGGGATCCTCATCAAAAACGCCGAGGCCATCGAGAT
>JBBSJY010000226.1:0-7528 GCA_038256845.1 Verrucomicrobiales bacterium | reverse complement strand
TGCACAGGACGGCTGGCGCTGCTTGTGTGCCGGAACCCGGACTCCTTCAGGTATGAACGATTTCTGGTGCAATGCCGGAGGCCTGCAGGTCCTTCAACCCGCTGTCTCGGCTGAGCGCGCGGCTGGTGGCGGCGGTGCTGGAGTTCCGGCGTGGTCACGCCAGGTTTGTCTTTCAGCCAACGCAACTTATGAAAACCGTAGTGGTAGGATCAGGCCTGGCCGGAGCGGTGGCCGCGAGGCTGCTGGCGGACGCGGGCCATCGGGTGGAGATCTTTGAAACGAGGACCCACATTGGAGGGAATTGTTACGACGCATGGCAGGACGGGGTGATGGTGCATCAGTACGGCCCGCATTGTTTCCATACTGACAAGGAGGCGGTGTGGGAGTTTGTGAACCGTTTCTCAAGATTCCGGCCGCCGGGATTCGAGGTGATGGCGAACACGCGGCTGGGGATGATTCCGATCCCCTTCACGATGTTTCGGCGGAGATCGCGGGGGATTTGTCGCCGGAGGAGATCCGGGAACTGTTATTTGTGGATTACAGCGAAAAGCACTGGGGGATCCCGTGGGCGGAGATTCCGAAGTCGATCACCGGGCGGGTGCCGCAGCGGCGGGCGGGGCGGGATTGCCGGTATCACCTGGATCGCTGGCAGGGCGTGCCGGCGGAGGGCTTCACGAGAATGTTCGAGGCGATGCTGGAGGGGATTCCGGTTCATCCGGATTGCGGTGAAGACGAATGGCGGAAGGCGGCGGCCGGGGCGGATCATCTGGTTTTCACCGGTTCCATCGACGATTGCTTCAAGGGTGCGCTCGGCCGGCTGGAATACCGGTCGCTGCGTTTCCACTATGCGGTCGAGCCGAAGCGGGAGCATTTCCAGATCAACGAGTGCAACCGGGAGAACGCTTGGACAAGGGCGGTGGATCACTCCCACTGGCTGGACCAGGGCGTGGAACGGACGGTGATCGGGCGGGAGTATCCGTGCGAGTGGGATGGCACGAACGTCCGGTTTTACCCGAAGCGCTTCGGTGGGAACCCGGAGAAATATCAGCGTTACAAGGAAGCGGCGGCGCTGGAGCGCGGGGTCACGTTTCCAGGGCGGCTGGCGACTTACAAGTATCTGGATATGGACGATGTGGTGGCGCAGGTGATGGTGAAACTCGCAGGTATCGGATCAAAACCACCTTTTGCGTCACTCCCCTGATTTCCCTGGAACCTTGTCTCAAACTCAGGCGAGATTGGTGTAGACCGCCTGCACGTCGTCGTCGTCTTCGATGAGGTCGAGGATCTTCTCGACTTCGGTCATCTGGTCCTCGTCGAGTTCGATCGGCTGGCTGGGGAGACGTTGGAGGGAGGATTGGGTGGCGCTGATGCCTAGGGATTCGACCGCTTGGCAAAGCTGGGCGAATGCGGTGTAGTCTCCGATGACGGAGACGACGCCGTCATCAACGCTCAATTCCTCGAGTCCGGCGTCGATCAGTTCGAATTCGAGTTCCTCAAGATTTCTGTTTTCCGGGACGGGAAATTCGATGACGGATTTGCGCGAGAACATGAAGTCGAGCGCACCCGTGTTGACGATTTGCCCGCCGTTCTTGTTGAAGATGGTTTTGAGGTTGGTGACCGATCGGTTCGAGTTGTCGGTGGCACACTCGATGAAAAACAACGAGCCGTGGGGGCCTTTGCCTTCATAGGCAATTTCCTGGATATCGGCGGCGTCCTTGCCGGCGGCGCGCTTGATGGCGGCCTCGATGTTGTCCTTCGAAAGGTTTTGCGCCTTGGCGTTGTTGATGGCGACACGCAGCGGGGCGTTGGATTCGGGATCGGGCCCGCCGTTCTTGGCGGCGAGAGTGATCGATTTCGCGAGTTTCGGGAACACCTTGGACATGGTGGCCCAACGCGATTCCTTGGCCCGGCGGCGGCATTCGAAGTGTCTTCCCATGTTCGGAACTGATCGGTGTGGCGCCCGGCGGGTGCCGGGCGCGACATTCAAGCAGGCTTCGGACGAAGCTCAAGAGCGGACGTGGCGGCGGTCCGCCGGTGAACGGTCGTGCGTGGATCCGAGGACGAAGCGAGACCGCCGCCGGCTCTATTTCAGCTCTGCGGCGGTCCACGGCTCCTTGCGGGAAGCGTGTTTGGCGCGGAGCTGACCGACCGACCCGGCGCTTACGGCCGGGGCGTCGTTCGACCACGTCTGGCGGACGTAGGTGAGGACGTCCGCGATTTCCGAATCGTCCAGATCGACATGGGCAGGCATGATGCTCTCGAATTTCTGGCCGGAGACTTCGATCGGCCCTTGCAGGCCGTGAAGAATCACCCGGATGGGGACCGACGGATCATCCGTCACCCATGAGGCTCCATCGAGAGGAGGGAAGGCTCCCGGGACGCCTTTTCCTTCCGGGCCGTGGCAGGAGATGCAGGTGCGGTTGTAAATTTCGACGCCACGGGCATGGACGACCGGATCCGGCGTATGGGTGCGGAGGACCATTTCATCCGGAGCGGGGCCGGCGCGGAGGCGGGCGACAAGTTGCTCGGGAAATTCTCCGGACAGTTTTGCAAGACGATCCGCAAGGGCCGCGCGTGCCGCCGGATCGCCGTGGCCGGCGAAATGATCGGCGATGGCGTTGATCGAACCCCCGAGGTCATCCGATGCCATCGGGACCAAGGAAACATCGTCCCACCAAGCGGTTCCGATCGAGCCGCCGTAGCCGCCGAAGAGGCAATGGACGAGGTGGCTGGTTTCATTCCCCGTGGTGAACTCGACCGCAAGCTCGGTCCAGTCGGTGGTTCCGGTGAGGGCGTTGGATCGGGCTCCGCCGTGGGTGTTGAGCATGGCGCCGCGGCCACCCCGATTCTCAAGATTCTCGGTCCGGACCCACGCGGAAAGACGATAGCGGGTATTCGGCCGGACAGCGACATCGAGCCCGGCACCGACATCCGCGCGGTGCGGAGAGCGGATCATCAGGGCTTTCCCGCCATTCCGCCCACCTTCGGTAACGGCCATTTCGACGGTCCCCGGACGTTCCACACCATAGGAACGCAGGGTCCATGGGCCGGTTCCGCCTTCGGAAGTGGCGTCGAAGTTGCCGTCCGGAATCAGATTCACCGGGGTTGCGGCCGAATCGGGGGGCGACTCGGCGGCAGCGAGGAGAACCCCCGGAGCATGCCGGCGGGCGGCGATTTGCCAGGCATCACTCAAGGTGGCGTCTCCGAGGAAGGCGGATGTCCGCTTGAGTAGAGTCGCGTGGAGCACCTTGCCTAATGACTCGGATGGGCCGAGGCGGGCGAGTGCGACGAGGATTTCCGACAGTTCACCGTCATCTTGCGCGGTGAGGATGCCGTCGCGGACGAAGGCCAATGGCAGGGAATCGTCGAGCGGCGCGGATCCAATTGCCGCACGCCGGAGGCCCCGGCTTTCCGATGCAAGGGTGGCCTGCAGCGTGTCTAGATCAAGTGCGCCGAGTCCGCGCAAGGCATGAAAGGCGTGGAGCGCATGGATGCCGCCCGATTTCACCGCCTCCACGAGTTTCGGAGCGGCAGCCGTGGCGCGGGTTTCGACCAGCAGCCGCTGGGCGTGGGTGCGCCAGAAAAGATTCGGGTGCGAAAGCGCCGCAAGCAAGGTGTCCGCGTTTGACGGGTCGATCCTGGCATATTGAGGCTCGGCGCTGTCTTTTGGATAGATCCGGTAAATGCGTCCGTGTTCCTTGTCGCGCAGCGGGGTTTCGTAAGCATTGCCCCGGCCGTTCTTCGCTTCGTAGCCGGCGGAATTGACGTTCGGGGTCGGGTTGTGTTGGACGATGATGTTATACCAATCACAGATCCAGACCGCGCCATCGGGGCCGGTTTCAGCCTGGACAGGTGCCGACCAGCCGTCTGCGCTGGAGTACAGGTTGTTGGGAAGCTGTGTGGAGACGTAGCCGGCGCCCTTGCGCTCCACCGCGAATTGGCCCACCAGCTTGCCGGTGGGTCCGCAGACGAAGGCAATGCGGTCGCGGTATTCCGCAGGGAAACGATCCGCGGTGTAGAACGAGTGGCCGGCGGCGGAAGTGTAGCGCCCGTGCTGGTCCACCTGCCGGATGTCGTTCGAGCTGGGGAAGAACAGGGGATTGGAGTCCGCCTGTGGCGTGCGGGGTTGGTCGAGGCCGGCCGCGGCGTAGGTGGATCTGGGGAAGGTGTAGATCCACGATGGGTTGCCATTGGCGGTGGAGCCCAGGATTTCGAAATCCGAGGTGAAGCCGAGTCCCCAGGTGTTGTTGGTGGTGCCTTGCAGAAAGTCCAGGCGGCTGCCATCAGGAAGGAACCGGAACAATCCGGTCGAAAACCGGTGGCTTTCCCCGCCGACAGTCCCTTCGAATCCGGAATAACCGACGGTCGCGTAGATCCATCCGTCCAGTCCGTAACGCAGATTGGACGGTCCCGCATGGGTATCGCCCATCTTGAATCCGTCGAAAAGGACCCTGCGCTCATCGGCCTTGTCGTCGCCATTGGTGTCCTTGAGGAACAGCATTTCGGATCCGTTGGTGCAAATGACGCCGCCATTGGCGAAAACCATCGAAGTGGGGATGGAGAGCTTTTCGGCGAAGCGGGTGAACTTGTCCGCCCGTCCGTCGCCATCGGTGTCCTCGCAGATGGTGATGCGGTCATGGCCGGTGTTTCCGGCCTGCAGGTTGTTGGGATAGTCGATGGTTTCCACGACAAACGCCCGGCCGCGGTGGTCCCAAGCGACATGGATCGGATTGACGATGTCCGGCTCGCTGGCGAAGAGCGAGAGAGCGAAGCCCTCGGGAACCTGGGCGAGTTTCATGGACTCTTCCGGCGAAAGCGGCTTCTGGCCTTGGGTGATGGTCTCCTTTTCAAGATATCCCGGGAGAATCATGTCCTCCATCTCCAGTTCGGGCAGGCGGAGGGCGAGCAGCTTGCCGCGCACCTCGTCTCCCACCGACCAGAGGATCGCCCGGCGTAGGAGTTCATGGAACTCGGCCTGGTCCCATGTGCGCATGTCGTGGCCGTAGGCGGTGTAGAAAACGCGTCCCTTGCCCTGGGAGCGGACCCAGCTCCACGGTTCGTCTTCCCGTGTTTGGAGAATCACCCGGTCGTCGCCGTGGCGGTCGTGGACGTAGGTTTCGTCCCACGTTTCAAATCCCTCGTAGCCCCGCATGATCGGGTGGTCGGGCGACCTGATCTGCGTCCGGAAAACGCCTTCTCCGTGGGACTTGAACCGACCGCCCACCAGATTGACAAAAGCTTCGGACCCGCCGAAACAAGCGGAAGTGCAATGGATGGGGAGGAACGCCCCGCCGGCTTCCACATAGCCGAGCAATGCGGATTCCGCGGCAGGATCCATCGGCCCGTTCTGTTCCCAGTTGGCATACATCAGGAGCGCGTCGTAGCGTCCGAGTTCCTCCGGGTTGAGGTCCGCAAGGTCTTCAGTATAGGTGAAATTGATTCCGGCCGTGCCGAGATGCTTGCGGATGACCCCGTAGCGCTCGATCGGATCGTGGGCCGGGTGGTTGGCGGTCGGAGCCCCGAGAAACAGGACCTCGATCCGGCGGGGAGCGTCGGGCGGGGAGGAAGTTATCCGGGCAAAGCCGATGGCGGCAGCCAGCAGCGCCAAGGGCAGGAGCAGCACGTTTTTCATTATGGATTTTCGGTCAGGGAAAGCAGCATGAAGGCGCCTCGCACCCTTCGCTTGTAAGTTTCGGTATTCTTTGTGTATGATTGCGCGTAATGGAACCTGAAAACGAGCGGAACCCATGGACGGAGCAACTGACTCCCGGCCAATTCCGCCATTTGTTCGACCACTTGCCCGGAATGTTTTTCTTCGCCAAGGACCTGGAAAGCCGGCTGATGGCCGCGAACCCGGCGCTTCTAAAGCGTCTCAAGATCAAGTCGGAGGTCGAGGCGATCGGGCTCAACGATGACGCCGAGGGATTTCATGCTCCGGATGCGGGTGATCGAAGCCTGCCGGCTGCTGGTGGAAACAAGGTTGCCGGTGACGTTGGTCGCACTTGAGGCGGGTTTCTACGACCACAGCGACTTCGCGCGGCAGTTCAGGCGGCACATGGGACAGAGCGCCAGCCAATACCTCATCGACCGGCGGCCGGAAGCGGACATTCCGCCCCTTGCGCCGCGTTGAATCGGGCATGAGATTCTTCGCCATGATCGCTTCTTCCTTGGGGTATCTCACGCCGCTTCTCGCGATGGCCGCCCAAGCTGCTCCCGTCCGCTCCGGGAATGCCGCGGCCGATTGGATCACCGCCTCGCAGACCTATGAGGCCGGTCAACCGGTCCAAACGGCCTTGCGGCTGGTGCTCGACGACGGCTGGCACACGTACTGGAGCAACCCGGGCGAGGGCGGAATGAAGATCTCGGTCACATGGGATCTGCCGGAAGGATGGACCGCCAGTGATCCGGCCCACATGGTTCCGAAGCGGTTTTTCACCGGCGAGCTTCCCGGCTTCGGCTACGAAGGCACCGTCCTGTTTCCCGTATCGCTCACCCCTCCCGCCGGGGCGGACGCGGCGGTGAAGCTCGCCGCGAAGATTTCGTGGCTCACCTGCGACGACCATTCATGTGTCCCCGGTGAGGCGGAGCTGGTTCTCCATCTGGAGCCAGGACCGGCCAAAACTTCGGCCGATGCCGCTCTCATCGAGGAGGCGGAAAGGAAAGTTCCCCAGCCTGCGGCGGGACTTGTTCTCAAGGTCAGGGAATCTGGCGATGACGTGCAACTCCACCTCAATGCCACTGGTGATTTCGAGGCGGACCCGGCCGCATGCGAGGTTTTCCCGGAAACTCCCCAGGTGATCGATGCCGCGGCGCCGATCCGCTTCAAGAGGTCCGGAACCGGGTGGAGCGCGGTCGTTCCGAGAAACGAATACGCGGATGGCCCGATCGGAGCCCTGACCTTGGTCTTCGCCGGAGAGGGGGCGCCTTCCCCATTTTCGGTGGAGTGGAATGGGAAATGAGCAGTAAAATGAATCAAAGCGATTCGACAAAGTTCGAAGGCGCGCCACGATTTCTGCTGAACCCCAAGTTCCAACCATGAAATCAATTGCAATTGCCACACTCGCCGGGGCTTTCGTCCTCGCCACCGCCCATTCGAAGGAAGTCGGCCAGGCCGCCCCGGAATTCACCGCCAAGAATCTGAAGGGAGAATCGGTCTCGCTTGCCGATCACAAGGGCAAGGTCGTCGTGCTCGAATGGGTCAACTTCGAATGTCCTTTCGTCAAAAAGCATTATGCCAGCGGAAACATGCCCAAACTTCAGGAGGATTACACGGACAAGGATGTCGTCTGGCTCACCGTGTGCTCGTCCGCGGAAGGGAAGCAGGGACATGCGGAAAACTCCAAACAGTCGGAGCGTGCTTCCAGCGAAGGTAACAAGGCCAGCCACTTCATCGCCGATTCGGATGGCGAGGTCGGCAAGGCCTATGATGCGAAAGTGACCCCGCACATGTTCATCATCGATAAGGAGGGCATCCTTGTTTACAGCGGTGCGATGGACTCAAAGCCCACCACCGATCACGCCGATATCG
>JBBSJY010000225.1:0-7586 GCA_038256845.1 Verrucomicrobiales bacterium | reverse complement strand
ATGAGCCTCCGCTCGCGGGTGACGCTGGTCCGCATCCTGCCCGCAGGGCACGGCGTTTCCTACGGTCGGGAATTTGTCACCCGGCGGCCCACCCGTGTGGCCACGGTAGGAATCGGCTATGGCGACGGTTATCCGCGGGCGGTTTCCGGAAAAGGGGCGGAAGTGTCGATCCGGGGTCGTCGCTTTCCGATTATTGGCAGGGTGACGATGGATCAGATCATGGTGGACGTGACCGGCGACGAGGTCGTGGCGGAAGGTGACGAGGTGGAGATGTTTGGAGCGAATCTCCCGGTGAGCGAGATTGCCGCGAAGGCGGGTATGATCGTCTGGGAGATTTTCACTGGCATCACGCCCCGGGTTCAGCGGTGTTATCGGTAATGAGGGTCCGCCGATAGAAAAGAACCGCCTGATCCCCGGATGAGGATCAGGCGCGTTTGAAAAGGATCGTGAGCGGGTGCGGGAGGGATCAATCCCAGCCGCCGCCACCGCCGCCTTTGTAGCCGCCGCCGCCGCCGCGACGATCGCCGCCGCCGCCGCCTTTGTAGCCGCCGCCGCCACCACCGCCGCCGCCGCCCTTGTAGCCGCCGCCACCGCCGCCGCCCTTGTAGCCGCCGCCACCGCCGCCGTAACCGCCGCCACCACCGCCGCCGCCTCCGCCGCCTCCACCGCCCGGACGGGCTTCTTTGGGTTCCGATGCGTTGACGCGGAGCGCGCGGCCCTGATAGTCGTAGCCATTGAGCGCTTCGATTGAGGCGTTCAATTGGCTCTGGTCACCGAGCGTGACAAAGGCGAAGCCCTTCGAGCGACCCGTCTCGCGGTCGGTGATGATTTTGACCCGTTCGACGGGGCCGTAAGCGGCGAAGAGGGCTGAGACGTCTTCTTCGGTTGCGGTGTAGGGCAGGTTGCCCACGTAGATGTCCATTTTTGTCTATTCTGATACGCCATCACATTCAACACTTCCTGAGACCATGGCGTGAGAGACCAGACAAAGTGCGTCTGCCCGCGAAATTGCCGAGCCGACCATGCGCTCCTATCGATCCCGACGCGCTTTGGCAAGCACTGATTTTGACCGGGGATCGGTAGGTTCCGCTGGGACGGAGCTATCTCCCTTCCGCGATCCGCTCGGCGAGCATCGGCGGGAGTCCGGCGGCGATGATTTTCGCCTGGGTCTTTGCCAGATCGTATTCGATGCGCCGGAAAACCACGAGCTGGTTTTCGAGATCGTAGATCGCGTAGCAGGCACGCCAGTCGCCGTCGCGCGGCTGGCCCACCGAGCCGACGTTGATGAAATACTTCGCCCTTTCCTCAATCGCCACGGACTCCGCCGGTACCTCCTGGACCTTGTCCGTTTTGACATACACGCGCGGCACGTGGGTGTGGCCGTGGAAACAGAGCTGCGTGAACTGATAGGAAAAATTCGACATCGCGTCGAAGCGGTTGGTCACGTAATTCCAGTTGGCAGGTTGGTCGAGGGTGCTGTGGACGACCGTGAAGTCGGAAACCTGGCGCACCATCCGGAGGCGGGTGAGCCACTGCCGTTGCTCATCGCTGAGCTGGGCGCGGGTCCATTCGAGCGCGGCGGCGGCGACCGGATTCATCGTTTCCAGCGAATGGGTCCCGGAGGCGTCCTCGTCGTGGTTGCCTTTCACGGTCGGACAGTCCATCTCGCGGATTCTCTCCAGACAGGCCTCCGGATCGGCGTTGTAACCTACCAGGTCGCCCAGGCAAACGTATTGGTCGACCCCCTGGCCGGAAGCGTCTTCGAGGACGGCTTCCAGAGCTTCCAGATTGGCGTGTATGTCACCGAAGAGGGCAATCCGCATGGAGGGGAACAGGATGAATTCGGCAAAAGTGTGTCGCGTGGCTCATGACTGTCGAGACGAAAGCCTGATGGAACGTCACCGCCCGCCGCGCGAAGGCAGGCCGAACCATTGGTCAGGGCCGGAGGGTCTTTGGAGGCTTCGGTTGAAGACGGATTGATCGGGTGGAATCTCCAAGGTCCCTTCCAGATATTGCAACGCCTCCGCGATGCCATCGGTCGGGAAAAGTTCCTCGGTCCTCAGCCAAAAGAAGCCCAGCGAGCGGTATGCGTTGTCCGGATTCCCGAAGAGTTCCACCGCCTTCGGTCCCGGTCCGATCTCCGGATTTGCCCTGACCTCCAAGGTGAGCAAAAGCGAAAGAAGGGTGGGGAGGCGGTTCTCTTGGCTCTCTGCGAACAGCGTGCGGGCGAGGGCGAGCGCCTCGTCCTCGCGGCCCGGCACACGGGCCAGCGCGTAAAGCCGGAGGCGGCGGAGCCGGTCGGGCGCGTCACCGGTTTCGATCGCATTGCCGTATGCCTCGGCGGCGGCCGAGAAAGTGGCATCGGGGTCATTGAACGCGGGAAACCGGTTCGAGTCGGAGAGCAGGAATCCGAGATTCGAGTGAATGCTCCAGTCGTTGGGGTTGTTTTTGGCACCCCGTTCCAGAAATGAGCGGCCCTTGGAGATATAGGATCGCCACGCCTCGCGGCGGCGGAGAGGAGGTAGGCTGGAGTCGTTGATGTAATAGGAAGAGGCGTTGTAAGCCATATGCCACGCACCCGTCTCCCAGTAATAACGGGTGCGAGGCGCGAGATCGACGATGGTTTCGTAGGTGGATTCCACATCGGCCCAGCGCTGCTCGGTGAAAAACGTGTAGGCGCGCAGGTTGAGGAATGTCGCCACCAGCGTCCGCAACCCTCCGAGCGCCACCGCGGAGCTGGTCTGGCCGATCCGGTCACGGGTGCCGATCTCCATCGGTTCCGATGTCAGCCCCGCCTCGCGCAATTCCCGTGAGAGGCCGGCCTCAAATGGCAGCCGCAGGGCACCGAAGGCTAACAGCGCGATGCCGGCGATCACCACCCTGACTGTTTGGCACGTTCTCAAAACTCCTTCCGCGCAAAAATGAACCAGGACGTGACCGTGTAAAAAACCATGTAGAACACCGCCGCGAATACCAGTTTCCCCAAAACGGCCAATGGAAACGATTGCCCCTCGATCACCGCATCGATGACGTTGAAGAGCTGGAAGTCCGGCAGCACCAGAGAAACCGCCAAGCCGACCGCCCTCGCCAGTACCCCTTCACCGGCATCGCTCCCGGTGAGGAAAATCGCGCGCGCGTCCGCCTGGAAATGCCCGATGAAATAAATCAGGAAACCGATGATCGTCGTGAACAGCGTGCTGGTGGAAAATGTGGAAATCAACAGGGCAAGCGACGCGATGATCGCCGCCCGCAGGAACACCGCGAGGACCGCTCCTTGCAGCGCGAGATTCGGACCCTGCGCTGCGATATCTTGTCGCAGGGACTGGATCGCATCGGGCGGCCAGTCCCGTGATTCCGCCCAGGCGATCTCGTCGGCCAGGACCATCGAGGTACGGATTTGCAGGACCCCGGTCATGAGGAGATCCATCAGGGCCAACGAAACGAACACCAGCATCAGGACACCTAACAGTTTCCCCGCGAGATAGTCGAAACGCGGCACCGGCTTTGCCAGAATGGTGTAGAGCGTGCGGTCCTCCACATCCTTGGGCAGCAACAGCGCGGTCGCGACCACTGACAAGACCACGGAGAACAAGGTCATCGTCCCGAGCGACCAGCTCTTGATCGCGCGGAGCACGTTCTCACCCGCCGTCTCCGGCCCCGCATGCTGAGGCAGATCGAAAAAGTTGCTCCCGATCGCGATTACGGCGAAAACTCCGAGGAAATAGAACACTTTCATCCTCACAAGCTGCGTGAACGCGTGGAACGCGATCACGAGGGTCCGCGAGAAATGGGAGCTGCCGGATGTGGGATTCATTTGTCGTCTTCCTGGATTTCCCGCAGAAACAGCCTCTCCAAGGTCGTGCGCGGCTTGCCCGTGCGGACCAGTGACGCTCCGGGGGAGGCGGCGATCAGATCCCGGATGCGGTCGATCAGCTCGGAGCTGGCATCGCGGAGAACGATCTCCGTCTGATCCTCGATGGCAATCAGATCTTCCAGCCGTCCCTCCTTCACCAGCTTCCCGCGGAAAATGATCCCCACGTGGTCGCAGACTTCCTGGACCTGTTCAAGCAGGTGGGAACAGAGGAAGACGGTCTTTCCTTGCTCCCGTAGTTTGAAAATCAGATCGCGGATCTGGCGTGAGCCGACGGGGTCGACTCCGGCCGTGGGCTCGTCGAGAATGATCAGGCGGGGATCCTGGACCAAGGCCTGCGCCAGTCCGATGCGTTGCAGCATTCCTTTCGAGTATCCTCCGATTCTGCGGTCGCGGGCGCCTTCCAAATCCACCAGCGCGAGCAGTTCCGAAATTCGGTCCGTCAGTTTGCGGCCCCGCAGGCCGCAGAGCCGGCCATAAAACTTCAGCGTTTCCGCGCCGCTGAGGTGCTTGTAGAAGTAGGGATTTTCCGGCAGGAAGCCGACGTCGCGTCTCGAGTCCACTTTGAGCGAATCCTTTCCGAAGATCGCGCAGGTCCCCGCGGTCGGGGCAACCAAACCGAGCAGGGCCTTCATCGTCGTCGATTTCCCGGATCCGTTGGGTCCGATCAATCCGTAGACCTCCCCCGGCATGATCCGTAGCGAAACGCCATCTACCGCCCGCAGCAACTGGCGCCGGAGCGAGGTCTTGAAGTCCTTTGCCAATCCTCGGATTTCTACTGCTGGAACGGGTTCATCCATCGCGTCCGGGGAAGGTTGCGAATCCTACGGATGGTGGCAACGGACAATTTGCGGGGACTTGCGGACTTGATTCCACCCGACCTTCACCTACAAATGCCGTCGAACCATCAATGACCATGAAACGCTTTCTCCTCGCCCTTTCATCCATGTTCGCTCTTGCGCTTCCATCCTGCCTGCAGAGCGAAACCACCATCCGGCTCAACAAGGACGGCAGCGGCACCCTCACCGAGGAAACCACGTTCGGCGAGCAGGTGACCGCCATGCTTGCACAGTTCGGCGCCCTTGGCGGAGGGGGGGAGGACCCGCTTGCCGATATGTTCTCCGAGGAAAAGTCGAAGGCCCGCGCCTCCCAATTCGGCGAGGGTGTGACTTTTGAAAAGGCGGAGCTGATCCAACGCGGGGCAAACCGGGGTGGGCGCGTCACCTATCGTTTCGACGATATCAATACCTTTCGAATCGTCCCCGGCAAAGCCATGCAGAACCTCGCCCCCGGGGCGGAGGCCGCCGCCGTGGCCGACAAGGCCCCGCCGGTGACTTTTGCTTACGCCGGTGGCAAGTTGACCATCAAAATGCCGGAGCCGGAAGTCGAGGGGCCCGCGGCTCCGGACGGGGGAGCGAACCCGGCCGCCGAAGCCTCGAATCCGGAGATGGAGGCCATGCTCAAGGAGATGCTGGCCGACATGAAAATGAGCTTCAAAATCGTCATCGAGCCCGGCATCGCCGAAACCAACGCCACCCATCACGAAGGAAACACCATCACGATGATGGAATTGGAGTTCGGCGAGTTGCTTAAAAAGGAGGGAGTGCTGCAGAAGCTCTCAAGCATCGACCAGAACGACACCCAAGCCGCAATGGCGGTGATCAAGGACATCGAAGGAGTGAAATTCGAGGCCAAGAATGAGGTCTCCGTGACGATCAACTGATTGGCTGCGGCAGGGTGCCCGGGGACGGAAGCGCAGATCGTCGTTTCCAGCCAAACCGCCGAGAAGAATCGGACGAATAACCGAATTATGGAAGTGCTACCGACTTGCGACGGCCCGGATCGGCGCTAAACATCGGGTTTCAGCAACCCATGATTCCCACGCCCAATCAGATCTTCGCAAGCTTTGAGAGAGGAGAGATCGACCGGGACGAGGTCCATTCGCTGATGGCTCTCCACGCCCGCGAGCTCATCGGCGAGATGGAGGAGGATCACCGGAATCCCGCGCTCGCCTGGATCGAGACATTGCTCGCCCGCCGTGCCGCTTCCCGCCTGGTCCGGCGGCACGGCGGGAGATTGGTTCGCGAAGTTCTCGCCGCATTGGCGGAGGTCCCTGATTTTCCGCCCGCCCGTCATCTTTGGAACGCCGGCCATCCCGATGTCCCGCTGTTTTGCTTCCTGAGGATCCGGCGCGAGCCAATTTTCCGTATCCTTTCCATTGAAATGAAGGCCCGGGCAACGGTGGTGGAGGTTGATCACGGCAGCGCAGCCAAAGGGGCCGCCACCCGCCGTCAATTCACCCTCCGCCGGGACGCGGGATGGCGGCTGACGGTCGATAAATGATCAGCCGGCCGGCTCGGGCGCGGTCTTGGTCTTGCGCCACAGCCGCGGTCCGAGCGTGAAGCAGGCGACGGTGAGGCCCACTGCCAGACCCCACCAGACGCCAACGGCCTGCCAATCCAGATGGAACGCGAGGTAGCCGGCGACCGGCAACCCCACCAACCAATAGGAAGCGAATCCCATCAGAGCCGGGATCCGGGCGTCGTGGAGACCGCGGAGCATGGAAACCGAAGCGACCTGCCACGTGTCGAATAGTTGGAAAACTGCCACGATGACCAGCAGGGCGGCCGTCAGTTTCACCACTTCAGGTGCATCCACGAACAGCCCGGCAATCCGGTCCCCTAGAAACCAGAACACGGCGGCCACCGCGAGCGACGAAACCGTCCCCAGCAGCCAGCCCGAGATGACAATCGGCCTCAGCCTCAGGATTTCCCCCGCACCGCTCGCCTGGCCGATTCGGACCGTCAGTGCCATGGAGAGGCCGAGCGGAATCATGAACGCCGTCGCCGCACAGGTGATGGCGATCTGATGGGCCGCCATCGACACGGGTCCGAAGCGGCCCATGATCAGCCCCGCCGCCGAAAACGCGCCGACCTCGCTCAACATCTGCAAGCTGGCCGGCCAGCCAATCGTTAACAGACGCCGGATTTCGGCGGAATCCGGCGACCGGAACCAGCGGTAGGGGACCCATTCCCGAAGATCTTTTGCCCCGAGAAGCCACACCAGCATCGCGGCGACCATCAGGCTACGGGCGATCAGCGTCGCCCACGCGGCACCCTCGAAGCCGAAAGCAGGAGAACCCAGATTCCCGTAAATCAACACCCAGTTGAGGCCGATGTTGAGAAGCACGCCGCCGAGGAAAATCCAAAACGGTGGCCACGGCCGTCCGAGTGCGTCCGCATGGTTTTTTAGCGCGATCGACATCAGTGCCGGAATGACCGAAGCCATCACGATCCGGAAAAACGTGACCGTCCGCGCCGTCACCTCCGGAGGTTGGCCGAAAATGTCCAGCGAGCCGGAAAGCACCCAGGCGAGCGCAAAGAGCAAAAGCCCCAGCGCCGCGGAAACATAAAGGCCATGGCGGCAGCTTGCCCGGGCGGCCGCCGCATCTCCCTTGCCGTGGGCATTCGAGGTGAAGACGGAGATCGCCGTGAGCAAACCGATGCCAAATACAAAAGGCACGTGGAACAACGCATTCGCAAAATTCAGCGCCGCCAGATCGGCGACACCCAGGCGGCCGATCATCACGGTATCCGCCACGCCCAGCAGCATCTGGCTCAATTGCCCGATCATCAGCGGAACGGCCAGCCGCAGCGTCAGGCGGGACTCATGGAGTAGATTCATCGGAAGCGGACCGCGCCAAGGGATGGGTTGT
>JBBSJY010000224.1:0-7609 GCA_038256845.1 Verrucomicrobiales bacterium | reverse complement strand
GGGTGTGATGAATTGGATCCACAGGGAGTTTTCCTACGAAACCGGGGCGACTACGGTGCACACCCACCTCGACGAGGTTTTCGCGCTGCGGCAGGGCGTCTGCCAGGATTTCACGCATGTCATGTTAGGAATGTGCCGCTCGGTCGCCATTCCCGCCCGCTATGCTTCGGGCTATCTCTACAATGGACCTCGCGACAACCTTGTCGGCGCGCAGGCGTCGCATGCCTGGTGCGAGGTGTTTCTGCCGGGTGCGGGCTGGATCGGCTTTGATCCGACCAACGACACCCTCGCAGACGAGAGATATGTCAAAGTCGCGGTCGGGCGGGATTATGATGACGTCGCGCCGGTGAAGGGCAGCTATCATGGGACCGGGCGCTGCCGGATGGAAGTCATGGTAACCGTGGAGAAAACCGATTAGCGGTCACGCGATGTCCTGGGTGCGGCAGTTGAGGCGTCGGGAGAGGTCCGAGAATCGGGCTTTTCGGAGGAGGCAGGTAGTCTACGATCCTGCCATGACGCCCGCGGGACCGTTGAAGTTGCCCTCCCATTTTGAAATCGAGCCGGAGTTGCGCGAGCAATTGAGCACGCGGCCCGGCCACCAGCGTTGCATGGATGGCCACGGCGAACTTCTGTTGATCGTCCATGAGGTGCCGCCGGCCGGTGTGCCGGAGCGGGACGCGCTGTTTTTCTGGAAACGCAATGACGGCCGCTGGACGCAGCCGGGCGGACCCGGGATCAACGAGCTGGGGGAGCTGCTGGACCGCTACGAGCAGGCGATCGACCGCCACGAGGAGGTGATCGATGAGGCGGATACCGCGGCGGAGATTTTCGCCATTCTGCGGCATGCGGGACCGCTGGCGAGATCGAGCCGGAATCTCGTCCACGCACTCGAACAAACGCTGGTGATGGACGCCGATGACCGCGACATCCGCAACTACCGCGACCGCGCCCGGGAGATCGAGCGGGCGGCGGATCTGCTGCACGCGGACGCGCGGGTGACGCTGGAGTTCTGGCAGGCGGAACGCGCGGAGCAGCAGGTTCGCTCGAGCATGCGGCTGGGCAGGATCGTCTACCGGCTGAACCTGCTGGCCGGTTTTTTCCTGCCGCTGCTGGCGATGGGTGCGCTTTTCGGAATGAACGTCAAGCTGCCGGGTTTCGTGCAACCTCTGTTCTGGGGCATCTTCATAGGCGGTCTGGTGATCGGTGGCGCGCTGGTATGGATCGTCGGCCACCAGACCGGTCACGCCGCGGATTACGCTGAAAAGCCGGACGAATGATCGTTGCAAGATTCAATTCCGGTGGCCGCCGATCGCGCTATGCGAGGGAGGGAACCCCGAGGGCGGTGTCGGTTTCGGCGGTGTAATCGATGCCGTCCAAGCCGAAGCCGAACAGACGCAGGAAGCTGGATTGGTACCCTTCGAAATCACCGAGCTGGGCGAGGTTTTCGGTGGTGACTTCGTCCCAGCGCTGACCAACGAGCTGCTGGACGGCCGGGGTCATTTCCCAATCATCCACACGAATGCGGCCGGCGTCGTCGGGTGCGGGATTGCCGCCGAAAAGGCGGCCGCGGAAGAGTCGGTCCATTTGCTCGATGGTATCTTCGTGGGTGCCGTTTTCCTTCATGACTTTGTATAACAGGGAGATATACAATGGGACGACCGGAATGGCGGAACTCGCCTGGGTGACAAGTGCCTTGTTGACGGAAACCCACGCTTTGCCGCCAAGCGGGACGAGCTTTTCGTCGAGGACGCGCTGGACCCGTTCAAGGTCCTCCTTGGCACGGCCGATGGTTCCATTCTTGTAAATCGGCCAGGTGACGGAGGGGCCGATGTAGGAGTAGGAGACGGTCCGGACGCCCTTGGCGAGGACGCCGGCTTCCAAGAGCGCATCGGTCCACATTTCCCAGTCCTCGCCTCCCATCACGGCTACGGTCTGCTCGATGTCGTCGCCCTCGGCGGGCGGGATGGTGATTTCATCCACCACACCGGTGGTGGTGTTGAGATTTTTGTTGGTATAACTTTCTCCGATCGGCTTGAGGACGGATTTGAGGACTTCTCCGGTTTTCGGATGGACCCGGCGCGGCGAGGCGAGGCTGTAAACAACCAGATCCACCTGACCGAGGTCGGCCTTGATGGCGTCGATGACCTGGGCTTTTACCTCATCGGAAAAGGCGTCGCCATTGAAAGAACGGGCGTAGAGGCCTGCCGCGGCGGCCTCCTTTTCGAAGGCGGCGGTATTGTACCATCCGGCGGTGGCGGTCTTGTCGGCGGTGCCGGGTCGCTCGAAGAAGACGCCGATGGTGGCGGCGCCGGAGCCGAAGGCTGCGGCAATGCGGGAGGACAAGCCATAGCCCGTGGAGGAGCCGATGACGAGGACCTTCTTCGGGCCATCGGCAATGGGACCGTTGCTTTTGACGACGGCGATTTGGTCGGCGACGTGTTTGGCACAGCCATCGGGATGGGCGGTGGTGCAAATGAATCCACGGACCTTCGGGGTAACGATCATGATGGCGGGGAGGGTATCGGCGGCACTTGGCGAGGCAACTGTTTTCAGGCCGGGAAGGCGGGGATGGCGGTTAGGGGGGCGGAAGACCGCGCCGTGTTTTCGGGGTTGCAGCAGGCGGGGGTGTTGGGGAGACTGCCGCGGTATGGCGCAGTGGTATTACGGAGAAAACGGTGTGCAGCTCGGTCCTGTGGACGACTCGCAGCTTGCGGCACTGGTCCAAGCTCAGCGGGTGAGTTCCACGACTCCGGTTTGGCGTGAGGGAATGGCGACGTGGCAGAGCCTCGCGGAAGTGCAGGCTGCGGGCGCGCTGACGGGAACCGGGCAACAGGCCTCACCTTATCAATCGCCGACACCCTACCACCATCCCGGGATGATCGCGCCTACGTCCGGATTGGCGATCGCCAGCCTGATCTGCGGAATCGTCGCCCTGATGACCTGCATGGTGTTTATAGGAATTCCGGCGGTCATTTGCGGTCACATGGCGCTGACCGCGATGAACGATTCCCCGACCCCGATCGCGGGCAGGGGGATGGCCATCGCCGGGCTGGTAATGGGATATCTTGGCGTGTTGATCACCTTGGCATTCGTCATCATGATGATGGCGGGTTTTTTCTCGGCAATATGACTCTCACAATGATTCGAATCCCACTAATTCATGCAATGGTACTATTCTAAAGCGGGGGCCCAGCACGGCCCGATTCCGGAAGCCGAACTGCGGGCAAAGCTGGCAGCGGGTGAGGTTGCGGCAACGGATCTGGTTTGGAAAGACGGGATGACCGACTGGATTCCCTCGTCGCAAGTGGAGGCGTTGAAACCGTCTTTGTCGACTTTGGAGAGCGCGGGCGCCCCCGCTTCCGGAAGGCCGCCCTCACCGTATGCCCCGCCTGCGGCCCCGGCGATTCCCGGCGCGATGGGCCAAAGGATCCCGAATTATCTCTGGCAGTCGATTGTGGTGACCGTGCTTTGCTGCATGCCGTTCGGAATTCCGGCGATCGTCTTTGCGGCGAAAGTGGACGGACTGCAGGCCCGTGGTGACATCCAGGGCGCGATCGCGGCCTCGAACTCGGCCAAGACCTGGTGCTGGGTGAGCTTCGGTTGCGGCCTCGCGTTCATCGCCATTTACGTGGTCGCGATTTTCGCAGGGGGATTCTCGTCGACCAATTTCAACTGAGCCAATGAACGGGAACCGGGCACTTTTGGTGGCGCTCGGGGCCTTGGCGCTGGCCTATTCCGCCTTTCTGCTGCGACAGGACGGTCGCTCCGGAGTGCCGTGGTTGCCGCCCTGCCTCTTTCACCTCGCAACCGGATTGGATTGCGCGGGCTGCGGGATGACGCGTGCGACCTATGCGGCGCTGCATGGCCGGATCGGAGAGGCGTTCCGCCTCAACCCGGTGGGAATGGTGCTGTTGCCGCTGGCATTGCTCGGGGTCGGGCTGGAGATCATGGGATGGGTGAGGGGAAAACCCTTGCCATGGCGGCTGACGGTCGGGCCGAAGGGCGCATGGGTGATCGCGGGGGTGGTGCTCGCTTTCACGGTGTTGCGAAACGTCCCAGTTTGGCCACTGACGCTATTGGCGCCTCCGTGAATCCCGCGCTCCCCAGCCTTGCCCGATCCGGTTTGCGGAGCTACGTCCGTGCATGCCCTTGCTGCTCGGAGTCAACATCGACCATGTCGCCACACTGCGTCAGGCGCGCTATGCCCGTACGCCTGAATCGCCGAACGCGGAACCCTCACCGCTGGCTGCGGGGCACGACGCACAAGCAGGTGGGGCGGATTCGCTGACGATCCATGTTCGTGGCGACCGCCGGCACATGCAGGATGCCGATGCCTACCGGATCCGCGCGGAAATTCCGCTGCCGCTGAATTTCGAGATGGGTGTGACCGATGAAATGGTGGCGATCGCCCTGAAGCTGAAGCCGGATTTCGCCTGCCTGGTCCCGGAGTCGCGGCAAGAGCTGACGACGGAAGGCGGGTTGGATGTTCTCGGGCGCTTCGACCGGACACGGATGGTGGTGGCGCGGCTGCAGGACGCGGGGATTCGCGTGAGCCTTTTCATCGACCCGGACGCCAAACAGGTCGAGGCCGCCGGGGAAACCTGCGCGGACATGGTCGAACTGCATACCGGCGCGTTCGCGAATGCGGCCGGGGAGGCGGTGGAGGAGGAACTCGGGCGGCTGGTCACCGCCGCCACCATCGGAAGGGGGGCATCGTTGCAGGTGAATGCCGGACATGGAATCAATTATGTCAACATCGCCCGCATCCTGGAGATTCCGTATCTAACCGAACTGAACATCGGGCATAGCATTGTCGCGCGCGCGATGCGCGTGGGGATGACCGCCGCGGTGCGGGAGATGAAAGATCTGATGGCAGCCTACGCCCACTGACATGCGTATTTTCGGGATTGGTATCGATGTGGTTGAGGTGGAGCGGATCGCTTCCGCCATCGAGCGGCATGGCGAGCCGTTTCTTGCGCGGCTTTTCACGGATGCGGAGCGGAAGTATTGCGATGCGCAAAAGAACCCGGCGCTGCACTTCGCGGCGCGGTTCGCGGCGAAGGAGGCGGTTTCCAAGTCGCTGGGCACGGGGATTGGTGAAAAAGCGGGTTGGCTGGACCTGGAGATCACCCGCGACGCGCTGGGGGCCCCGAAGCTGCTCCTGCACGGGGCGGCGGCGGATTTTGCCAGGACAAATGGCATCACCGATCTCAGTATCAGCCTCAGCCACGCCCGCGACTATGCGGCTGCCAATGCGGTCGCGGTTGCCGGTTAGATCACAAAACAATCCGATGATGAATCTCCCGATCCGACCCCGCCGCAACCGCCGCAGCCCCGCGATCCGCTCGATGGTGCGGGAAACGACGCTCTCGCCCGCGGATTTCATCCTGCCGCTGTTTTTTCATGAGGATGCGGAGAACACGCTGATCGCATCAATGCCGGGAGTGACGCGCTGGTCGCCGGAGGGCCTGGTGCGGGAGGCCGGGGAGGCGCTGGCGCTGGGGATTCCGGCCGTGGTGCTTTTCCCGAAGATTGGGGAGGATCTCAAATCTCCGGAAGGTGACGAATCATTCAACGACGAGGGGCTGGTGCCGCGGGCGATCCGCGCCTTGAAGGCCGCGCACCCGTCGCTTTGTGTCATCACCGACGTGGCGCTGGATCCCTACAACTCCGACGGTCACGACGGCATCGTGCGGCGAGTTGAAAGCGGCGGAATGATCATTCCCAATGATGAGACCGTGGAGGTTCTTTGCCGGCAGGCGCTGAGTCACGCCCGAGCCGGGGCGGACATCGTCGCGCCATCGGACATGATGGACGGCCGCGTGGGGGCCATCCGCCACGCGTTGGATGCGGACGGGTTCTGCGATGTCTCGATCCTCAGCTACAGCGCGAAATATGCTTCGGGATTCTACGGCCCTTTCCGCGGTGCGCTGGATTCCGCGCCGAAGGAGGGCGACAAGAAAACCTATCAGATGGACCCGGCGAATGCGCGGGAAGCGGTGCGTGAGGCGCTGCTCGATGAGGCGGAAGGCGCGGACATGCTGATGGTGAAACCCGCGGGGCCGTATCTGGATATCATTTGCCGGCTGAGGGAGGTCACCACGCTGCCCATCGCGGCCTATCAGGTGAGCGGCGAATACCTCATGCTCAAGAGCGCGGCGGCCGGCGGGTGGCTGGACGAAAAGACGATCGCGCTGGAGGCGCTGGTGGGAATCAAGCGGGCGGGAGCGGACATGATTTTGACTTATTTCGCGAAACAGGCGGCGGGGTGGCTGGAGGATTTGTAATCTTGGAGTCCAGAATCCAGAGTCCCCGCGTTGAACTTCCGCGAAATTCGCAGGCCGCCAACTCCCAGCTCGCGCAAAGTTGTTACACTGTCAGAGGTCTGTGGGATGACCGGATGGAATGCCCATGCCTGGGTGCAGATGGGCAGCCACTAGGTGCGGCCCCGGTCGGTGAAGCCGCGGGGCCGGGCAAAGCGTGATGGACGATCCTTGGGGCAACGTGGCGGGTGGCTGGATCCTACCGCCATCAGAGCGTCCTCAAGGGATCGCTGCCGGGGAAGGCCTGGGCCGCTCTGATCCCCAAACACCGATGTGCGGCGATGCCCATGATGGGCGAGACGAATCCGCCGTGAGGAAAGGCCATTCGCAGCGCGCCGGGTATTGTTCTTGAAATTGACCGGCGTGCGGCCTTGCGTCTGTGCCGAAGTGAGTTCGGATCTGACCCCATATGCCAACGACCCCGCCGCCGGAGAATTTCTGCGCGCCATGCGGGACGGCAAGTGGCGCAAGGCCCGCGACGCCGCCAAGTCGCTCTGCAAGAAGGACCGCCCGCGCTACCTGCCGCTGCTGGTGGAGGCGAATGTCGGCCTGGCACGGGAATTGATCGGCAAGGGGCTGCTCAAGGACGCCGTGCCGGTCATCGACTACCTCGCGACGATCGCCCCGCCGGAAATGGTGGCGATGCTGCGCGGTGAGCTGGCGTGCCCCACCGCTTCCGCAGCGGGCCGACCGGCCGGCGGAGGGGGAGGGGGAATCCACTGGGCGGTGGCGCTGCGGGCTGCGGGTGGAACTGCGGCGGAAAATTCAATTTCGCCGGAGGATCTGGCGGCGGTCGACGCGCTGGTCACGGATGGGTTTTCCCCACCGGAGGGCGCGGGCGAGGCGGCGGACCGACTGGCTGCGGAGCTGGCGATGGTGCGTGACGCCTGCGCGGCGACGGGCGACGGGCGCTGGGACGAGGCGAAGGAGGCGCTGCGCAAGCTGCCGCGCGATTCGGTTTTCCGGCACTGGCGGATGTTCCTGCGCGGGGCGCGCCACGCCTTCGGGGAAGAGCGGGAAATGGCGCGGAAATGCTTTGCGGACCTGCCGCCGGAAGGTGCGCTCGCGCGGGCGGCGCGGACGCTCGATCCGGATTTGCCCGGCCGCGGACCGGCGGCTCCGGTCGGGGCGCGGGTGCCGTTCCATCTGGCGGCGACGGGGCAGCCCGCCGCCTGGGCAACCGCGATTCTCGATGCGGAAGCCTCCGGAAAGGCGGGTAAACCGGTGCGGGCTTACCGGGATTTGAGCAGAGGGATGAGAAGCGCGTTCCCGGATGATCGGCCCGG
>JBBSJY010000223.1:0-7636 GCA_038256845.1 Verrucomicrobiales bacterium | reverse complement strand
GGGCGCTGTGGTCGGTGTAGATCCAATCGTCCCTTCGGGTGCTCCAGATTTCCGGAACAAAATCGTCGGGATTGATTTTGCCGGGTTTTCGTGGCGAGTCCCGGGGGCATGGCCGCAGCGGGTCTTTCTTTTTGGCTGACATCGATCATCAAGGGAACAAGAATCGGGGATTGCGGAAAAGGGTCCGCTGAATGAAGGAACGGCATTCCTGAAATCACGATCAAGTTCATAGTGAAATCATCCGAACCATCGGGGGATCTCAGAAGCGCCTGAACGAGCCGGGCCGGGTTCTTCCGGGTTTTTTCTCCGGTTTTTTTCTCCCGGTCGGGCGGCTCCGATTTTTCCAGCGGTATCGCGGAGGTCCGGGCCCTGCCTCGGCGGCCTTGCGCGCACAGGGAGTGGTGGCGCGGAAGCCTCGGGAATAAGGGCACGGAAGCGGCAGGAGTCCCTTATTTCTGTTAGGCTTTGCGCCGGGCCGGAAGTCGCTCAAACCCTTGTGGAATATGGCGGAGAGGGTGGGATTCGAACCCACGGTGAGTTTAACCCCACGTCCGATTTCGAATCGGGTGCCATAGACCACTCGACCACCTCTCCTTGGTTGGGGCGGGGAAAATGCGTCGGAGACCCGGGCTTGTAAAGCCTCCAATTTGCGGTCAGTCAGGGAAAACAATGGCACGGTGACCATCGATAATGGTCCGGTCATGAACGTGGAAGCGGATGCCTTTGGCGAGGGCGATTCGTTCGCAGTGACGGCCGAGGCGGGCGAGGTCGGCGGGGCTGTGGAAATGCTGAACACGGTCCACCTCCTGTTCGATGATGGGTCCGGCATCGAGATCCGCGGTGACGTAGTGGCACGTGGCTCCGATCAGCTTGACGCCCCGCTGGTGGGCCTGGCGGTAGGGATTGGCACCGACGAAGGCAGGCAGGAAGCTATGGTGGATGTTGATGATGCGGCCGGCGTAGGAGCGGCAGAATTCCTCGGGCAGAATCTGCATGAACCGGGCGAGAACCACGAGCTCGACCTCTTGTTCGGCGAGCAGGCGTTGGATCTCCGAAAACCCTTGGGTCCGCCTGCCGCCTTCCATTTCCACCAGATGAAACGGCAGATTGGATCGTTCCGCGATCGGGCGGCAGTCGTTTCGGTTTCCGATGACGGAGGTGATTTCCACGGGGAGTTCGCCGAGGTCGGTCCGCCAGAGGATTTCGTTGAGGCAGTGGTCGGTGCGGGTGACGAGCACCGCGGTCCGCATCTTGTAGGGAAGCCGGCGGAAATGCCAATCGGCTCCCAGCGAGCGGCCGAGGGTGCCAAACCCGGCGATGAAATCGGGTACCTCGACATCAAGGTCGGCGGTTGCGATTTCCAAACGGGCAAAGAATTTCCGGCCGAGCTGGTCGGAGAACTGGGCGAACTCGATGAGGTTGCCGCGATGGCCGGCGACGTAGTTGGCGATCTTTGCGACGATGCCCGGCTGGTCGGGGCAGCTTAGCTTGAGAATCAATCCGGGACGCGACATGCACGCCCAGACTGCGCGGCCGGGATCACCGCGTCAATCGTGCCACCACCGAACCTTCGTCGCCTTCGGCGGGCCGCGTGTCCGGAAGCGACCGGGTCGTCGGGCGGGACTCGAAGATTCCGCTGGGGAAGGGGACCTGGGTCTGCCTCGCCACGGTCAGCAAGAGGCAGGCGAGTAGCAGTGAGGTTACCGCGCCGGCGATGCCGGCAAGCCACCAGCGGTGGTTGCCCCGATGGGCGGTCCCGATTCCGGGTTCCACGCACCTTGGCGGGGATGGCCTCCGGACGGCTGCGACTGCGGCCGGCTCCGTTTCGGCGATTGCCCGGAACGGGGACTGGACCAACGGTTCGGGCCACCCCGCGAAGTCATCGTCGCTGGCGGAAAGAGCCAGATCCGGCAGATGTCCCCGGGAACGCGGGACCGCCGGCTTTGCCAACAGGGCGAGGATCGCGGATTCATCCACGAAGCCTTCCATTTCCGGCTTCGCGGAGCCGCGGGGAGGGTTGGGGCGGACGGCGGGCAGGGGGGCGAGCGGGAGGGGAGTCATGGGCGTCGGACCTTTCGATTTGGAAATAGGTTTAATTTACGGATAGGTCAATATCTAACCTTTCCAAATCAATTATTGCGCGGCTCTGCCGCCCGCATCGCCCATCCTAGGGATTGCAATCACAGGTCTATCCACGGAAGCTGTCCGGACATGGCTGTGCAGAACGAAGAAGGACCTCAGTTGCAAATTCGCTGTCCGTCCTGCGGACAGAGCTTTCAGGTGGGAGTTGATCTCCGGGGGCGCGCGGTGGAATGCGGCGCATGCGAGCATCGCTTCGAGGTAAGCGACGAGGTCATTGTTAGAGTGAGAAAGGTCTACCCCGGCGAGCGTCATGATCCCTCGCTCAACCGCTTCCAGAGGGTGCCGCTCGCGGCCTCCGAACCGGAGGGCTTGAAGACGGTGACCTACGGCAACAAGCCGGACCCGGCTCACATCGAGCCGGTGTCTCCGCAGCGGATCATGGCGGGCGGGATCGCTGTGGGGGGGATGATATTCATGGGTCTGCTATTGATTTTTGGCGCGGCGCAAGGCGGGTTTCTGGATGGAGTGCCATTGCAGAACCGGTTGGTGATGGCCGTTTTCGCGGCGGCGCTGGGCTTGGCATTGTTAGTGTATGCGAATCCGAAAGCGAGGCTCAAGGCGGGACTGGTGGGTGGCCTGCTGGCTGCCGGTTTGGTCACGATCCCCTTTTTTTTCACAAAAGGGTCCAAGGCGCTCGACGATGTGCCGCAAGATCCGGTGGCGGTTGAGCAGCCGGAGCCTACCGAGGCCGATGCCGCGGACGACCGCTTAAAAGAGCTGCGCGAACGGATCGGTACCGAACCCGTGGAGAAAGAGATCGCCCGGCTCGAAGAAGCCGGCGGTGATCAGACCGCCGTCGGGCTCTATCTGATTGGTTTGCTCGAAAGCAACACCTACAAGGTGCGCGACTACATCATTCGTGCCACGGGTGGCGAAGCCCATCCGTTTCGGCGCGACCGGGGGGAAGTTCTCCTGGTGGTGAGCAGGGTGGATCAGTCGCTGGAAGAGCTCGCCGTGATCGCGTCGGTTCTGGGAAAGATCGAGGCGCTCCATCCGGATATCGGCATCATCGAGATAAGGGTTAACAATGAGAATTTTGTCGAAGGGCCGATAGCAAAGCTGTCGGACAAGAACGATCCCGCTTTCTACGCCTTGAACAAGCGCGAATTGGAAAGCATCAGTCTCGACCGGGTCTCAAGGGCGGTCGAGCGGCTGGCGGAGGCAGAGCCGAAATTGTACCGGTCGGACATCACGCGCCGCTTGATCGAGCTTCTCGGGCAAGAGGAGATTGATTTCAAGGAGAGCGTGAGTCGCGCGCTGATGGTATGGGCGGAAGAGGACGGGCCGGCCAGCGAGGCGGCGATGAAAGTGGTGCGCGAACTTCATGAGGCCGATAGACCCGTACCACCGGAAATGGTTGCCTTGATTGTCAAAGAGAAGAACCTGTCGCTGCTGCCGATTCTCGATGAGCTTTGGTTTTCCAACGCAACCCGATGGGAAGGCAAATACGGCGATTTCGGCCCCGCTGCGGAGCTGATGCTGCTCACCCGATTTGGGGAGACCGAAGGGATGATTCGTCATTCCGCGGTGCGGATCCTCGGGAGGGCCGGTGGAAAGGCGAGCCTGTCCGTGCTTGCGAATGCGCGGGAGGGAGCGCACGCCGAGCTGGCGGTGCTCATCGACCAAGCGGAGAAATCCATTCGGGACCGGCTTAGCGATTGACCTCCAGGACTCTCAAAAACCGGCCGGAATTTCCAATGAACGAGCTTGTTTCCGTCGTTTCATGTGCCAGATTCCGCCCCCGCTTCCCGTCTTGCGCTTCGCTGGGATCATCCGGGGGGAGAATTCCAGACGCGCGAGGCGGGGGGCACCAGCGCATCCCCGAATTCCGGGCCGTCGCGGAGCTGGCGTTCCCAGATAAATCGGCGGAATAGAACTTTCACGGCGGCAGTCAGGGGAACCGCCAGCAACGCACCGACAAAGCCGCCGAGCACGACCGTCCAGAAGAGCATTGAGAAAATGACGGTCAACGGGTGGAGTCCGACGGAGTCTCCCACGATTTTGGGGGCGGTGACCAAAGAATTGATTTGCTGGACGATCACGAAGATGGCCACGACGCAGCCGACATAACCCCAGGGTGACATGCCGCCGAACGGGGAGGTGGCTTGGGCATGAAGATAGGCGATGACGCAGGCCGGGACGAGGCAAATGATATTTCCGATGTAGGGGATGACACCGAGGATGGCCATGAAGATGCCGATCAGCAAGGCGTAGGGAAGACCGAAGAGGAACAGGGCGATGCCCACGAGAACGCCGTCGATCACAGCCACCAGCACCTGGCCTCGGAAGAACGAAATCAGATAACCGTTGATCTCCTGGAGGGTGGATACCAGCTCGGTTTTAAAGCGCGAGGCCTTCAGGGGGACATATTCGTGCCAGTGGAGGCGAATGGCGGCGGAGTCCTTCAGGAAGAAAAAGAGGTAGATGGGCACCATGATCATTCCAATGGCGAGACCGAGGAAACCGATCAGTTTGGTTGATCCGCGTGTGATCCAATCGCCTCCGGTTTCTATGATGGTTTCCTGATACTTGAGCAAGGTGCGGCCGGCTCTGGTGCTCCAGAAAAACTCGAGGGAAGCCGGCTGGACATCGACGAAAGGGAGCGGTTCGCCGTCGTCGGTCGTCTCCGTCAGAAGCCAGCGGATCGGGCCGACTTCGTTTTCAATCCGGAGCTCATGAAGCACCCGAGCCAGCGTGGGTGCCAGATGATCCGAGCCGGTGGCCCCGGTGACGGCTCCCGGCTTTGCCTCCGCCCGCTCGGTGAGCGAGATCTCCTCCGAAAGGCTCCCGTCACCTTCCGTTGCGGCCGTTGGGACGTCTTCCGCTCCCGCCCCTGTGATCGGCGCGGGCACAATCACGGCAGGTGCTTCCCGAGGCGGGCCGTTCTCTTTGAGAAAGCCCTTCACCGATCCGCGCATTCGCTGGATTCCCGGCAGGACGGCCGCGACCAGAAGCGTGATTCCCACGAGGATGGCGAGAAAAAGCAATACCACAGACCACAGCCTGGTCAGGCCGCGGCCCTCCAGAATCCGGACGACGGGATCCAGGACGTAGGCCACGATGCCCGCCACGATGATCGGGATCAGGACGGGTTGGAGAAAGCCGAAGACCTGCCCTAACAGCCAAACCAAGCCGACAACCAAAGTGCCAAGAACGAGGAGCGAAACGCCGGTGGCGGCATTCCACAGGGTCTTTTGTTGAAATCTCGTGGGGTATCGCATGGGAGCGGGGCGTGCCCGGGTTTATGAAGTCCGAGCCGCGTCCCACCAATTACAAAACTCCCGGATTTTCGGATCCGTGAGCGGTGATACGGGCGATCCGGTCGAGAACGCCGTTGACGAAACGGTGTGAATCGGTGGTGCCGAAACGTTTCGCCAGCTCGATCGCCTCGTTGATCACGACCTTGGGTGGAACGCCTGCGCGGGTCATCTCGTAGGTGGCCAGGCGCAGGATCGCGCGATCCACGGGATCGATTCGCTCCGGGGCGAAATTGTCGACGATGGAGGCCAGGGTTTCGTCGATCGATTCCTTGTTGACCAGGATGTCGTCCACCAGTTTGTCCGTCCGGGTGCGCAGTTCGGTGATTTCGGCGCGGGTTTCGCGGAGGCGGGCGAGATCGGCTTGGTCGGGGAACTTCTCCGGCTCCTCGACCATTCGGAGGCGGTCGGAAATGCGTTGCAAGCGGCGGATGCTGGCAGAAATGGGCTCCATCTGTCCGCGAAGCGCGGGGAAGTCCTGAAGTCCCTCGCTGAACCGGAGGCGGGAGCTGGCGAGGTCGCGGTCGACCCGGAACAATGCCTCGATCGCCGCGGTGAAATCACGAGCCACCGAGGGGTCGTTGTCGTCCTTCGGGAGGCGCTCCAGCTTTGCGAACGCGGTGCTCCAGCCGGACTCCAGTTCGCCGATGCGTCGAAGCTCGGACCGGAGCTGTTCCGCCACCGGCCAAGCGGATAGGTGCTGATCGGCGAGAGGATGACGCTCCACGAATTCCGCCAGACGCCCTTGCCGCCCGTGGGCCAGATGCTGGACGGTGCGGACGGTGGCGAGCTGCAGACGGCGGCGGTCCGATTCGGTGACGAATTCCCAAAACGGCTCGCGCAGCGCGGCCGGATCGGCCCCCCCTTCCAGATCGGAACAGTAAAGGAACTGCACCACGACCTCACGAATATGGCGTCGGCTAGGCATTTCTGACAGAGGTGCGGCTGGAGGTGGCGCGGGGCGCCGAGCGTTCCAGTTCCTGGAAAACATCGATCATGGCGGTGGCGGCGCGTGCGGCTTCGCGGCCGCGGTTGAGGGCGGCGCCGATGCAGCGGGCATAGGCCTGCTTTTCATCCGCAACCAGAAGCACTTCATGGATGATCGGGCGCTTCGCCTCGACGGCCAGCCGCTGAAGGCTGTCGCTGATGGAGGCGGCGATCAGGTCGGCGTGTTCGGTCGCGCCGCGAAGGATCAATCCCAGGGCGATGACGCATGCCGGTGGCTCGCGTTCGAGGATGGCGGAGACCACCACCGGGATTTCAAAGGCCCCGGGCACGCGGTAAACGTCCACCTTTGCGTTGGGAACCAACTCTCCCAGCTCCGCGATGGTATTTTCCACCAGGCCGTCGGTAAATTTCTCGTTGTATTTCGACGCGACGATGCAAATCCGGACCTTCTGGCCCATGATCCGTGGTTTGGGCGGCAGCGCGGAGGACATGGCCGGGGTATGGCGGTGGGATCGGAGATTGTCAACCGGCGGGCCGAGCAAAGGTGCTTTGGCGGGAAGGAGTGGTGAAGACCCGCAACGTGATCAGCCCGATGCGTTCCCATGGACCGGACGATCCTCCTTGCCAGCGCTCTCACCTGCGGCCAAGACATGATCACATGTTCCCGGAGATGACGACCCGTCAGGCGATAGTGCTGGCAGCGCTGCTTGTCGCAGGGTTTGGCTCGGGCCATGCGATCCAGCGGGCAAACCGCCAGGGGACGGCCGGGCCGGAAGCCGTGATTGCCCGTGAGGTTCGTTCGCCGCGGAAGCTCGGGAATGGGCTCGAACCGGCACGGCTACCCGCCGTCACCCGGGCGATGACAATGAGGTCCACCGACACCCTCGAGGATCTGATGGCCTTGCCTGAAGACGACTTTTATCCACGCCTCGCTCTATGGCTGGCGGATGCTACGAGCGAGGATCCGGGACGGCGCCGACCTGAATGTTTTTTACGAAGTCACCCGCAGTCGCTGGTTGCGGGAAGATCCCGAAAGCCTGATGGACATCGCCCTTCTGAAAACTGGTCGACTCTCGGGCGCGTCGCCGGACAGTGGGCGCGACTCGATCCCGACGGAGCCATCGCTTACCTGGAAGTTCAGCGAGACCCCCGCGACATCCGACAGCTGCAGGGCGCCCTGATGAAGGATCTCGCCGATACCCGGCCCGAGTGGGTGCTGGAGAAGATCGCGGGCAATTCTTCTCCGACGGAAAGCCACCGTTGGCGGGCTGCATTGGCGGCGCTCGCGG
>JBBSJY010000222.1:0-7643 GCA_038256845.1 Verrucomicrobiales bacterium | reverse complement strand
ATCGAGCAGCCCGGTCCCGGCCGGCGGCAAGCGCGCGGAAATCGTCGCCTACAGTTTTCTCAACAGCGTGCCGAAGGTGGCGGATGGAATGATCGAACTCGGCGACGGCGGTCGGCGTGGTGGGACTTTCCGTTTTTCTCCGGACGAGGATGAGGCGACCCTCAGTTCCCGGCTCAACTCTCCCGAGAAGAAAGGGGATCGATAGAATTGGTCGCCCCTTGAGGATCACCGCCGGTCTTCGAGAATCTTGCCGTCTTCAAAACGGAAGATGTGATCGGCGAGACGTCCGGCTTCCTTCGGGTTGTGGGTGACGTGGAGGGCGGTGAGCTTGTGCTTGCGCTGGAGGGTGTGGAGCAAGGTGGCCGTGTCTTCGCGCATGGCTTCGTCGAGGGCGGAGAGCGGTTCGTCGAGCAGCAGGACCACGGGTCCGGCCGCAAGCGCGCGGCCGAGGGCGACGCGCTGGCGCTCCCCGCCGGAGAGGTGCTGCGGTCTGCGATCGAGCAGATGGGTGATGCCGAGTTGTCCGGCGAGTTGATCGACGAGGACGGAGATTTCGTCCTCCGGACGGCCGCGCAGGCGCGGAGCGAAACCGAGCTGACGGCCGACGGTCAAGGTGGGGAAAAGCGCGCCGTCCTGAGGGACGTAGCCGACCCCCCGTTTGCCGGGCGGCAGGTGGGTGACCTCGCGGCCGCCGATGAAGATCGAGCCGGAACCGGGACGGCGCAGACCGCAGAGGATTTCGAGCAAGGTCGTCTTGCCGCAGCCGGTGCGCCCCATCAGCACGGAATACGTTTCCGCCGGGACGGTGAAGGAAACGTCGTCGAGACGGAAGCCGTCGCCGGTGTCGATGCTGATGTTTTCGAGGCGGATCAGAAGGAGTGGGAGTGGAGATTTGAAATTGGAAATTGAGAAGGGTCAGAGCTGTTCGCCGGTGACGCGGACGGCGACGAGGACAACGATCGCCATGGCGACCATCAGGAGTCCGACGGCGACGGCGGCTTCGAGGTTGCCGACGCTGAGTTCGAGCCAGACGGTGGTCGGCAGGACTTCGGTTTTCATGCGGGTGGCGCCGGCGAAGACGAGGATGGGACCGAACTCTCCGAGGCTGCGGGCCCAGGCGACGCTGGCGGCGGCGAACATGCCGCGGCGGGCGGCGGGCAGCGTGACCAGCCAGACGGCACGGGCGCGGGAGCAGCCGAGAGTCATGGCGACGTCTTCGGGTCGCGATGAGAGATGGTCGAAGGTGCCGCGCATGGTGCGCACGGCGAAGGCGGCGCCGATCACGAACTGGGCGAGGATCACGCCGGCGATGGTGTAGGTCAGCGGGACGACGCTCTCGATCATCCGGCCGAAATGGGTTTGGAAAAGGATGAGCAGGCAGAGTCCGACGACCAGCGGAGGGAGGACGATCGGGATGTCGAGAGCGGCTTCGACGAGCGCCTTGCCGCGGAATTTCGAGCGGGAGAGAAGGTAGCCGACGGGGACGGCGAGGATGAGGGAAAGGAGGGCGGTGATCGTGCAGGTGATCAGGCTGAGGCCGGTGGCGTAGCGGATTTCGCGCGAGTTGAGCGCGTCGAGCAGATCGGCGGGCGAGGTGTAGGTCGCGGTGGCGGCGAGCATCGCGACGATGAAGCCGAGGTAGAGCGCGGTGACGAGCCCGAGGGTCATCCAGAACAAACTCGGACCGGGACGTGCGGCGGGCATGGGGATATTCTTGTGGCTTTCTCCGGGGCTCACGGCTTGAGCCAGTCGGGGACGACGATGTCGGCGCTCTTGACGGGGGTTTGGTCCTCGGACCAGCGGAAGCCGGCTTGTTCGAAGCGGTCGCGGTTGCTTTGGAGGAAAGCGAGCAGGCGCCCGGCGAGCCGGCGGTTGGGCGAGGTGTCGCGGACGGCGAAGGGCTGCACGGCCTTGGCACCGGGGTGGTCGATGGGGATGAAGTCGAGGTGGTCTTCCTGCAGCAGCGCGTTGACCTGATAGACGATCGCGGCGTCGAGCGCGCCGACGCGGAGCTGGTTGATGAGGAAATCGGCGGTGGGAACCTCGACCTCGACGTTGCGGCGGATGGCGCTGCGCAGTCCGGAGGACTTCAGCATGCCGTCGGTCATGTAGCCGAGGGTCGACTGTTTGGCGTTGCAAAGACCGACCTTGAGGCCGGGAAGGGCGAGGTCGGCGAGTGTGCGGACGCCCTTCGGATTGTTTTTTTTCACGGCGATGCCGATGTCGGTCTCGGTCAGGATGACGGCGGTCGGGAAATGGTCGGCGACGGGCGGGACGAAGCAGACGTCGCAGGCGTAGTAAGCATCGGGGAACTTCGGGTCGCTGGCGTCGGGCATGGTTTTCATGGTGGCGCAGAGCACGCCGCAGCCGTTGAAGACCGTGGTCACCGTCACGCCTTCGCGATCGGCGAATTTGGTCAGCAGCTCCTCGACGGCCGGGCGGTTGACGCCGCCGCTGTAGAGGATGAGTTCGGGCTTTTCGGCCCAGCGGTCGCCGCCGGCGAGCTGGAAGCCGTGGGCCTCGAAGACCGCGCCGCCTTTTTCCGGAGCGGCGAGGTAGCGGGCGAACTTGAGCGCGGCGGCGGGTTGTTGGCAGACTTTGAGAACGGCGGCACCTGCGGTTTCGGTTCTGTCGGTGAGAGCTTGGACCTCGACGGCCTCGATGCCGTCGAACTGCGGCACGGTGGCGTCCCAGATGACGGCGGCGTCGACCGCACCGATCACGAGGTCGGCGGCGATGCCGGTGACGGTGGGCTTCATCACGGTGACCTGTGCGGCGAGCGCGTCCCACGTGTCGCCGAGGGCGGCTCGGGTGCTCTTGCCGATGCTGGTGGCTTCGGGGTTGGCGACGGCGACTTTCACGTCATCGCGCAGCAGGTCGTCGAGGCTGCGGATGTTCTTCGGGTTGCCGGCTTTGACGGCGATGACCGGATGCTGGCGGACGATGGGCACGGCTTCTTCCACCAGGTTGTGGCGGCGGGCGTCTTTGATCGCGCTGGCGTCGGCGGCGATGAAAAGGTCGCCGCGTTTGGAAACGCGGAGATCGGTGAGCAGGGTGCCGGTGCCGCCGTACTGGAGGTTGATGGTGGTGCCGAATTCCTGTTCGTAGGCCCTGGCGATTTCCTCGACCGGCTGCTTGAGACCGGCGGCGCAATAAACCGTCAGCGTGCCGCCTCGGGCGGACGGCGAGCGGTCGTGTTGCCACCACGCCAGCGCGCCGAGCAGGATGGCGAGGGCGGCAAGGATGGCGGCGGCGGCTTTCATGATTACCGGCGGGCGGCGGCGATGCCGAGAGCGGTGGCGGCCAGGGCCAGAACGGCGGCACCGGCGATGAGCAGCCACTTGGTATCAAGGGAGGAGACGCGGGTTTCGGCGGCAGTGGCCACGGTTGATCCAACTTCCACGGCACCGATGCTGACGGTTTCGGTGGCGACGATCTCGGACTTGGGAGCGGGTGGCAAGTTCACCATGTCGGTGGCGTGGGCGGCTTTGAAGAGGGCCTCTCCGGCGGCTTCGAGGCCGGCGTCCCAATCGAAGCTGAAGAGCAGATCCCAGCCCGGATTGAGGTGCTTCACTTCGCAGGAGCAGGCGCCGACCATGAACAGGCTGGCGTCATCGACGAGAGCGTCGTCGATCTCGGCGTTCGGAATCGCGGCGAGGGCGCGGCCGCGCCCGAAAACCGGGACGAAGAAACCGCCTTCGGAAACTTCGTCGGCACCGGGACCGCGCAGCATTCCGATGAAAAATTCTTCCTCGGCGGAGTCGTGAGGGATGCGCTGGACGGCGAACTTGATCTTGAGCTCGGGCCCGGGACCGAGGGTGTTGCTCGGGTCGTTTGGATCCATTTCCGGCAGCTCGATGACCGACTCAAGATATTCGAGACGGTTGGCGACTTGCTCGACGATCCTGTCATCAGCTTCGGCTTCGCCGCTTTCGACATAGACCCAGACCACCGAGGTGCCGCCCATGAGTGCGGCGGTGATTTTTCCGCGCGCCGGAGAGTCCGTGATACGAGCGAGGGTGTCGGGATCGAGAGGGCCGGACCAGGCGATCCCCTCGTCTTCCGGGAAAAGAAGCCGGGCGGGTTCGGTCTGACCCTCCTCGGCATCTCCATGGGCGAGATTGGTGTCGAAGGTTTCCGAAAGCTTTTCGAGCGGGCCTTTCATGGCGGGGTCGGCGAGAGTCTCTTCGGTCAGCGCGAGTTCGAAAGGATCGGCATGCCAGCGTTCAAGCGCGTATCGGAAGACCGGGATATCACAAGCAGGCGCCAACGGGCCGAGGAGGGACGCGGCGGCGAGGGCTTGGAGGAGGAGCTTCATGATCGGTTCGCCCTGACACCGACGGATGGCCGGGAGCGGTTTCAAACGGGAGATTCCCGGTGACCTTTCAATTCCCGCAGATCCGAGAGCGTGCCGTCTTGAACCGAAAGGAGAGAATGTGGTAGCGAGCACCAGAAAGCCTCTACCGAAACCCGGCGGGACCACCCACCGGAAGCGAGCCTCGGTCGGCTTCCGGAAATGGCGTCTTCAAGCGTAGGCAGCGGGTCGTGAAGCCGTGTGATTGAATCCCGAAATGCTTGGCATCTCCATAGTAGCGATTGAAAGCGGGGTAATTCACCTAAAGGAGCCCGTGAGTGGCAAAGGGGGATGTCGGGGGTACGGAACTGTCGTTGGATCCATCCATGAGACCAGAAACGATGACATCGGGCGGAATCAGACCGGCAGGAAGGTGCAGATGTATTCGCAGATGCCGTCCTCGACGGTGATGGTGAAGCCGCTGTTTCCCGCGACTTCGAAAGACGAACCCGCTTCGATCTCGCGGGTCTCGGTCGTGCCATCGAGGACGATCGCACATTTCCCTGCGATGATCTCCATCCGTTCGGGCGCGGCGGTGCCGAAGTGGAATCGACCCGGATAAATCAGGCCGATGGTTTTCTTGCTGCCATCTTCGAAAAGAAGGTTATGGGAGACGACGCGACCGTCGAAATAGATGTTCGCCTTGGCATCGACGGTGACGTTGGGGAAGGAGTTCATGGGTGGGAAGTTATCGGTAGGGATTTATCAATGGTTCAAGGGGAGTTCGCCGGCTTTCCATGCATCGAAGCCACCTTCAAGCACGGCGAGGGAATGGCCGCGTGCCGCGAGCGCGGAGGCCACCTCGCGGGCATCGGGACAGGCGAGATCCGTGCAATAGAGGACCACCGGTTTCCCTGCGGAAACCGCGGCAACGATTTCGCTTTCGCGGTTGGCGAGTTGGGACTTGAAGCCGGCCCTCGGCCAGTTGATGGAGCCGGGAATGTGTCCCAGCCGGTGGAAGAAGGTCGGCCGCACGTCATAGATCAGTGCGCCATTGGATTGTTGGAGGTGGAAGAGGGTTCCGAGCGGCATCCGGGTCACCTGTCCGGGTGGGAGCGTCTGCGGCACCGCTTCGATCGTTTCCGCCGCCACGGCCGGTGGGGAGGCGGGCGGTAAATCGGTCTCAGAAACGGGCTCGTTCGCACATGACACGAGGAAGAACGCGACTGGAAGCGAGAGGGCGATGGCCCCGGGAAGGGTCATTTGATTTTGATGAGCTCGATGTCGAACACGAGCATGCCGCCGGGACGGCCTCCACCGGGGTTTTCGCCGTAGGCCAAATTGGCGGGAATCCAGAAGCGGCGCTTTTCGCCTTCGACCATCAGTTGCACGCCTTCGGTCCAACCTCCAATGACGCCGTTGAGCGGGAAGACGATGGTTTCACCCCGCTCGACGGAGCTATCGAAGAGTTTGCCGTCGGTGGTCCAACCCGAGTAGTGGACTTCCACTTGGTCGGTCGCCTTGGGATGGGTTTTTCCGGTGCCTTTTTCGAGAACCCGGGAGGCGAGGCCTGACGCGGTCTTCTCGGCTTCAGCCGGCGGTGCGGCGACATCCTCGGGAACCTTGGGTGGTTCGGGCGCCTTTTTGATGGAGAGCAGCTCGACATCGAAAACAAGCATGCCACCCGGCCGGCCGCCGCCGGGATTTTCGCCGTAGGCGAGATCGGCGGGGATCCAGAAGCGGCGCTTTTCGCCCTCGGTCATGAGTTGGACGCCTTCGGTCCAGCCTTTGATCACTTGGTTGAGCGGAAAACTGGCGGGCTGGCCGCGTTGGACGGAGCTGTCGAAGAGTTTGCCATCCGTCGTCCAGCCGGAGTAATGGACCGTTACGGTGTCCTGCGCGGTTGGCTTGGTATCGCCCTTGCCGGCTTCGAGGACTTTGGAGGTGAGGCCGGACGCGGTCTTGGCAGCGTCGGCGGGCGGGGATTTCACATCGGAAGGGGATTCTGGCATTGCGGGCTGGGCGGAAGCGGCGGTGGAAATGGCAATTGCCAGCCCGGCCGCGGACGGGAAAATGGCTCTCAAGGATTTCGTCATGAAATTCATGACGCAAGGCTCATGCGGCTGGCGGATCGTGTCAATCCCGCGTTCGGGGCAGCGCCTCCCGGAGTCCGCCAGGCGCGAATGCGTGCCAGCGGTGGTTCCCTCGCAGTGATGGCCCATCGGCGCACCCCCGGCTCAGGACTCCCGCGGGACTCGCTGGCGGGCCTCCATGGCCGTCGGCTCGCCGCAGAAGGGGCAGTGGAAACTGCCTTTGAACAGGATCGATGTGGCGACCCGCAGGCGGTGGCTTCCGAAAAGTTTGCGGGCGGTCCGGTGCTTGGAGCAGGCCTTGCCCACGAGGGGAGCCACCAGACAAAGCGGGCAGCGGGCACGGACGGAGATGATCCGCTGGATCAAGGTGACCAGCAATGCCAAGCCGATGAGACCCATGCCGATGAGGGTGAGCCGATGTTGATCGATCCAGATGGAATAGCCGAGGACACCGATCCCCGAAGCCGCGATCAGGTAGATCGAGCAGTAGAGGAATGAAGCGAGACGGAAGCGTGTGACCGTGGAGGCTGATGGGAGGCGGTGCATGGAAGAGGGATTCCCGAATGACACGCGGATGACGTCCAGGCTGGAGGCGAGTTTTTCCCGCTGCCGGACCCTGTCAATGCCTACGTCCCCGGATTTCGGAAAGCGGGGGATTGCTGCTGGTTGCTGACACTCCTCCCGGCCCCCGCGACTTTTCCGTCCAAGACAGAGGGCCCGGAGAGTGGCGGGTGGAATGGGACATCCCCGAAGGATTCACTTGCCGGGTCGAGCGGAGTTTCGATCTGCTGACAAGGACTCCTGTCGGTGAAGAAGTGACTCCCGAGTCCGCTCCCGCGTGGCTTGATGATGATGGGGTGGGCGACGAACCGCAGTGTTTCTGGCGGATCAACGCCGAGGGGCTCGATCCCTCCGATCCGGTGGCGATGTTCAGGATCACGCGCCTGCGGCGTCTGGACGAAGGGTGACGGTTATCGCGGACGATGCGAGATGCAATCCGTCGAGCGCACTGCCATTGACCGAGTTTTTGCAGCTTCGCGCGCTGCGGCCGATTGGCAGCGTCATTCTGGACTGTGAAAACTTCGCGGCGGCCGTGGCCGGCGTGCACGATCACCTGATGATCGCGAACGTCTTCAAGTTCCTTCAGATGGGTTCGCCACTCGGTTTTGTAGATATGGAATCGGCCATCGGCAACGTTCACTGGAAACGTCCTGCTGTCCTTTTGTTTGTTAAGGAAGGTTTTGGTCCTCACGTTT
>JBBSJY010000221.1:0-7650 GCA_038256845.1 Verrucomicrobiales bacterium | reverse complement strand
TGGAAATTGCAATTTGGACGCTGGTTGCCAACCAATTCCTCAACCTCGACGAGACGCTAACGAAATGATCTCCAACCAATCGTTTGTCACTCTACCTCATTTCGCTCCCAAGGCGAAACGGGCCATCTATCTCTTCATGGCGGTCGCGCCATCGCAGATCGAGACATGGGATCACAAACCGGGTCTGGCGAAGCGGTTCGATCAGGATCTTCCGGAGTCGGTTCGCGGCGGACAGGTTCTAACAGGGATGACCGCCTCACAGACCCGCTTCCCGATTGCGCCATCCCTTTTCAAATTCCAACAATATGGCAAGGTCGGCCACTGGGTGAGCGACCTGTTCCCCTACACGGCCAAGGTGGCGGACGAGTTCGCCGTGATGCGTTCTTTGCATACCGATGCGATCAATCACGAGCCCGCGATCCTCCTGGTCAACTCCGGCAACATGGTCCCCGGCAAACCTTCGATCGGCTCGTGGATTTCCTACGGCCTCGGCTCCATAAACGATGATCTTCCCACATTTGTCGTGCTAACCTCCAAGTTGCCGTTGTTTGCGAACATCCAGGCATTGTCGTCGCGGCTGTGGTCGGCAGGTTTCCTTTCGCCGGAGCATGCGGGTGTCGCGTTGCGATCGGGAGGCAATCCGGTGCTCCATTTGTCGAAACCCAAGGGCGTTCCGCGCGAACTGAGGCGGGCGATGATCGATGGAGTGAATGACATGAACCGGCAACTCCACGAGCGCATCGGCGACCCGGAAACCAATGCGCGCATCGCACAATATGAAATGGCGTTCCGTATGCAGGCATCGGTGCCGGAACTCACCGACCTTTCCGACGAACCGGAGTCGGTTTGGCAAATGTACGGACCGAAAGCGAAGGAGCAGGGGACTTATGCCTATAATTGCCTGATGGCCCGCCGCATGGCGGAGCGAGGCGTCCGCTTCACCCAGATTTTCCATCGGGGATGGGATACCCACAACGATCTTCCGAACCGCATGAAAATCCTTTGCGAGGATCATCTTCTGGGAGTGGGCCACGAACGCCTCACCTTCAAATTCCAAGGCCTCGATCAACGTCTAACAGTCGTGGAGCCGGCCAAGGTGGTGAAGGAACTTCCGGCATGAAGTCTCGGATGCCGCGGCCCGTCCAAGACCACATCCGCACTGGCAAGAAGTCAGGCGGCCCGCGTGATCATCCCCCGGGAAAACCCATTAACCCAGAGGCATCTCAACCGGGCCGCCTTGTGTCTCACGACATGCAATGGATAGCACCCGGAATGCCACATGGCAATCCTCGGCGGACTGACAATGGGAAACAATTTTGTCACTGGAGCCCCGGGAACAAAAGAAGCGGCCCGACTGATCATCTCCGGGGAAAACCCATTAACCCGGGAGCATCTCAGTCGGACCGCCTGTCGTGTGGCGACACCGGGAATTAAGCAACAGCCGTGCCATTGTTTTTGGCTACTTCCGAATTCGCTGCCGTGGCGATCCATTGATGGACGAATTCGAGTTTGGCGGCGGCTCCGTCGGACAGCACGAAGGGGTAGGGATCTGGCATTCCCATGCTGCGATTGAGGCTGTTGATGATAAATCTGACGGCATGCCAATCCTGGCGGATCGTCGCGAACGATTTCTCCGCGGGGTCGCTGATCGCGCGGTGGGTATCGGCGGTCTGGACCTGCAGGCCGCCGGCGGCGCCAGTTTCCAAGGTGTCGACGATGTGCAAGTAATGGGCCCAGGTTTCAGCCCAATCTTCCCAAGGGTGGGAAGACGCGTAGGGTGTGACAAATGTTGCATCCCACCCCGCCTTTGGACCCATCGCGTAGTATCGCTGCAGGGCGGAGGCGTAATCCACACGCTCGTCGCCGAACGTGGCCCGAACCGAGTCGATCTCAGGATGATTCCGCACGAGCAGGTCCCAAAAGTAATGGCCGGATTCGTGCCGGAAATGTCCAAGAAGAGTTCGATAGGATTCGCGGAGCTCGAGCCGGACCCTTTCGCGGGCCGCGTCGTCCGCTTCTCCCAGATTGATGGTGATCACACCGTCGGAGTGTCCGGTGAGGATGCGCTCGCCGACAGGCACCTGGGGATGGATGTCCGCGAGAAAGTCGAAGGCTAGGCCCCTCTCGGCATCTTCTATTTTGGGAACCACAGGAAGTCCGAGTCGCAGAAGCGTGTAGATCAGACGGCGCTTGGCCAGTTCCATCTTCCGCCAGAGAGTGCGGTGATTCGCGGCGCGGAGGTCGGGGATGGTGCAGTTGAGCCGGCAGCTTCGGCAAAACGGATTGGGATCTGCCAGCGGAACCATCCAGGTGCAGGCGCGCTGGAAGTGGTCGTTGTGGCATTTGCGGTATTTCCGGGCCTCGTCCTTCGGCAGCATGACCGACCAGCTTTCATTTCCCGCCGGACTGATGACCGAAAGATCCAGAAGGTCAGGCAAAAATCCCAGCGCGCTGTTACAGGAGAGACAGACCGAGTTTTCGAAGAAAAGGCGCTCGTGACATTTTTGGCAGTAGAACGCTTTCATAGCGAACAACGCTCAACCAGTCACCCACATGATCGCCTTCACGACGGCGGCAATGACGCCGATGACCCCGGCAAAGATTCCGAGAACGCTGATGATTCCCCCGCGCGTCCGTGGAGAGAGCGACAGGACGAACCCCAGGAGGCCCATGACGATCGCGATCCCGGCGAGGATCATTCCCAATATGGCACCGGTGAAAAAACTCAAGATCGCGGCGATGATCGCTATGATTGACGGAATGCTGAAGGCGGCCTTGGTGGAGTCCATGACGGTAGAGGAGGTTTTGGGGGAAAATGCCGGGATGGCTCCTTCAAGGAAGCCGCAAGGACCTAACACCGTCAAGGCAATGAAAGCCGCGTAAAATCCACACATGTAGAAGCACTCACGGTTTCTCGTGGGAGGGTCCGCGGCCTTCCACCGCGTTGAGCAAGATTGCGAGTGCCCCCCCCGAGATCCAGATTTCGACGATCAGGCAGCTGAGCGATCCGGCCATCATGGCCAGAGCGATCAGAAACGCGCCAAGCGCTGGGCCTTGGAAATCCGAGGTTACCGCCAGCATCGATGTCACGCAGAACAGGAGACTCACCGCGCCCAGCAACTGCATCGTGCGGATCAGTTTGAGGCGGCGGCGGAGATTGTCGATTTGCGCCCGCAGGGTCTCGTTGCCTTCCCGAATCCAGTCCCCGTGCAACTGCCGGATGAGCGCGGCGAGATGGAGAAAGCGGTTCGTGTAGGACAGGAACAACAGGCTGATCGCCGGGAACAGAAGGGCAGGCGTGGAGATATCGAGAGACATCGGGTGGCACGCTGGCAAAATGGGACCGGGAAGCGAAGCTCCAAGTCCGCATGGCGGGAACGATGCGGACGCTCTCACCCGGACCAGTCAGCGTCCAGGCCGCAATCGGAAATGCGCTGCGGAAGAAAAACCCTTGAGGTGCGGATTTCGCCATCTAGCTTCAGAGCAACTCCTGAACATTATGAAAACACGCATTTTTTCCATCGCAGCCGCGGTCTCCGCCCTCACCCTTTCCAGTTGCGCCGATATGGGCCCGAACACCCAGCGCGGTGCCGCGACGGGAGGTCTCATCGGTGCGGCCGCGGGTGGCATCATTGGCCACCAGTCGGGGCGCGCCCTTGAGGGAGCCGCCATCGGAGCAGCCGCGGGCGGCGTGGCGGGCGGTGCCTACGGGAATGCCCGTGATCAGGAAGAACGCCGCTATTACAACCGCTACTAGTCTGAGCGAATCTACCGATCTTCCACCCATGAGGCCCCCGGCAAACCGGGTGCCTCTTTTTTTTGGATGAATCCATCCACGGAAGCCTCTAATGCTTGCCCAACCGCCCCTTCGCACATGCCCCGAATTCCTTTTTCTCTTTTTCCACTGCTTTTTTCTTTCCAGTTGGTGGGCGCACAACCCGGGGGAGGTGAGAATCGCACTGCCTCGGAAAGCGCGATGTACTCCGAGGCTGCGGTGATTGCCGCGGGCTCGTCGTTCTCCGTCGCGCTGGAATTGAAGCATCCGGCAGAATGGCACAGCTATTACAAGAATAGCGGTGGGGTGGAGCTGCCGCCCTCGATCGAATGGGATTTGCCGCCGGGATTCCGCGCAAGTCCAATCCAGTGGCCGGTGCCGGAGGTGAAGGAGGGCTATGCGGGGAAAAGCTTCATCTACTCGGGTAGTCCGGTGTTCCTGGTCGATCTGCGGGCTCCGGAGGACCTGGAACCGGGCTCAGAGGTGACGATTTCGGCAAAGGCTTCGTGGCAAATCTGCAAGGAGAGCTGCATCAATGAAGACGCCGACTTTTCGCTCAGCCTGCCGGTGGGCGTGGAGACGCGGATGGATGAGGGGAGGGTGGAGTTTTTCAAGGCGGCGCGGGAGGCGCTACCGCTGGAAGTTTCGGATCTTGAGGTGAAGGCGGTTTCGGAGGGCGGGGACATCGTGCTGCGGATTGAGGGGGGCGGCGCGGCGGTGGCTGCGGCGGAACCGGAGGAACTCGAGTTCATTCCAAACGAACCTTATGTGCGCTCGCTGAGCGCGGAGGGTACGGCGGTGCGCGAGGACGGTGCGTGGGTGCTGACGCTGAAGCGCAACACGGTGGATTTTTTCACGGAGGAGCCGATTCCACAGGGGGAAACGGTGTCGGGAATCCTGATCGCGGGTGAGCCGGTGGTCGTTCCGGAAACCGAAATCATAATCCCCGCCGCGCAGGCTGCCGAAGTGGGGGTTGCTGATCCGACGGCCGCCGCCGGGTTTTCGATGGTGAGCTATCTGCCGATTTTGGGCGGAATGTTTTTGGGAGGTTTGATTCTAAATCTGATGCCATGTGTATTTCCGATCATCGGCATCAAGATCATGGGTTTTGTGCAGCAGGCGGGGCACGACAGGAAGAAAATCGTCCTCCACGGAGTGATCTTTGCAGCGGGTGTGATCATTTCGTTCTGGTTGCTGGCGCTGGCGCTTTATCTCGGGGGCATCACGAACTGGGGAAACCAGCTTCAGGATCCGCGGGTCACGCTGGTGACGATCCTGATCATGCTGCTGTTGGGGATGAACCTGTTCGGAGTGTTTGAGATCGGCACCTCGGCGACGGGAGTGGGGGGCACGTTGATGCAGAAACAGGGAATCGCCGGGACGTTTTTCTCCGGCGTGCTCGCAACCTTGATTGCGACGCCCTGCTCGGGCCCGTTTCTGGGAGTGGCCATCGGCGCCGCGGCGGTTTTGCCGGTGGTGCCGTTTTTCATCGCCTTCACGAGCATGGCGGTGGGGCTGGCGCTGCCTTATCTGGTGTTGTCGATTTTCCCTTCGCTCGTTGAGAGGCTGCCGCGGCCCGGCGGGTGGATGATTTCGTTCAAGCAGGGGATGTCGTTTCTGCTCTTTGCGACCGCGGGCGTTTTTCTATGGATTTACGGTGCCCAGGTGTTTGATCGGAATGACGGGCAAAAAGGCCTCTGGGTGATGATCGGGCTGAGCACGGTGGCGACGGCGGCCTGGGTTTACGGCCGCTGGAATGAGCCTGTCCGGTCCCGCGGGGTCCGCTTGACCGGCTGCGTGGCGGCGGCGGTTCTGCTGCTGACGGGAGTGCTGATGGCATGGCCGTGGACCGTCGGGGAAACGACCGCGGAACAGTCCGCGCCGAAGTTGGAGTGGGTGCAATGGTCATCGGAGGAGGAGGCGCGTCTCCTGGCGGAAGGACGTCCGGTATTCATCGATTTCACCGCAAAGTGGTGTCTGACCTGCCAGCTCAACAAAAGCCGGGCATACACGGCGCCGGTGGTGGAACTCATGAAGGCAAAGGGGATCGTCGCCATGAGGGCCGACAAGACCAACCCGAATCCGGCGATCGAGGCGAGGCTGAAGGAGCTGGGGCGGACCGCGATTCCGGTGAACGTGCTTCTGGTGCCCGGCCGGGAAATGGTGATCACCCCGGAGCTGCTTTCTGCGGATTATCTGTTGGATTTGTTTGCGAAGGTCCAACCCGTCGTGACCGCGGCGCGCTGACGAATGGTGTGCCAGCTCAGAGCCCGAGGATGCTTCTCCGAACCAGATCCAGCGCCGCCTGGCTGACGGCCTGTTTGAAATCCTTGCGAGCCCGTGGGTGAAAGACTCGGACGGCCTCCGTTTTTCCGCGTGACCAAATGCCGATCCATGCGGTGCCCACCGGCTTTTCGGCGCTGCCGCCGCCGGGTCCGGCAATGCCAGTGACCGCCACGGCAATGTTCGCGCCACTAGCTTCCGCAGCACCTTCCGCCATCCTTCGCGCCACTGTTTCACTCACCGCGCCATGGAGATCGAGATCCTCGGCCGGAACTCCTAACAACTGGGACTTGGCCGCGTTGGAATAGGTGATGAAACCGTGAGTGAAGACTTCGCTCGATCCCGGCACATTGGTGATGCGGTTGGCAATGAGTCCGCCGGTGCAACTTTCCGCCGTGGAGAGGGTCAGTTCTTTCTCCCGCAGGAGGTGGACCACAGTCTTCTCCAGCGAAGAACCATCATGACTGATCAGAAACTTCGCGAAATGTGCCAAGGCCAGAGCTTTGCCCTCCTCGCAGGCGGCGAGAGAACCGATCAGCCGCAGGTCCACCTCTCCGATCCGGGCGCAGTAGCCGTATTCCAATCCTGTGATCGCGGCAAGCCGGCCATCGATCCCTTCATGAAAATCGCTTTCGCCGACACCGGTGAATTTCAGCTCGATCACCTCGTGGAGCGTCCCGATGCCGCTCAGAGCCCGAAGCCGGGGGACGACCTCGGCATGAAACATCGGGTAAAGTTCCCGCGGAGGACCGGGGAGTAGAAAGATGGCGCAATTCGAGCGGCCGTTCAGCCGGGGCGGAATGTAGACACCCGGGGCGGTGCCATTCGGATTGGGGAGAACATCGGCGCCCACCGGGGCAAGCGCTTGCTTCCGGTTTCCCTCCGCCATGGGACGGCCTCGCAACGCGAAAAACTCTTCAAGCGACCGCAAAGCAGCCTCGTCGCACATGAGATCCAACCCGAGAACGCTGGCGGTGATTTCGCGTGTGATGTCGTCGCTGGTCGGTCCCAAGCCGCCGGTGACAATCAGGACATCCGCACGTTCCACGCCTTCCACCAGCGCCTCCCGGATCGCGTCGCCATCGGGAACCGTGGTTTGGCGGGCGATGCGAAGTCCGAGTTTGAAAAGCTGTTTGCCGAACCAGGCTCCGTGCGTGTTGAGCGTGTTGCCGAGGAGGAGTTCGGTGCCGGTGTTGAGAATCTCGATTCGCACGGACGGAGACTCAGGCGGGGCAAATGGTGAAACAAGGCGGAATTCAGCGGCGGATGGCGCGGGAAGCGACGAACCACAGCAAAAGCGGCAACAGGATGGCAAAGGCGATCGCCCATCCCGGTTCTTCGTGGCCTGCGGCACCGATGGCCGCAAAAAGGAAGCCCACGGGGATCGCGCCGCTGGCCAGAGCGAGTGCGAAGCGGCCGAAGGGCATCCGCATCAGCCCGGCGGTGCAGGAAAGCACTTCGGACAGGACCGGGAGTGCGCGGGAAACCGCGACCACCCAGCCGCCGCTCCGGGTGAAAATCCGTTGACCCTTTTCATAATCCTTCTCGCCCATCCAGCGGCGGGCGAACGACTCGGGGCAGAAGCGGCCGAT
>JBBSJY010000220.1:0-7651 GCA_038256845.1 Verrucomicrobiales bacterium | reverse complement strand
GGCGCGCCCCGTGGTGGCGCGCCGCTCCGGACGCTCCGGCCGCCGGGCGCGGCCCCCGTTGCCGCCGCCGCGCCCGGCCCCGCCTCGGGCGCCCCCCCCCCGGCCCCCCCCACCGCCCCGCCCCCGGGGGGGTTTGTTAAGATTTGGTGACTATTTGGGTGGGTGGGTTAAGACGGACGGGTAGTTGGGCTGGGATGTGACGTTTGACTTGCCGGTTGAGTGATAGGGCGAGTTATACGATGCATCCCTCGAAGAAGGCGAGTATAAAAACACGACGGGATTGTAATTATGGGAAACACGAGCAATCGGGAACAGTGGGCGGTGCGGGAACGGCTGACGTTCATCGAGCGCGTGGCGTGGTGGCGAGGGGCGGTGAACCGGAGCGACGTGCGGGAGTTGTTCGGGATTTCCGCTGCGCAGGCTTCGTCGGATTTGCAGGCGTATCAGGACATGAATCCCGGGGTGCTGGTGTATAACGTGAGGGCAAAGCGGTATGAGGCGGGGCGTGAGATGGCCTGCGTGCTGCATGCGCCGCACCTGGGGGAGGCGGTGCGGAATTTTCTGGGCGAGGGGGTGCCGCTGCCGCAAGCGGCGCCGGAGTCACGGCCGGAGGCGCGGGCGGACGTGTTCGTGCCGCCGATGCGCGCGGCGCTGCCGGAGGTGGAGCGGCGGATTTTCCTGGCGGTGGAGGGCAGGCGGAGGCTGCGGATCAAATATTGGTCCGTGAGAAGCGGCCGGGGGAGCCTGCGGGAGATCGCGCCGCATGCGCTGGGGAGCGACGGATACCGCTGGCACGCGCGGGCGTGGTGTTTCGAGGACGGGATTTACAAGGATTTCGCGCTGAGCCGGGTGGAGATGGCGGAGTGGCCGGGCGCGGCCTTCGAGCCGCCGGTGGCGGATGATGCATGGACACGGGAGGTGGTGCTGCGGCTGGTGCCCCACCGGGATCTGGACGAGGGGCGGCGGAAAATGATCGAGCGCGACTACGGGATGGTGGGCGGCTTTCTGAAGCTGCGGGTGCGGGAGGCGATGGTGGAGTATTGCCTGGCGCACTTGCGGATTCCAACAATGGACGAGGATGGGAGAGTCCGGCCGCAGCATTTGGAGTTGGATACAAGAATCCAGAATCCAGAGACCAGAGACCAGAGATCTGAGATCTGGGATCAGAGATCAGAGATCAGAGATCAGAGATCAGAGATCAGAGATTTGAGATCTGGGATTTGGGAAAGGCGGAGATCAGGTGCGGGTGCGGGCGGTGTCGAGCTGCCGGATGAGCTTTTGGCGGGCGGCTTGGTAGCGGCTGCGGTCCTGGTTGTAGTTCGAGACCTTCTGGCTTCCGGTGGTGAGGGAATAGATGCCGATGCCGATGATGAGAAGTCCGATCAAGCTCAGGAATCCGGGACCAAAAGTGTTGGCAGTTAGGATGATCCAGAAAAGACCGATGATGATCGCAACGAAGCTGGCCAAGCTGCTTGCCACCATGCTGGGTTCCTGCGGGAGGCCCGGCTGTCGCGGGTGAGGTAGGTTTCCCGGAGCGTCGCCCACTCGCGGTCGAGCCGCTCGAGATCGTTCTGCAGCTCGATCACCCGGAGATTTCCGGCCATTTCGCGGGTTTCGCGGGCGACGGTTTCCAGCAGGCGGGTGTGGGTGGTGGAGTGGTCCTCGACTACTTCGAGCTTGGAGTGGCAGTAGTTGCAATTGAGGAATCGGATCCCATCGGGGATATCGAGGTCGGCCCCGCAGTTCTGGCAACACACGCGTTTCACGGTCACTCCCATGATGGGGATGAGTAGGGATTCGCGGGCTATGGATCAAGCGAAAGGGGGGCGGAAGGGGCCAGAGGCCAGAGGCCAGAGACCAGAGACCAGAGACCAGAGACCAGAGGGCCAATGCCTAAAGGGATTCGATTGTGAAACTTGGCCAATGTAGGAGGATCCGACCCCGCAAGCAGGTCGCAGAGGTGCGGACGTCGGATTGCATATCCTGCGTTTCTGGCACACCGTGCAGGGTGCGGATCCAGGAGATCCCCCAACCCGGGGTGGTCGTCGCGATGGCTCCTCGACCCCGGGCTACCGGATGTAATCCTTTCAGGATAAAGATTTCTGGCGTTTCGTTGCGACAAGTCGCGAAGGCAATTGGCTGAGCCCTTCGCCCTTCGCCCTTCGCCCTTCGCCCTTCGCCCTTCTTTAACCGATCATGCAGGGGACGAGGATGCCGTCGGTCATGCCGTGGATTTTCTTTTTGTCGGCGGGGACGATGGTGGCGAGGCAGCCGGCGAAGGTGGTTTCGCCGTCGCCATGGGTGAAGAAGTAAGGGCAGATGCGGGCGCGGCCCTGCATCATTTCCACGGAGCCGTCGTCGCGGAAGACGGGGTGCTCGATGCGGCGGCCTTCGCGGAATTCCTGGAGGATCCACGGTTGCTCGGCGGATTGGTCGAGGGCGTTCTGGAGCCGGTCGCTCCACTCGGTGGCGGGGAGATCGTGGCCGATAAAGACGCCGCGTGAGCCCCAGGCGGTTTCGTGGAAGCCGCTGACCTTGAGGACGAGCTGCCGCTCCTTCTGGCTGAAACGCGCCACTTCTTCCCAAGAGTGGGCATCGAGGCGGGGGAGGGCGGCGTGGGGCGGGAGCGGGGTGGGATCGAGCACCCAACCGAAGGGGATGAGTTCCCGGAGGCGGCGGAGGTGGCTGCCGCGGAGGGCCTGTTCCCAGATGCGCTTGAGGGCGGGCGACCAGAGAAGGGCAAGCCAGAGCTTGTCCTCGAGGTGGGGTTTGAAGGGCGGGGTGACGGAGATTTCACCGGCGGCGGACGCTTCGGCGAGGCGGCGGGCGGCGGGGATGGATTCCCAATCGAACAGCTCGAAAAAACGATAGAGGGCCGCGCCATCGGGCTCGTATTCCTCGGCGGCGGAAACGCTCCAAGCGGCGCCTAGCTGGCCGGCGAGCCACTCCATTTCCGGGCGGTAGTCGGCGGATTCGTCGGACACGAGGACTGATCCGCCATCGGGGAGAAGGGAGCGGAAACCCTCAATCATGCCATCGGGCCCGCCTAGGATTTCGAAGCCGGCGTCAGTATAGGCGCGGGCGAGCCAAGCGGCGACGCCGATGCCGCCGGGGACGCTGTCGAGCTCGGTCATGGCGAAGCCGGTCTCGGTGAGGATGAGATCGGGCCGGATGACGCGGGGAAATTGGTCGGCGGTGCCGGGCTCGATCTGGAGGCGGGCGAGCCAGTCGGGTTTCCCCTCGTCGAGGAGTTCCGCGATCCATGGTGGGAGTTTCCCCGCGGCGCTGCGTCGGTAGAGCGAGTCGCAGACCTGTTGGAAGCGGGCGAGCGGGTGGCCGAGCGAGGTCATCTGGCGGGCCTCGTTGCGGGTGAGTTTGAGCGGCTCGGGCGACCAGCGCCAGGTGCCGCCGCCGAAAAGGCCGCCCTCGGGGAGGTTTGCTTTCAGCGCGTCCAGGGTGAGAGCCATTGCCGGGCGGAGGTTCGCCGCCGATGCCGCGGATGCCAAGCGGGGAATGGGTGACGTGGAACGATGTGCCGCCCCACGCCAACAGGAAGAGGTGCCGACCGGGAGGGTGCAGCCCGGACCGCTCGCCGGGAATGGATCAGGAGACGAGGTCGAGCGCGCCGCCTTCGCAGAAGGAGGCGGTGCCGAAGGTATCGATCTTGTGGCCCATGGCGTTGGCGATGGCGAGCCAGAGGCGGTTGTGCGGGACTTTTTCCAATTCATGGGCGCGGCCCATGCGGAAATCGCAGCCGCCGCCGATCATCACCATCGGGATGTTATCGAGAGTGTGGCTGTTGCCTTTTCCGAGTTCGTTGGTCCAGACAACGAGGGTGTTGTCGAGCATGCTGCCACCGACGCCGCCGGGCTCGGGGGTGTCCGCGAGGCGCTTCGCGAGGTAGGCGAATTCGCCGGCAAACCAGGTGTTGATCTTTTCGAGCTTTTCCTGGGCGGACTCGTTGTTGTCCGGCTCGTGGGAGAGGGCGTGATGGCCTTCCTCGACGCCGAGCCAGTTCATGCGGGCACCGCCGACGGAGCGCATGTATTGGAGGGTGGCGACGCGGGCCATGTCATTGGCAAGGCTGTTGACGAGGAGGTCGATCTGGATGCGGCTGATCTCCGGGGTGTTGTCGTTGACCAGCTCGACGGTGGGATCGACCTCGGGGACCGGGTGGCCGAGGTCCTGTTGTTTGTCCTGGCGGGCGAGCTCGGTTTCCATTTCGCGGACGAGACTCATGTGTTGATCGAGCAGGCTGCGGTCCTCGGAGCTGAGCTTTTTGGAAACCTTCTTGAGATCCTCCTGCACGCGGTCGAGCACGCTGACCATGCTCTCCTTGTCCTTCATGCGGCCGTAGAGCTTGGCGAGCATCTGCTGGGGATCGTCGATCGGGGCGACGGGGCGGTTCGGGCCGGCGTAGGACATGCGGGTCCAGGGATCGGCGCGTTTGGGGACGGCGACGCCGAATTCCAGCGAACCGAAGCGGGTGTTCGATTCCGGGCGGGCCTGGAGGAAGTTCTTGATTTCCTGGTCGATGGAAATGCCGCTGGCCCACCCGGCGGGGCTGTCGGAGCCGCCCTGGATGTTGCCGGGGGCGAGCTCGGTGCCGGTGAGCAGGCAGGACATTCCGCGCATGTGGCGGTCGCCATCGCCCTCGACGCGGTTGTAGATCCCCTTGAGGATGAGTGTGCGGTCGCGGAATGGCTCGAGCGGCTTGAGGATGCTCTTGAAGTTGAATTGTTCTCCCAGATCGTCCGGCCAGAATTTCTCCTGCACGGTGCCGTTGGGCGAAAACATGATGATCAGGCGTTGCTTCCGGGCGGGGGCGGCGGCATTCGCAAACAGGCTGGGCAGACCGCCGAGGAACGGGGCTGCGGCGGCGGAAATGCCGAGGTTGCGGAGAAAGGTGCGGCGCGGGATCTTGTTCATGGCGGAGAGGATTGGCTGGTGAGGAGTGGGTCAGTTGGAGGCGGTTTCTTTCGGGGTCGCCGCAAGAGCGCCGTGGGTGGCGGAGACGAGGGCGGTTTCCAGAAGCAGGCGCTGGACGTTGTAGCCGGAATCGGTGAATTTTTCGAAAAGCTCGTCGGCGCGTTCGTTGCCGAAGGCGGCGATGGGTTGCTTGTTGGTGTGGTGGAAAAGGTGGCGGATGAAAGTGCGCTTGGAGGAATTGCTGTTGATGGCGAATTCGGCGACGTCCTGGGCCGTGGTGATGCGGAGGGTTTCCCCGTTGTCGCCGATGAAGTCGCTGGCGGTATCGACCGGCTTGTTGTTGTCCATTTCGCGCCAGCGCCCGACGGCGTCATATCGCTCCAGGCTGAAACCGAGCGGGTTGATATCGGCGTGGCAGCCCATGCACGCGGCCGGGCGGGTGATCTCGGTGACCTTTTCCCGCATGGTGAGCGTGGGATCGAAGTGGCTGTCCTTGAATTCGATCGCCTCGGGCGGGGCCTTGAGCATGCGGCCGACGATGCTGCGGGTGAGGAAAACCCCGCGATGGATGGGCGAGGTGTCCTTGAAATAGGCGAACGAGGTGAGGAGATACGGATGGGTGATGACGCCGGCGCGCTGGCTGCCGGGGAGCTCGACGCGCTTGAAATCCGGGCCGACCGGAGGTTTTCCGAAGAACTTGGCGAGGCGGTCGTTGAGAACCATGTAATCCGCGCGGAGGAGCTCGCGGTAATCGGAATCGCCCTCCCAGACGATGCCGTCGATGAAGAAATCGAGGGAACGGCGGAGGTCTGCGAGGACGGCGTCGTCGAGGTCCGGGTAAGATTCGGGGTCCTTGGCGATGGCGTTGATATCGCGCAGTTCGAGCCAGTGGTGGAAGAACCCGCGGAGTTTTTCGCGGGTGCGGTGGTCGCCCATCATTCGCCAGGCCTGCTCGCGGACTTGCTTGGGATCGCGGAGTTTCCCCTCGTTCGCCTGGCGGAGGAGGTCCTTGTCGGGGACGGAATCCCAGAGGGCGAGGGCGAGGCGTGAGGCGACGGCGTGATCATCGATGCCGGCGTCCTCGGAGAGATCGGGGTAGAGGAAAAGCGGCGAGGTGAGGACTTCCAGGACGACGCGTTTGACGGCGACCTCGGGCTTGTCGGCCTTGGCGAAATGGGAGTCGAGCAGGGCGGAGGCCTGCGCGTCATCGAGCGGGCGGCGGAAGGCGATGGAGGCGAAACGGCGGCTGAAGTTCCGGAGTTTTTCCTCGCGCTTGTCGTCCTTCGCGTTGGTTCCGGCGAGCTGGTCGATCCGATCGTATGCGTATTCCGAGGCGGACACGGCGGCGGCGGTGAGGGCGTCGAACCAGGCCTTGGAAACGGTGATGCCGCGGGCATAGCCGTAGCTGCTGTCGTCCGCGGGAAAATCGGCGGAGGCGATGAAGTTTTCGCGCGTCTGGTGGGGCGAGAAATTTTGACGTGGAATGACTTCGAGAACGCCGTTGGGGGCTTTCCAAAGGAGTTCGATGGACGCGTTGGCTTCCTTGTATTTGAAGAATTCGAGCTTGAGGGGGTAGGGGCGGCCGCCGAGCAGGAAGATGCTGCCGGTTTCCTCGCGGGCCTCGGTGCCGGAGCTGACCCAGCCGTCGATGAGCGGATCGCGGTCGTCGTTGAGGTAAAGGCGGGCGCCGTTGTGGGTTTTCAGGACGATCTCGTAGGTGCCCGTTTCCGCGGCGATGAGGGAGCCTTCCCAGCGCATGGAAAACTCCTCGCCATCGAAGAGAGCGGGCTCGGGACTGCCTTCGCCGTAGTGAAAGGAAACGCGGGGGTCGAGGCGGGAGAAATTGATGGCATTTCGCTCGGCGCCTTTGTTGTCGGTGTTCCTGCGGCCGAAGTTGCCGCCGCCAAAGTAGGTGGCGGCGAGCCCGCGCTCGGCGGTCGGGATCCGGTCGGCGCGCCAGTCGAAGTGCCCGAAGATGTCGGTCACGGAATTGCGGAACTGGGGGACGGTCAGGCGGGAAAACTCCTTTTTCACGACCTCCGTTTCGCCGGGGTCCGCGTCGGCGGAGTAGAACGCGTGGTAGATGTAGTCGGCGACGGCCGCGGCATCCTCGCCGACGCAGGCGTCCTCGTCATCCTCCGGCATCGTGCGGTCGATGCGGCGGGTGAGCCATGCGGCGGTGCGTTTCCCCTGGAGGGGCTCGTCGAAATGCGGCGGGGCTCCCTTGCCGTCCTCGCCGTGGCATTCGACGCAGAGATTCTGGTAGATCACCTTTCCGGGATGCCCGTCCGCGGCGGCGAAAGGAGCGCACGCAAAAACCGCCAGCAGGGTAGCCAGCGGGCGGGTGGAGGTCTGATCGGCGAAAGGAAATCTCATAGTGAGCGGAGAAAAGCGGCGGGGGGCGCTCCCGCCACCGTAGAGCAGATGACGATCCGCACCACCGGTTTCTTTCAGCGATGCCGAGGTTTGGAGATTGTCGCAGCGGGGTGCGACGGCTAGTTCACCGGCATGGATTTCGAGACATTGCACCGGTGGGCGGACGAGGAAGTGAGCGCGGTGATGAAGGTTTTGCCGGCGGACGTGCAGGCGGCGGCGAGCAAGCTGCCGATTTCCTTCGAGGAGCGGCCGGGGCAGGGCGCGGTGGATGACGAGCTGGAAGGTGACGAGCTCGGCCTGTTCGAGGGCGTCTGCCTGCTGGACGAGCCCGGCCCGGAGGATCTGC
>JBBSJY010000219.1:0-7738 GCA_038256845.1 Verrucomicrobiales bacterium | reverse complement strand
AGGAGCGGCTTTTGTCGATCTGACAGCTGCCTACGATGCGGATTGGCGGACGAAATTCCAAGTCGCGGCGGCCGACCTGGGTTCGCCGCTTCACGATGGGGTGTATGCCGGACTGCGCGGGCCGCACTACGAAACGCCCGCGGAGATCCGGATGCTGCGGACGTTGGGAGCGGATGCCGTGGGCATGAGCACGGTGCTCGAAACCATTCAGGCCCGCGCACTGGGTATGCGTGTGGCGGGGTTTTCCTGCCTGACCAATTGGGCCGCCGGTATCACGCCCGCGGCGCTCGATCACCACGAGGTGCTGGAAACGGGAAGGCGGTCGGCCCGGGTGATGATCGATCTGCTTACGGCGGTGTTGGGCGAAGAGGAAAGATCGTAATCTCATCCATTCGCCTCCCGCGTTGCCGGAAAACCGGAGCTCTCGAAAACGGGGGGATTGCCAATTGCCACCGGCAAGGCGGGGAGAACAGACTGCGCCTGTGGCGGGCTACGAAGAGCAGAAGCGGGTGATGAACCTTTCCTTGGGCGTGGCGGCGCTGCTCCTGGGAGCGAAGGTCACGGCTGCGGCGCTGACCGGCTCGTCGGCGGTGTATTCGGATGCGGCGGAGTCGGTGGTGCATTTGTTGGCGGTCACCTTCGCGGCTTGGGCGCTGCGGTTGGCGCACAAGCCGGCGGATGAGAAGCACCATTTCGGCCATGACAAGGTGGCTTTCATTTCCGCGGGTTTCGAAGGGGCGATGATTTCGGCGGCCGCCTTGCTGATTCTCTACGAAGCGGGACGGCAGGTGGTTTTCGGCGTGGAAATCAGCAATTTGGGCTTGGGAGCGGCGATCACCGCTTTCGCCGCGGCAATCAATCTGGCGCTGGGACTTGCTCTCGTGCGGGTGGGGAAGAAGAGCGGATCACCGCTGCTGCGGGCCAACGGAATGCACGTGCTCACGGACGTTTGGTCGAGTGTCGCGGTGCTGGTCGCGCTGGGGTTGATCCGCTGGACCGGCTGGCTGTGGTGGGATCCGGCGGCCGCCACCTTGGCGGCACTCAATATTCTCAGGATCGGCATCCGGTTGATGCGGGAAAGTCTGGGGGGGCTGCTCGACGCGGCCGACCCGGAGGTCGAGCGGGGGATCTGCGAGCGGCTTGATCTCGAGGTGAAGCGGCGTGGTTTGTCTTACCACAACCTCCGCCACCGCCATTCCGGGAGGACGCATTGGGTGGAGTTTCACCTCGTTTTCGACGATTCGCTTTCGGTCGGGAAAGCCCATGAAGCGGCGACCGCGATCGAGGCAAGCATCGCCGATCTGCTGCATCCGGACGGGCGGGTGATATCCCATCTGGAGCCGAAATCGGCGGAGCATCGTGAGGAGCGGTGGGAGGAGAGGTGAGAATAGAGACAAATCGGTGTTCGGGTGGACAAGTGCCGGGATGGGATTAACCTCGCTGGATGGAGAATCAAGGCCGTGGCGCCGACCTGAATCCCGCGAACCGTTTCGATGGGATGCATGTGGAGACGGACGAGGACGCGTGGGTGGACGAGAATCCGAGGCCGCTGCGAACCACCTTTCTGAAAGACGATTCGCAGTCGGTTCTGACACCGATGGATTCGGAGGACTTATCGTTCGACTACGGTTTGAATCCCTACCGAGGTTGCGAACATGGCTGCGCGTATTGTTATGCGCGGACCTACCATGAGTATCTCGGGTTTTCGGCGGGTTTGGATTTCGAGTCCAAAATCGTCGTGAAAGAGGACGCGCCGGAGCTATTGGAGAAGGCGCTGTCAAAAGTTTCCTACAAGGTTGGCAAGATCTCGATGTCGGGCGTGACCGATTGTTATCAACCGGTGGAACGGACGCTGGAGATCACACGGGGCTGTCTCGGAGTCTTGGCCCGTTTCCGAAACCCGGTGGTGGTGATCACGAAGAACGCTCTGGTGACGCGGGACATCGACCACCTGGCGGAGCTGGCGAAGTTCGGGGCGGTGGCGGTTTACCTGTCGATCACGACTCTCGACGCGAAACTGGCACGAATCCTGGAACCGCGAGCGTCATCTCCGCGGGCTCGGCTGGAGGCGATAAAGAAACTCTCGGAGGCGGGGATTCCGGCCGGGGTGAGTGCCGCGCCGATGATCCCCGGCTTGAACGATTCCGAGTTGCCGTCGATCCTGGAGGCGGCGGCGCTGAACGGGGCGGGCTTCGCAGCCTATTCGATGGTGCGGTTGCCCGGGACGGTGGCCGAGGTTTTCAGCGGCTGGTTGGACCGCCATCAGCCGTTGGCGAAGGAAAAAATCCTCGGTCGGATCCGGGCCGCCCACGAGGGAAGTCTGAATGGGACGAAGCCGGTGGTAAGAATGCGCGGAACGGGAGCCGCGGCCGGACAGTTGCGCGCGCTATTTCACGCGTGTTGCCGGAAGCGGGGGCTCCGGACGGCACCTCCGGACCTCAGCAAAGCGGCCTTCCGGAGATTGACGCCGGGACAGGGGGAGTTGTTCTGAAAATGGCGGGCGGGATGCCTTTCGCCATGTTTTTCTCCGTTCAGCCGCCAATGTCGGTGCGGCCGGAGAGCTGGGCCCCTTCTTCCATGGAAAACACCTTGGATTTGATGTCGCCGTTGATTCTGGACTTGTCTTTCAATTCACACCGCTGGGAGGTGATTTTCCCTTCGACCTTGCCGTAAACTTTCACTTCGCCGGCGGTCACATCGCCCTTGATGATGGCGTTCTCGCCGATGGTCACCCGCCCCTTGTCCGAGGTGATCTCACCATCGATTTTTCCGTCGATGATCATATCGTTTGAGAAGCGGATGGAACCGATGATTTCGATTCCGCTGGAAAGCACGTTGGTCGGATTGGCCATGACGGTGCAGAAGGGATCAAAGCGCCGACGGCTTGGCAATCGGAATCAGCGGAATCGGACGTTTCCACCGGAGGAAATTAGCGTGTCATTCCGCAGGCAAGCGCGTTAGATGCTCGCCCGAACCCACGTTCTACCACCATGCCTCGAGTTACGATCACCGTTCCGGACAAAAATGCCCAGCCCTACCGATTCCAGCTCGACCGGCAGGTAGTCACGATGGGACGAGGGAGCGACAATGACATTGTGATCGACTGCGGATCGGTATCCGGAACCCACGCGGAAATGCATCGGATCGAGGGAGGATACGAATTGCGCGATGTGGGATCCACCAATGGTATCAAACTCGGCGGAGAACGCTACGACACGATTGCGCTGCGGCACGGATCGACGCTGAAGATTGGCGATGCCGCATTCGATTTTGTGCTCACCGACGAAGAACGCGAAGCGCTGGCAAGGGAGAATGCTGCGGGGGAATCACCAACCGCGCGCGAGATCGATCTGGGGCCGGCCGCACGGCTGCCCGCCACGCCGCAGGGCCGCCCGCATCGGCAGACGCCACCTCGGCTAGCTCCGATTGCCGTGACGCAGGAGAGTGGCGGCGGGTGGATGGTGCTGCTGTTGCTGTTACTCGCAGCGGCGGCATTTTTCGCGGGCCTTTCAATCCGCCATCAGAAGGAAACGGGCACTTCATTGGTCGAAGGGATGAGGGCACGATTTGCGAAACCGGCTCCGGCATCGGCACCCGCCGCCCCGGCGCGGGAAGAAAGCCCGGTAGCGCGGGCAACACCGCCTGCGGAGGCGGATCCCATTCCCGCTGTGCCCGAAGCGCAAGTCCCGGACCCGGAGGCTGCCGAAACCGCCCCCGGGGAGGTCCGTGAGGAGGAGTGATTCTCCGTTCAACCGGAAGTCATCCGTTCGAGCGCATAGGTATCCTTTGCGTCTTTGACCAACCAACCTTGATCGGCAAGACGGTTCCGCATCTCATCCGAAGCACTCCAGTTTTTTTCAAGCCGGGCCTGCCAGCGCGCGTCGGCAAGAACCCGCACCGTCTCCGGAATCTCCACCGGATCGGCGGCCGAGTCAGCCGGCAGTGCGATACCCAAGGCCCGGAGCAGACGGTTCAGGCCGGCAAGGGCGGCGGCGGCTTCCGAGGCATCGAGCGTCAGGGCTTCCCGCAGGCCGGTAAAGATGCCACCCAAGGCTCCCGGGGTGTTGAGATCGTCGTTCAAACTGTCCCACGCGCTTTGGAAAGGTCCGAACTCGACACGGTCCAATCGCGTCTGAGGATCTGCCTTTTCGGCGAGCTGGCGAGCTCCTTTGGCTAGCTTCGCCATGGCTTCGCGCGCGGCGGAAAGTGAATCGAGAGTGAAATTGAGCGGCTTCCTATAGTGGGCACCGATGAGGACGTAGCGGACTTCCATCGCGGTGAAGCCACGTTCGACGAGATCGGCCAAGGTGTGGAGATTGCCGAGGGATTTTGACATTTTTCCGCCATCGACGAGCAGATGGGTGATGTGAAACCAATGGGCCGCGAAGTCGCCGCCGCACGCACACCGGCTTTGGGCGATCTCGTTTTCGTGATGAGGGAAAACCAGATCGACCCCGCCGGAATGAAGATCGAAGGATTCGCCGAGATATTCGCGGATCATGGCCGAACATTCCAGATGCCATCCGGGGCGTCCCTCCCCCCATGGCGAGGGCCAGAAGTTTTCACCGTCCTCCGCGCGACGGGCTTTCCACAAAACGAAGTCGGACAGGCTGTCCTTGTCATATTCATCACGGGTGGTGGCGCGCGCGTTTTGGGTTTTGCCGAGATCGAGCTCCCGTTCATCGAGTCGGGAAAGCCGGCCGTAACCGGGGAATGAGCTGATCTTGAAGTAAACGGAGCCATCGTCGGAACGATAGGCATTACCGTTCCCCACCAATTGCTCGATCATGGCAATCTGCTGCGGAATGTGCTCCACGGCACCAGGCTCGATGTGAGGCGCGAGCAGGCCGAGGCTTTCGCAGTCCACGTGAAATTGCCGGGTCCAGCGGCCGGTGAAGTCGCTGAGAGACTGGCCGGCCATTTGGGAATTCCGGATCGTCTTGTCGTCCACATCGGTGATGTTCCGGACATGAAGGGTCCGCACGCCGCCGGTCTCCAGCGTGCGTCGGAGGACGTCCTGCAGAACGAACGTCCGGAAATTGCCGATGTGGGCGGGTCCGTAGACGGTCGGGCCGCAGCAATAGAACCGGAAAGTAGAGCCATCGATGGGGCTCAAGTCGCGTTCGGTTCGGGTCAGCGTGTCAAAAAGCCGCATGCGCGGATTTAGGGACGGTCGGGCGGTCCTGCAAGCGTGGGTTCCGCGCTTTTCCCACATCGAGAGCGGCCCGGCCGGAAGGGCCTCAACAGATCGGTTTTGAGACGATCGATCAAATAAAATGGGATCGCCCGATCTTGACAGTTGGGTCAAACGGCAAATGGCGCTAGCGTCCGATCAAGATGCGTGGCGGGGAAGAAAATAGGACAAGGCAGATTCTGTCGGGAGTCATCCTTCTGATGATGCTGGCGATACTCGTGCCAACCGTGTTGATCGGGTGGCGCTGGCTGCCAGGTTTGTTAGGCGAGTGGGTCGGGACGATGGTCGGACTCGTTTCCACCCCCTTTATCCTGGAACTCTCATTTGCGATTCTCGGATTGACCATTGTCATCGCGATCAACCACGTCCGGCAGAAGAAGGAAGGCGACGAACTGGTTTACCTCGAGCAGGTGGAGGGTCCCGACATTCCGGAAAATCTCCCTGAACACGCGCGGTTTGCCGTGTACCCCCGGATTCCATTGGAAGGGCTGGAACCGGGCCTGTTGGCACGTGCGGAGGGAGAGTGGGCACTTGGCGACGGAGAGGCGGCACTGCGTTCCATTTCCCAAATGTCGGATCCGGAACTCCGGGACCCTGCGACGCTGGCGCTGCGGATCGAAATCGCACGGGCCACGGGTAAGGCCGATCTCGCCGCGAAACTGGAAACTCAGAGGCGGAAAGTCACGGAACTCTCAAGCTAAGCGTTTGAACATTACGCGATTTTTGTCTTTTGGCCACGGAGGGTCGGCCTTGTGATTCGTTCGACTTTGAAAACGGATCTTCCAGCGATGAACACGGCATCCTTCGAACGGATGGCGCATGGCGATGTGACGGGTTTGCGAGAACTCGCTTTGGAGTTCTTCGATGAGATTCGCACGCAAATACCGGTGTGGGCGGACTTGGGTGCAAAAGGGAATTTCACCGTCCTGATTGAGGAACTGCATCGGTGCAAGGGCGGAGCTTCGATTTTCGGACTCGACCGGATGCTGGCTTTGATTCACGCCTACGAGTCCGCGCCGATCCTGGAGGAGCGCGGATTTGATGCCGCCGAGTTCGAAGCCGAATTTGCCGCTGCGGAAGAGGCCGTGCGTGCCTTGCAAGCCTGAGGCTCGATATGGCGGCAAAACTCCGATCGCCTGAAAAGGAACTCCGCTTCACCCGCTCCCGCCAGGCGTTGGGTTTCTGGATGCTGGCGGCGGTCTGCGTGACGGCGGCCGTCATAATTCTCTCATCCGCGGTTTATCGGGAGGTGAATCCGGCTCTGCCTCATCCGCTCTGGGCATTGCTCCCGCTGGCGGGCGCACTCGTTTCGCTGCGGCTGGCGCTGCATCTGACGCGTCATGCGTATTTGATTCTCACCCCCCTGGGCATGGAGATTTTCCCCTTTTTCCGCCCGGCAGCGGAAATGAGACTCATCACCTGGCAGGAAATCAATTCAGTGGAATTGGATGAGGGATCGGGCCGGCTGACGCTGCATTACAATGCGGAGAAAACGTCCGGGCTCCATCTGTCACTTCGCCCGATCCCTCCGGATCAGAGGGCATTGCTTGCCAAGGCGGTGTCCGGGCGAGTATTCCGCGATCCGAACCTCCCCTCCACAACACCAGAGAATCCATGAGACCCCATTCACGCCAGATCCTTTCGGTTGAAGAAGCCTTCGGGCAAAACGGCTGGCATTGCGAGCTGGTGGAAGGCCGCGAGGTGCTGCGGGCCGGATTTGAGGCGCATCACACGCGGGTCGATCTGGTCGCCCAGGCGTACCCCCAGCTCAACGCGTTGAGCGTGGTTTCGGAATCGGCCATGCCCTTGCCACACGGGCACCTGGCGGTGGTTCTCGAGCTTTTGGCACGGGCAACCAAGCAGCTCACGCTCGGCGGATTCGAGTATGACCTCGACCGGGGCTTTCTTGTGTTTCGGATCACCAATCTCTTCGAGAGAGAGCGGTTTGACGGCGACATCATCTCCTCGATGGTCCATTGCGCCATTGCCGAATTGGACCGGATCACGCCTTATGCCGCCATCGTTCGCGATACTCCGCAAGATCTGCTAGAGGATCTCGACACCGCCCGTCTGCTCATGCGGGAAGACATCATTCCGCCGGTGCCGGGTGACGAAGAGGAGGAATACTGACCGCCGGGAAGATTGTGGCAATCGGTCGGAAACAAATAAAGCGGCCCGACTGATCATCCCCCTGGGAAAAACCCATTAACCCGGGAAGGCATCTCAATCGGGCCGCCTTTGTCTTGCGACGGAGCGAAAGAACCACAGGGGAGGGGGCTGCACAAGCGAAATCTTCATGAAATGCGAAATATTTTTCCCGGGCGTGTTTCGCCGTTCTGGCAAATGGAAAACGCCGCCTCCCGGATCGGGTGGCGGCGTGGAATGAACTTCGTGGAATCCCGCGGAATTCGATTATTTCTCCTTCACGGTCATCACACCTTGCATGATCGCCCAGTGGCCGGGGAAGGTGCAAAGATAGGGATACTCGCCCGGAGCAGGTGCTGTGAATGTGATTTCGGTGGACTCACCTCCACCAAGCATTTT
>JBBSJY010000218.1:0-7797 GCA_038256845.1 Verrucomicrobiales bacterium | reverse complement strand
TCCGGCCGTGAGATACGAGCCGATTCCCGCCGATTTTTTCGTCCGCAACCGCAACCGCCTGCGTGAGCTTCTGAAGCCAAACGGCATTGTCATCGTTCACGCGAATGACATCTATCCGACCAACGCCGACGGCACGATGGCGTTCAGCCAGAACAGCGATCTCTATCACCTGACCGGCGTCGATCAGGAGGAGACGGTCCTGATGCTCATGCCTCATGCCGCCGATCCGCGGGAGAGGGAAATCCTTTTCGTGAAGGAAACGAACGAGACCGTCGCCATCTGGGAAGGGGAGAAACTGACCAAGGAGCAGGCGACGGCGGCCACAGGCATCGAGCGGATCGAGTGGAGCCACTCGTTCGAAGCGTTTCTCCACCGTCTGGTGCCTCAGGCGGACCGGATCTATCTGGCGACCAACGAGCATTTGCGCGCCACGACCGTGGTGACAACCCGCAACGACCGCTTCATCCGCGATTGCCAAACGCGCTACCCGTTGCACCGCTACGAGCGGCTCGCCCCGCTGATGCATCGCCTGCGGGTGACCAAGGAACCGGAGGAGATCGGTGTCCTCCAAAAAGCGTGCGACATCACGGAAGCGGGATTCCGGCGCGTGCTCGGGTTCATCCGTCCGGGGGTCGGTGAATGGGAAATTGAGGCGGAGCTCCTGCACGAATTCGTCCGGCGGGGATCTCGGGGATTCGCTTATGCGCCGATCATCGGTTCAGGGAAGAACGCCTGCGTCCTTCATTACATTTCCAATGACGCGGTCTGTAAGGATGGCGAGATGGTGCTGATGGATGTGGCGGCCGAATACGCGGGATGGAACTCGGACATGACGCGCACGGTGCCGGTGAACGGCCGTTTCACAAAACGCCAGCGCGAGGTGTATGATGCGGTGCTGCGGGTGTTGCGCGGGGCTGGCGAATTGCTGCGTCCCGGAATCAACCCCACGGATTACCAGAAACAGGTGGTGGAGATGATGGAGGCGGAGCTGGTCGACTTGCGACTGATCTCCGCGAAGGACGCGCGTGAGCAGGGCCCGGAAAAGCTACTCGTGAAGAAATATTTCATGCACGGCACCTCGCATCATCTCGGCTTGGACGTCCACGATGTGGGCCCGCCCCACGAACCGATCGCGGCAGGAATGGTGCTGACGATCGAGCCTGGAATCTACATCCGCGAAGAGAATCTCGGAGTGCGCCTCGAAAATGACGTGATGATCGGGCAGGACGGGAATTTCGACCTGATGGGAAACATCCCGATCGAGGCCGGGGAAATCGAGGACCTGATGAACCGGGAGTGAGCCCGGGTCTCAACGGTTGCGGCGGGCGCAGAGAAGCAGCAGGACCCCGACTCCGCCGAGAAGCGCCGCACTGAGTTCCGGAATGGAGGTGGGCGAGATGTTCGAGTTGAATTGCTGGACATCCTGCAAGTGGAGCGTGGCGGCCGAGACCGTGGCAAACGATGCCATCAGGCCAAAGGCGGCCGCTGGGCCCACGTGCGATGCTCCGAATCTCATTGCTCGGGGAGCCTGCGATCCTCCGACAATGGCGGTCAAGTTGAAACTGTTCGCAGCGGCTTCAGCGTAGCCGGGGCAAGGGGAATTCTGCAGAATGGGAAAACCGGAGATCTTTCGGAGATCAGTCGTATTTCAGGATGGAGTTCACCGTATGGGGGACGAGTTTCGCCCTGCCCGCAAGGAAACCGAGCTCGATCAACACCGAGATTCCCACGAGATCCGCGCCGAGTTCGTCGAGCAGCTTTACGGCGGCGGCGGCGGTGCCGCCGGTCGCCAGCAGGTCATCCACCAGCAGGATCGATTCACCCGGTTTCACCGCATCCTCGTGCAGCTCGACGATGGAATCCCCGTATTCGAGCGAATAGGACGTCTGGCGGGTTTTCCACGGCAGCTTGCCCTTTTTCCTGACCGGGACGAAGCCCGCCCCGAGGCGGTCCGCGACGGCGGCGGCGAAAATGAAACCGCGCGCGTCGATGCCGACGACCTTGTCGATTTTCACCCCGCCTGCCGTCTCGCACAGCAGGCGGATCGATTCGCGGAAAAGCATGCCATCCGCAAGGATCGGCGTGATGTCCTTGAAAATGATGCCCGGTTTCGGGAAATCGACGACATCGCGGATGGCGGCATGAAGGGAATCGGCTGACATGCTGCGAAGCTTGGGAAACAGCGGCCTTGAAGCAAGCCCAGTGCCGACAGGCGATTATTTTTTGCGAGCGAGCGAGTGATCGAGGACTGCGAGAAACATTTCCAGGTTCCGTTCGCTGGGTGGTCCCTCGGCGCGATGGAGCACGCTGCCATCGCGGCCGAGGATGAGGAGATTTGCCACACGCGGACGGTAGCCGATGCTTTCGGAGACTTCTCCGGACCAATCGATGAGAAGGGGTTCCTCGTGAGCCTCGCGAATCCGTTTGAGGATGCCGCTTCTCATGAACGCGGGAGTCCCTTTCGCGTCGGCGATGCCGTGGATGGCGACCCGGTGGCGGTAGGCGCGGAGGGCCGGAATCCACTCTCCCGCCTGCTCGCGACCGTGGCGGTCCGAGAGGCTGATCACGGTGACATGCCCGGCGGGAAATGCGATGACGTGCCGCTTGTCATGCTGGTCGGGCAGATCGATCCGGCGCGGAACCTCCCCGGCATCCGCATGGGAAGCGAACGGGAGAAGTGCGAGCAAAACCGACGCTCCCGCGGCTTGATAATCGCGGTTCTTCCACCGGGAGGGCTTTCCTCTCAAGCGCCGGAAAAGCGCGAGCCATTGGATGAGCAGCAAGGCGCAAATCCCCAGCGGATGAAGCAGCGCGCTGACCATCGGATGGCGGAATTTCACCACCGCGATCAACCGGGGCAGCCACGCCAGCCAGCAAGCGGCGATGACGGTGGCCGAAGGGACGGGAGTCGTCGCCAGCAGCACGAAAGGCAGGACTTGGCCGCCTACCAGAAGCAAGGTCATCGGAACGATCGCTCCGGGCGCACCGAGCCCTTCGGTGGCGTTCTTCCCCAACCCGCTCCAGACCTCCGCATGGCTGTGATACATGCGGCAGGTTGCGAGATCGGTGGCATCGAAGAGGCCCGTGGAAAAGCCGGCCGCACGGAAAAGGCGCGGCAGTTTCACCCCGTCGTGAAGCGAGGTCCTGATCATCGAGTGGCCGCCGGTTTCCCGGTAGGCGTCCCGGCGGGCGATGAAGAGTTGCCCGCAGCCTGCCGAGAAGCCGGGGCGGCGCGTCCATTTCATGAAATGCATGGGCAGCCAACCTAACAGGACAAAGTGGATCATCGGCAGCAACAGCCGCTCGGAAAAGGTGCCGAGCATCTGGCGGGGGAAGCCGCTGGCGAGGGCCGGGGCGTCCGCGCCATCCATGAATGCGGCCATCCTCGAAAGCGCGTCGGGCGCGAGACGCACGTCGGCATCCACGAAAACGAGCAGCGGGTGCTTCGCGTGGCGGGCGAGCACGTGGCAGGCGTGTTGTTTTCCACACCATCCTTCCGGCAGCGGAGGAGCCTGTTCGAGGCGGATGCGCGGATCCTTTGCCGCCATTTCCCGGACGAGGTGCGGGGTGGCGTCGGTCGAGTGATCGTCGAGTATGATCAGCTCGAAATTGACATTCTGATTGGCGAGCACGGATGTCATCGCCGCACGAATGTTCATTTCCTCGTTGCGGGCGGGGATGAGAACCGAGATCGCCGTGCCTGATTCCATCCCGGACCGGAGCCTTCGGTAAACCAACAGGTTGATAACTGTGAGGACCGCCGGAATCGCGGCGAGCACAAGCGCGATCATGGAAAGCGTTTCCCTGGTCATGGCGGATCGGGTTGGTGATGGTCGGGGGTGAAACGTTCACCGCGGAAGCGGGCTCGGAACCTTCGCCAGGTGTCGTAGAAGCCGCCGACGCCGGTTTTGCCACTGAGGAGGGTGACAAACGCGTCGGGATCGCGAGCGATGCCGGCCGTGGCGAGTGCATCCTGTGCGGCGGCCAGCGCCTGTTCGCAATGCGATGGATCGACCGGATTTCCGAAGGCGATGAGCACCTCCGGCGAGCGCTCGAACCACCAAGTGTATTCGATGGCGATGGGAATCATCGGCACGTCGGGCAGATGGACGAGCCCCGCTTCGAACCGCACCGGCCGCTCGCGCACATCCGCAAAGCGTCCTTGCGGGGTGAGCCACAGCGCGTGGCCTGGGACCTTGAGTATCTCACGCGCGGAGCGCAGGAACTGCCGTGCCCCGCGGGCGGTCCCGCGTTCGACGGGAAAAAACCCGAGCCGTTTCAGCAAGCCGTAACGTTCGAGCGCCCGCTCGTCGATGGGCGCGAACGGCAGATTGTCCGGATAGAACCTGGCCGCCAGAAACAGGGCGACGAGCGGATCCCACCAGGAGGCATGATTGAGGAAATACACGCGGGATTGGGCCGTTTCCGCGGGAGGAGGATGGGATTGCAGGAGGCGGACCGCGTGGAAATGCCGTTTCAGGTAACGCCGCGAATACCAGACGAACCAGCGGTGCAACCGCGGCGATATCTCCGGTACGGCGGACGGCTTCATGACCTCGCTAGAGCGGCCTTCATGGTCGATTTCCGGTCGCGGTCGAGCGTGTCGGCTGCGATCCAGCCGCTCATCAGGACCATCGGCATGCCCGGCCCGGGATGGGCGGCGCCGCCTGCCAGGTAAAGGTTTTGCAAATCGGGGCTGCGGTTGCCGGGCTTGAACGCACCAAGGAACTTGCCGTGGCTCGCCAATCCATAGATCGCTCCGTCCAACACATGATATCTTTCGTGAATGTCCTGTGGCGTGAGCGCCGCCTCGAAAATGATGCGCTCCTCAATGTCAGGCATGCCGCCGGTGCGTTTGAGTTTGTCGAGGATGACCTGCCTGTAACGCGGAAACATTTCGTCCCACCGGTGATGCGGCCGGAGATAGGGCGTGTGGACCAGGACATAGAGCGCTTCTCCTCCCTCGGGTGCGGTGCCGGATTCCGTGCATGAGGTGGCGGCGAGATAACAGGTCGGGTCCGGCGCCGGCTCGCCTTTCCTGTAAATCCAATCGAACTCATCGTGCGGATCTTTGCTGAAAACAAAACCATGGTGAGCGAGATGGTTGTATCGTTTGTTCAGTCCGAGATATAGCACCACGCCGGAACATGCGGCCTCGTATGTCCGGCGCTTGTTGAACTTGTCGCGCACCGTGCCATTGAGAAGCTCGCGGTGGGTGCGGACGGAATCGCAATTGGAAACGACGGCCGAAAGCGGGATCTCCTCTCCCCCGGAGGTGCGGACGCCGACCGCCGCGCCATCTTCGGTGAGGATTTTATCCACCATCGTGGACGTGCGGATCGTGACGCCGAGTTCGCGGGCGAGCTTTTCCAGAGCGAGCGGCACCGCGCGCGTCCCGCCTTTCGGATACCAGATGCCTTCGTCCGTTTGCATGTGGGCGATTCCGCAAAGGATCGCGGGTGATCCATAGGGAGAGGATCCGACATATTGGGTGAAATGATCCATCATCTGCGCGACCCGCGGATCGGGATTGTAGGCGCGCACCATGCCGGCGACCGAACGGCCCATTTTCATCGCCATCACGTCCCCCAGCACGGCGGGGTCGAAGCTGGTTTTGAAGTCGAACATGTCCCGGATTCCCCCGATCGGCTTGTCGAAGAAGAAGCGGCGCGAAATGTCATCGAGGCGTTCGCTGAATTTGATGAAGTCGGTATATCCTTTTCCGCTGCCGGGAGAGAAGCCTTCGAGACGGGCGGCCATCCGGGCGGGGTCCTGATCGAGGTCGAGGGTGCTGCCGTCGTCAAAGAAACAGCGCCATTGGGGATCGAGCCGGACGAGATCGAGATAGTCCTCCGTTTTCCGGTCTGCCTCTTCGAAGAGCCGGCGCAGCACGGAGGGGAGGGTGACGATGGTCGGGCCCATGTCGAAACGGAATCCTTCGCGTTCGAGCACGGCGGCTTTTCCACCGATCCATTCATTGCGTTCGAAAAGGATTACCCGGTGGCCGCGGGTGGCGAGTGCGCAGGCGGCGGAGAGACCGCCGAGGCCGGCGCCGATGACTCCGACGGGGTGGGGGAGATGTGGTTTCATGAGGATTTCAAGGTTCGGAAACGGCGGAAGCCGGCGGCGTGAGCCAGCCGCGAATAAGCCAGAATCCACGACAGCGCTCGCGGCGTGATCGGGTCGTAGGCGGGGCGGAAACGGTTTCGGCTGACGGTCACCGCTTTCGTGGCGGTCATCTCCAGCAGGCCTTCCGCGCCGCGGGTGTTGCCAAATCCGCTCTGGCGGCGCCCTCCGAACGGCAGTCGCGGATCCGCGCTGGAAACGATGATATCATTGATGGTGACGAGCCCGGCGGAAAGGCGCTTTGCCATATCTCTCGCCGCCGTTTCATCCCGGCTGAAAACCGAGACGCCGAGGCCGAACTCGCAATCGTTTGCCAAGGCAACGGCTTCCTCATCGCTGGCATATCTTTGCAGGGAAATCCGATCGTCCAGCCGGCGTTGGATGTCGTCGGCGATGTCGCGGTGGGCGTAGAGCCGCTGTGGAACCATGCAGGTGGCGCCGCCATTGAGGGCGAGTGCGAAGGTGATGGCTTTTTCCAAGAGTTCCGGATCCGCGTCCCGCCTGACAATCACGGCATCGCAGCCGCTGGCTTCGATCACCGCGGGGATCATCCCGGGAGCGAGGCGGGCGAGCACTTTCCTGGCGACCTCCGCGCTGCCGGTGAACACGACCTTGTCCGGGCCGGCGTCGATGGCCGCGTTGGCGGCTTCAACGGACTCGGGCAGAAGTTCTATCAGATCGGTATCAAACCCCGCCCGCAGGATGAGATCTAGCAGGCTGGCGGCAGCCGCCCCGCCTCCGGCTCCGGGTTTCAAAATCACCGCATTGCCTGCCACGAGAGCCTGGATCAATTGCACGCCTGGAAGAAACAGGGGATAGTTTCCCGGCCCGATGATCAGGATGACACCCTGAGCCTCGCGATGAATTTCGCTGCGGACACCCCCAAGCCAGAGCGGTCTGCCGCGGCGGCCGAAGGAACGCTTGGCGAGAATCCCAGCGGCGTTTCGCTCAAGGAAACGGCATGCCCCGGCAAGCGGCAGCACTTCGGCGGTGAGGGATTCCGCCATCGGGCGCCCCCGCGCATCGGCCGAGGACTTGGCGAGACTTTCGGCCTCTGTGCCGATCATACCGCGCAGGGTCCGCACCATCCGCAGGCGCCTGGCGAGAGGAACGGCGGCCCAGCGCGCCTGGGCCTCGCGAAGGCGGAGCAGGTGGATCATGGAATGGGATCGGTGTTGCGGGTCAGCGCGTTGACGAGTTCCGGGTCCGCCGCCGGAGCGAGAGGGGTGGTGGCGATCTCTCCACGGCGCGGGGATATGCAAGCCGAGTCCACTCCCAGATCGTTGAGGAGGTGGACGGCGCTGATCCTCGCGCCTTCGAAAATCACCGGCAGTCCGCTGCCCGGATGGGTTCCTCCGCCGACGAGATAGACGCCTTCGACATCCTCGAAACGATTGTGCGGACGGAGATGAAGCATCTGGTCGAGGGTGTGGGCGAGATTGAATGTGGCGCCGCGATGAATCTGATAGGTTTGGTCCCACTCGGCCGGGGTAATGATTTTCTCGTAGCGAATCCGGCTCTCGATACCAATGAACCCGGCCTTGGCGAGCTGCCGGAACACGAGTGCGCGGAAGGTTTCCTTTTCCTTTTCCCAATCGATGTCCGGATGCTGGTGGGGCACGGGAACGAGCACATAGAGCGTGCTGTGTCCATCCGGCGCGAGTGTGGGAT
>JBBSJY010000217.1:0-7820 GCA_038256845.1 Verrucomicrobiales bacterium | reverse complement strand
GGGTGTTTTCGGAATTCCGCAGGCGGGTTTTCACCTTGTTGATGCCCCTTCGAAGGGCGGCCTCGGCGGTGGCGGAGTCGGTCACCGGACGGCCGTTGATTTCCAAAATCTCCATCCCTTCCTGAAGCCCTGCCCGTCGCAGGTCGCCGGGCGGCACCTCGCTCACCACCGGATGCCCTTCCCCCTGCCGGAAAACCACGCCCGGAAGTCCTGCCAGCCGGAACAGGCTGCCCGGATCGGCGGAAGCGGGCTTGCCGGCCACGATCTCGACGACCGTTTCCGCCCCTTCCCTCCAAAACGTCAGCCCGATGCCGTCGCCCGGCCGACACATGGAAAGTTCGAAGCGCAGGTCGCCGCGCGAGGTCACCTCGCGGCCGCGGGCGCTCACAACGATGTCGCCCGCCCGGATTCCCGCCCGCGCCGCCGGGCTGTCGTCCATCACCGCATCGATCCACGCGCCGCTCACCCGCGGCAGCCCGGCTTCCTTGGCTTGGCTTTCCGTGAGATCGGAAATGCTCAGGCCGAAAAACCCCCGCGCCACGCTCCCCGTCTCCGCGAGCGCGGAAACGACGTGCCGGACGAGATCCGCCGGAATCGCGAATCCGATCCCGATGTTGCCGCCCCGCGCGCTATAGATGGCCGTGTTGATGCCGATGAGCCGGCCCGAGGTATCGATCAACGCGCCGCCGGAATTGCCCGGGTTGATCGACGCGTCCGTCTGGATGAAACTCTCGTAACCGGCCCCGCCGGTGATGCCGATGCTTGATCGCCGCGTGGCCGAAACCATGCCCATGGTCGCGGTCATCCCGAGTTTGAATGGGTTTCCCACCGCGAAAACCAGGTCGCCGATGGCCACCCGCTCGCTGTCCGCGAAAACCAGCGGCGAGAGCCCGCCGCCCTCCACTTTCAGCAACGCCAGATCGGTGGCGGGATCCACTCCGGCCACTGCGGCGCGAAACCGGCGGCGGTCGTGCAATTCCACCGAAACCACGTCCGCGATCTTGCCGCTGGGGAGATGGACGACGTGGCTGTTGGTGACGATCCAGCCGTCGGCGGAAATGATCACGCCGGAGCCGACGCCGAGCACCCGTTCCTGCGGAGCCTCGCCCGACGGCGGGCCCTCTTCCTCCTCACGGCCGAAGAAGCGGTCGAGCGGAGTGGATTCCTCGACCATCAGCGCCGGGAAAACCGACACCACCGCCGGAGTCACCTTTTCCAACAAAGGCGCGAACGACGACGGTTGCGGCACCGGGATTTCAGCCGCAGCCGTGTCCTCCATCCGGAAAAGCCCGGCGGCGGCTCCCGCGGGCAGGCGCGGCGGTTCGTCCGCACGAAGCGGCGGAACCAGGGCGAACACGACAAGCAGGGGGGGAATGAGGGAATGCATCATCGGTGGCGGATCATTCGGTCTCTTGCCAGGTCTCGTCGCCGAAATCGTCCGAGAGATCGCGGTAGTAATCTTCGATTTCGCGGCGCCTCGCTTCCGGGATTTTGCTTCGGCCGGAAACGACGTCGGGCTGGGAGGGGAGTGCATCCATGAGTTCCTTCAACCGGGCGTCGGCAGCCGACAGGAGGGGCAGCGCCTCGCGGTCGAAAGGAACGGCGCGCAGCGGCTTCGCCAGGAAACCGAGGCCATCCTCATCGCTGAGACCTTCCAGCACATCGGCGAAACGTCTCAGCACCCTGCCGCTGCCGCCCTCGCTTTCGCCGCCGGAGCCGCCCTCGCCACGCTCCTCACCTTCCCCTTCGCCCGCGCCCGGTTCCTCGCCCTCGCCCTCGCCCTCGCCCTCGCCCTCGGCTTGGCTCTCACCCGCGCCCTCACCCGCGCCTTCGCCCTCTTCGCTTCCCGTTTCACCTTCGCCGGGTGCCTCGCCTTCGCCGGCTCCTTCCTTTTCAGCGATCTCGTTCTGCAGGCGCTGCGCCTCCTCGCGCGCGTCGCTCAGCTCGGCCAGGCGGCTGGCATCGAGGCTCGCCGCCTCGTCGCGGAACTCGCGGGCCATGGCGGAAAGCCGGCCGGCCGCATCCGCCGCCGCATCATCCGCGCCCTCGCCGCCTTCGCGGCGGAGTTCCGCCAGCTCTTCCAAGGCCTCCGCCAGCTCGCCCGGAGCGGTCCGGTCCAACAGGCGGCCGATCCTCGCGGCGGCTTCATTTTCTTCGCCGGGTTTTGCCTCGGCGCCGGAGGCCTCCGCGCGTTCCTTCAATGCCCTGAGAATTTCCTCCGCCAGCTCCGTATCGCGCGCGGCGCTTTCGGCGGCCTCACCCGCATCCTCGGCTTCGCCTTCTTCCTCCCCCTTGCCGTCGTCCTCACCCTGACCTTCGCCGTCCGATCCCGCGGCCTGCTCGCTTGCCGCCCGTTCGGCGCTCTCGGCCATGTTCCGCAGGGTTTCCGCAAGCTGCATGAGATCGAGCGACGACAGGAAGGTGGCCAGGTCGTCGAGCGTCCGTTCGGCTTCCTCGAGCGATGGCGCGGCGGCCATCAGATCATCGCCGCGAAGCAGCGTTTCGGCATCCGCCATTGATTTCTCGGCATCGTCCATCAGCCGCATCGCGCCGTCGGTCCGCAGCGGGTGATCGACCAGTTTCGCATAGAGTTCCCCGGCATCCGCGAGGGCCACCTCCTGCTGCCGGCGGGAAACCTCGGCGGGCGTCCCGGCCAGTGCTTCCGGTTGTATCTGCCCGCGGACCTGCTCCTCTTCGCGGGCGAGCCGGCGGGCTTCCTCGGCCAGATCCATCATCCGTTCCGGCACGTCCTGCGGGTCCGCGGGCTCGCTGCCGCGTCCCTGCATGATCGCCCGCAGGATTTCCCGCCGCAATTGCAGCAGGGTGGAAAGCGCGCGGTCGCCCGCATCGAATCCCTTCGCGAGGTCCGGCTGCGAAAGGAATCCCGCGCTCTCGCCCATCTGCACCGCGGCGCTTTCCAGCAAAAGGATGTCGTCCCCGCCGATGGTCCCTTCCGCCGCCCACGCTGCGGCGAGCTCCCCTGTGCCTTCGGAAAGTCCGGCCTCGGTTTCCCCCAGCTCGCCCACCCTCCGCAACACCGGCGGCGGCAGCGATGAACGGTGGCTTTCGCGGGTTTGGAACACCTCGGAAATATAGGAACGCTGGTCCCGTATGATCTCGTTCAGCTTCATCAGCGCCTCGCCGAGTTCTTCCGAATCGTCTTCCTCCTCCCCGGCTCCCCCCTCCAGGTATAAATAACGCACCTGGAACTGCCGGATATCGATCGATCGCAGCGGACTCACCGCGCGCGGGCCGCCTCGCGGCTTGTGATCCAGCGCGTAGGCGTGGATGCGGACGTTGTCGCGGATCGTCAGCGGCACCTTCTCCAACATCAGCATGATTATTTCCGCGATCTGCCGCTGGTCCTTTTCCCCGATCACTTTCTCCAGCACCCACTCCCGCTCCCCGCCGGCATCCAGAATGAGGCCGATTTCCGCCACCCCGAAATCATCCGTGGCACGGATCCTGACGGGCAGCTCCGCGATGGCCGTCGCTTCCATGTCCTCCGCGGGCTCCAGAATCTCGACCTTCGGCAATTCGTCCGCCACGCCCTCGATCTCATAGCGCCAGGCGTCGATGCGCTCGCCGCCGCCGTCGTAAACCGCCAGTTCGCCCTGCCGTTTTCCCATCGGGACCGTCTCGCTCACCCGCACCGTGGCGGTGCCGGTTTCCACCGCCAGCCGCCGGGCCGGGCCGCTATCCGACCGCCACTCCACCCGCTCCGGCGGCGTGTTGAAATCGAACTTCCACTCCACCCGGCTGCCTTCCACCGCCCGCACGTCGCCGCCCGGCGATCCGCTGGATTCCAAGCCCGTGTATTCCGGAAAATGCACCACGACGTGGGAATCCACCAGTTTGGGGATGGGCCGGTAAGGGATCCGGGCCTTCGCGGGAACCGCATCGCCGGCCTTCACCATCACCTCGATGTCCGCCGTCCTACCGGTGAAAATCATATCCCACGTCCTGCCGTCCTCGCGACGGGTCAATTGGACGGGGTTCCAATTCCCGCCCGCCTCGCGGATGAGAAACTCCGGCACCGCGGCCCGGCCGCCGAGGCGGAACTCGACCCGCGGCGGATGGCGGTCGTCAAAGGAATCCGGCAACCCGGTCCAGCCGATCGTCGTATAGGTAAGCGGCGCGGTCGGCGCGGCGAAGCGCTTGAGGGCGTGCCGGAAATCCGCCCAGGAAAACGCCAGCAACCCGATGAAAAGGAAAACTCCCGCCGCCGGCACCCAGCGCATCAGCAGATCGCGTTTCGGCACCAGATTTCGCCACGGCCGGGAAGAAAGCTCGCGGGCGCATTCCTGGAACAGTCGCTCGACGAAGCCGGCCGCTTCGTCATTGCGGGCTTTTCCCGGCGCCCGCGACAGCTCGAGCGCCGTCCGCAGGCGCTGGCCGATGGCCGGGTGCGCCGTTTCGATCGTCCGCGCGGCTTCCTCGACCGTGTGGGAACGGACCGCGCCGATCCCCTTGAGCAGGAAAAACACGCATCCCGCCGCCAGCCCCACCACCAGCCAAACCCTCACCGCGGGCGGCCAGGCGAAGCGGGTGTCGAGCCCCGCCACCACCGAAATGGCCGCCAGCAGAAACAGAACCGCAGCCCCCGCGACGATGCCCGCGCGGTAGTTTCGCCGCGAGCTGGCGAGCTGCGGCAAGGGCGAGAGGAAGGAACCGGGCGGGATCATGCGAGGGAGACGTCTGGGGATTTGGAAATTTTCTGGCGGCGTGTCGCGACCGCGCATTCTAGAGTGAGCAACGCCAGCAAACCCGCCACCAGCCACGGCCACCACTCGCCGTCGCGCGATCGCTCCGCCGGGACCGCCGCGCCGCTTTCCGCGAGCGGGGGCATCGCTTGCCCGGACTCCGGCAGCCCGAACGCCCGCCGGAAGACCTCCGCTTCCACCGCCGCCACCAGGCATTCCCGTGGATCGCCCGCGATTACCTCCGTCGATCCGTCGGCCGCCGTGTAAATGCCGGGTTGCCGTCCTTCGCGCACGCCCGGCGTCCGCGTCACCGCGCCGGTTCCCGGGGGGGCCAGCCGGGAAAGCCCGCCGAAAAGGTTTTTCATCAAGGGCACGAAAAGCGGTTCCCGCGGCAGATCCGTCCATGCCCGGGTCATCGGATGGGCCAGCACCATCACCGGCCCGGCCGATTCATCGGACCGCTCCTTTTCCAACAGCACCGGGCCACCGCCATCAAGGGTGATCAGCGGTTTCCAGCCGCTGGTCTGCCGCGCCGCGAACGCATCCCGCCACGGCAGGCCGCGCAGATCGCCGCCGTCCCGGCCGTCGAAATCCGCCAGCGCCGGATGCTCCCGATCCCAGCTTGCGGCCGCCCGGATCCCCAATCCGCCGGTGAAGGAAAACCCGTCGGGAAACAAACCCGCGGCCACCAGCGGGGCCGCCGTGCTTGTGGTCCACCGCTCGTCGGGGATCACCATCAGCCCGCCGCCCGCGGCCACGTGCGCCGCCAACACCCGCGCTTCCGCAGCCGAAAGCGCGGTCGGCCCGCAGAGCGCGATGGCATCGATCCCCTCCAGATCGGCCGGGCCCTGGCGGTTTTCCATGCCATAAGAAACGAGCGGTTGAAACGGGGATTTCCCGTGCGCCGCGCCCGATGCCCCAAGCGCCTTGGAGATGAAATACGCCTGCCCTTCGAACGGCGTGCTGCCCGGGAATCCGTCCAGCAGCAGGATCTGCTTCGGCTCCGTCCATGCCACCGCGAAGGGATGCCGGTCGTCGCCAGGCCAAGGATCGTCGCCCTCCAGGGAAATCCAGCCCCGCACCTCCTCGCGGGGCGGGCGGAAGCCGAACACCACCCGCTCGATCCCCGGCGGCACCCTCTCGCGGAGCCGCAGCCCTTCGGCTTCCAGAAACACCTCTCTCTCCTCCGACGAGGAAGTGACACGGGCCTCGATTTCCATCCGCTCGCTGAAATACGGGGTCATCAGCGCGACGCTCCGCACGGCGGCGTTCTCCGGCGAGGGCGGTGCCAGCGCCACCACCTCCACCGCCACCCGCGGCGGCCACACCCGCGGCGCTTGCGAGGGCAGCGCGTCTGCCGCCAGATGCCCGATGATCACCACCCGGGCGGTATCGTCGCCCTCGGCCCCCAGCCGGTCCATCGCCCAATCGAGCGCCACGTCGAAGCGACTCGGCGCTCCGGCACGCGGCACGTATTCGTCTGTGGAAGCGATCTCCGCGACGTCGTCGGAAAACTGCGCCAGCGTCACCTCGCCGCCGTCGCGGATCGCCCGTTGTGCCGCCCGCCGGGCCTCGTCCGCCATCTTCGGCGTGACGCTGCCGGAAGCGTCCAGCAGGACCAGCGTGCCGCCCTCCCCGCGGGCCTCCCGGCCGACGTCGCCCGGATGCGGACGCGCGAACAACAGCGCAAGCAACACCACCGCCAGCGCCCGCAGCAGCAGCAGAAACCAATTTTCCACCCGCAGACGGAAGCGCCGTTTCCGCTCCGCCTCCCGCAGGAATCGCAGCGTCCCGACGGGCAGTGAGACGAATTTCCGCCGTCGGCTCAGATGGATGATCACCGGAATGCCGACGGCCAACGCCGCCCACAGAAATGCCGGATGGATCAGGGGAATCACAACGGGCGGCACGCTATCGGATCGGAATCAGGAAGGCAAAGGAAGAGTTGCGCCCCATGGCGTGGCTGCTAGCCTGCGCGGCCATGTGGGGAATTCGCCAGCATTTCCATTCTCATCATCCGTGGAAACGCGCGCTCGTGGCCGTTCCGATGGTCGCCGCGGCCATCGCCGCTGAAGTGAGAACCCCAAGAGTATGGATCTTCAACGGCACCCCGGGGGACGAAGCGCATCATGAACATTATGAAAGCCTGATCGCCCGCCTCCGGACCAGTTTCACCACCCGCTATGGAGTTCCCGCCTCCGACATCACCGTGCTCTACGGCCCGGAAAATGCCGGCTACGACGGGCTATGCACCAAGGAGGCGCTGATGGAAGAGTTGGGCAATGCCGCCGCCGCCACCCGCGATCCGGACCGTCGGCCGGTCTGGATCGTTTTCCAGGGACATGCCAACGCCATCCCCGGCGGAGCCCTTTTCAACCTCCCCGGTCCCGACATTTCGCCACGCGAAATCGGAGAAGCACTGTCGGAAGCGGACCCGGAGACGCCGATGGTAGTGATCGCCACCACCACTTGCAGCGCGGCATTCATCCGCCCGCTCGCGATGCCCGGACGCATCGTCATCTCCGCGACTTCGCCGGATGACCGCGAAAACGAAACCGATTTCCCCGTCGCGCTGGCCGATGCCTTGGAATCCGCCGACACCGACGCCAACCGCGACGGCCTCGTTTCCGCAACCGAGCTTTTCCGAGCCTGCCATGCCCGCATCGTCGCAATGTATAACATGGGAGGATATATGATCCGCGAGCACGCGCAGATGGATGGGAACGGCGACGGTCAGGCAACCCGGCGGCCCGCGGAGATCGACGCCCGCCCCGCCTCCCTGACCGGACTGCCCGTCATCGGCAAAGGCGGAGGCGCCGTTTTCGACTGATCGATCCCCTCCCACCGCCATTCTTTCCCATGTCAAATCCCAGCCAAAACCTGTCCGCCGCCCGCAAGGCCCTCGAAGCCGAGTTCTCCAAATGCATCATCGGCCAGACGCATGCCGCCGAAATGTTGTTTCTCACGCTGCTCTGCGGCGGCCACGCGCTCCTGTTAGGAGTCCCGGGCGTCGGCAAAACCCTGATGAGCGCCACCCTCGCCCGTGCCTTGCACCTGGAGTTCCACCGCGTCCAGTTCACGCCGGACCTCATGCCCGCGGACATCACCGGCACCGAG
>JBBSJY010000216.1:0-7864 GCA_038256845.1 Verrucomicrobiales bacterium | reverse complement strand
GGTCCGGCGCGTGGCGCGAGAATGAAAAAGCGAATGTGCGGCGCGCTGGCTCCATTCATTCGCGGATCATTCGCATCCCACGCGCCGGACGCCCCGGAGGTGCGTCCCTGCCATCATCGCGGGGCGACGAATGAACGATCCCGTTTTTCACAAAACCTCGCGCGCGGCAGTATAACGCGCGCCCTTTGCTCCAATGCCTTTAGGGATTCGATTGTGGAACGATCCATTCCTGATCCCGGCAGGGGATCGGAGATTGAAGCCCCGGGGTGGTCGTCGCGATGGCTCCTCGACCCCGGGCTACCGTCTGTGATCCTTTCAGGATAAATCCCACCGTCCGCTGTCGTGAAGGAACTGGAAGAAGAAGATGAGCTGGCCTTCGCGGGTGACGGGCGCAGGGTCATCCCATTCGGCGTGGAAGCGCCCTCCGGGGGTTGCCCACGGGCCAGCGCCGGTGGGGTGTGTCGGGGGGTGGCCCTCTCCCGCAGGGGGCGCCGGAATCAGGGTCGCCCGGGGCTTCCATGATCTTGAGCCTGTGCCATTTGCAGCGCTCCGGCGAGATCTTCATTTTCCTCTCTAGGATCATGGAACGTCGGCCCGATTCGACTGGAGCTCGCCTTTGAAGGTGTGCTCCAAATAGCCAGCACCGATGCCGGGCTCAACGCCGACTCGAGACCAAAAAATTGTAACTCTTGGAGCCCAACAAAAAAGCCGCCGCCGGAATTGCTCCGGCGGCGGCAGTGAGTCCAGGAGTTGCGGATCAGTTGATCACGACCCGGAAAAACACTTTCGGTTCTCCGTCGATTGCAGGAATCGTGGTCGGATCGACGACGAATTCGGTCGTCGCGCCACCGGAGGCCGGCACCGCTGCCGCCACTTCGATCCAGTCCACCAGGTTCGTGGAGGCGAGGATCTTGTAGGTCCTTCCCGCTTCGGAGTTGAAGGTGAGCGAGATGGAAGTCACTGGTGCTCCTCCGGTCACATCGAAGTCGTTGACCGCGATGAAGGTTCCCGGCGGAGTGCCTTCGCCTGCCTCTTGCGCGACCAGCCGGATGCCACTGGGCACCTGGTAGAGGCTGCCCTCTGCCCTAGCCAACAATGGGTAAGCGAAGTTCGCAGGGAGTGTCACTTCCGGTGCCTTGGCTCCGACGACTTCCCACCATGATCCGCCTCCGCCTTCGTAGACGAGCGTCGTGATGGTGTAGGTTCCCGCGACCAGGTTGATGGCTCCGATCGTCCGGCTGTTGCCGGTTCCGAGTTCTGCCTGAAGGCGGTTGTTAAAGCCGGAGCCGGAGTCGCCGGGCACGATGATTGCGACCGTCGGGTGGAGGGTATCCACGATCGACGACCACTCCGCCGTGTTCGTTCCTTCCAAGGGACCATCAATCTGCATGTAGCCTCCGTCGTCACCTTGGAAGCCGAGGTGATACACCCCGGGCTCGGTGATGACGAGCGTACCGGTGGCGCGCATCGCGTATTGGTTATCATCCACCGGGGTGTTGAGGGGCCAGGGATTGCTGCCGGGAAACTGGCCCGCATTACCCGCTTCGGGGTCCGTGAAGTCCAGCAAGTCCCAGGTGGTCGTGCTGCCAACTCCTTCGGTGAGCGCGTTGTCGATCGCGAGTTCGGCACCCGCGATGTCGAACGTGCCGGTCCCGCCCGGGGGTGGGATCAGTTCACCGCGCCCTGCATTGGAGGATTCCACGGTCCAGCCGGAAGCGCTGATCCTAGGGACAACGAGTTGGTCTACCGCCGGGACAGAGCCAACGAGGAACCAGCCGGTCGGAGGCGTGGTGCCGTGCGGCCATGAGCCGACCGCGGCGGACAGCTCGTAGCCGAAGCCACCGCCGCCTTCCCAGTTGATGTAGTCGAGGTCGTAGGTTCCCGCTTGCAGATCGATGATTCCACGGGTGTCGGCGTCTCCCGTCCCGTCACCGAAGATCAACTCATTCCGGTTGGACATCCTGACTGTACCGGCGGTGGCAGCGGCGGCGTTGCCCCCCTGAGTCGCCCTGTCGAAGGCCGGATCCGGATTGCCACCCACTCCCGTCAGACGGAGCAGGAAGCCATCGTCACTCCTTGCCCAGAAGGTGTAGCTCCCTGCGGAGGGAATGGTGATGCGGCCCTTGGCAACGGTCACAACATTGTTGTCATCCACTCCTACGGTGTCGCCTGGGAAGGGCGGCGTGTTCGGAAAGGTGTACTGCCCGCCGAATCCGGGATCGACGGCGTCAAGCGTGGAACGCTGGACATCAACCGTGAGCGGGGTCGCATCGGACGGCGAGCGGACCGTGTCGCGGACAAAGTTGCTCGCGCCTACGAGGTTGCCGCCGACGTTCGCTTCGAGGTAGGTCCGGATCGAGAAATTGCCGTCCGTGGCTGGCGGCCCTGGAAGCACCTCGACGTAACTGGGCCGGAAGTCCGGAACAGACGGATCATTCGGGCTGCCGACCAGAGTCCATGTGTCGGTTTCGCGGTCGTGGGTGAATTCGCCCTCGGCCCAAGCCAGTTCGTGGTAGCCGCCGCCGCCGCCATCCCATCCGAGGTAGGTGACGTCATAAATGCCAGCCGCGTCGAATTGATAGACGCCGCGGGTGTTGGAGTCGCCTGACCCGCCATCAAGAAAGATGACCTGTTCATCCCGCGGGTCCACCGCACCGGTGCCGTGGTCCGCGATGAATCTTCCTCCTTGAGGTCCATCGATTCGGAGCGCAAATCCGTCATCGCTGTGCACGGAGAAGGTGTAAACACCTGCTGCGGGGATATCCAATTTCGTCTTGGCCACGACCACCCAGTTGTCGTCGTCGGCGGTATTGGTCAGGATGGGGAAGTCATTGTTGAAATTACCGGCGGCGGCTGGGCCGTTGGTATCCGGATCGGAATGATTCAGGACGGGAACGCTTGTATCTTCGACGAAAGTTCCGGCTTCTTCAGCGGCTGCGATTGCACTGGCGTCGCCGATCGTGCCTGCTGCCGGTTCCGGGTCTAACGGATCGATGGGAGGCGGCGGATTGTAGAATTCGCGGATGCCCCAGGTCCCGACGGCGCCTTCAGGTCCGGGGAGGGACCCTGCAAGGAGAGCGGGAGTTCTCAGCGAGCCTTCCCCGATGATGGTCTCATCATTCGTATCGTAGAAAAACACTTGATAAGTGAATGCTGTGGCTGGCGGAAGCGGGTCGGGAGATTGATAGGTAACGACGGTGATATCGCTGCCCGCCTCCTTGGTGATCGAAGTGGGGGTTTCAATGGTCTCTCCTCCGATGCTCAGCCCCCCAAAGTTTTCGGGAGTGACAACCGACGATGTTCCGAAGTCCTTGATTTCGAATCGAAAGAGTCCGTCGTTGAGTTCGGCGTTGCTGACGACCGCCAGGGGCACCGGCTCCGTGGTCAATGTGAGGTTGTCAAAGTGGTGGGCCTGATTCAAGCCCCCTGTCCTTGCGGCGAAGACGAGCCGACCCTTACTGGGAAAGTAACCGGTCGGAAGATCTTCGATGACCGGCGTGCCCTTCCAAGTGACATCGAGGGTGCCGTCCTGTTGCAAATCGACTTCAAAGCGAGCCCATCCCAATCCGGCAACCCCTCCAGCGGGGCCGGTTTGGAGCGAGGTGGGATCATCCACCGCACCGTTGAGGGTGGGAAGCGAGACCTGGGTGATCACAACTCCGTCCACGCGCACGCTGAAGCCGATGACGTCCTCACCGCCACTGAAGTAGGCGTCGAAACAAATCGCAATGCCGGTGGTGGTTCCTTCCTCCGGCACGCCTGTAGCGAAGGCTGCCTGGGCCGCACCGTTGGTGGTGGCACTCAAGACAGGATCGGTATCGCGGGCGAAACTGACGCTGAATCCATCAGCGGGAGTCCCGGTGCCGCCGCCGATCCGGGCGTCCATGGCGAACTGGAATCCGCCGACGACGAATCCTGCTTCGAAGTCGGGAAAAAACACGACTGCTGACGCGCCGTTGACGGGATCGGTAAGTCTGAGATAACCGCCGGGATTTCCGCCCGTTCCGACCCAGCCAGCATTTGAATTGGTGAGGATCGTCAGCCGTTGCGCCGCCGGGAGACCCGGCAGAGTCGGGTCCGTGGTGAAATCCGTGGTGTAACTGCCTGCGTACGATGACGTGGTGAGGATGGCGAAGGCCGCCGCGCCGAGGCGGGGTTTCATCAACATCCGGGGTTTGGGATGATACATATTCTTTGGGTTCATTGGGTTGGGTTTCGCCGGTCCGGACACCGTGCCGACAGGGCCGACGGGCGGTTCCGGATCGCCGATATTGCGATGGTTGATTTCGAGACAGCCGGGCCGCCTCGCTTTATCGACTACTGATTTCGCAGACGGATTCAAAGAGGGCAAGGAATGTTTCCGGTTTCGAACAATTGATCCGTGAAAATGAGGAGCGGGTGCGGCAGGTCCGGGGAGCTTTTTCCCTTCCCGGACGCTTTACCTGGCGGGAGATCCACCTAGCCTGAGCGGGAGATCGGCCCATGGTGACTCCGGAGAAACTTGATACGCTGCAATCGGTGGAACTCGCCGGAGGAGTGGAAATCCGCCTCCGGATGGCGGGACCGATGCTAAGGGTGGGGGCGTATTTCCTCGATCTGCTGATCCGGTTGGTCGTGATGGCCCTTGCGGCGGTGGTCCTGCTGGTGGCCGGCATTGCCATCGGCGGGTTGGTGGCGACGGGGCTGATGCTGCTTTTGTGGTTTCTTCTGGATTGGTTCTACCCGGTGCTGTTCGAGGCGGGAAAGCGGGGAGCGACGCCCGGCAAGCGGGTCCTGGGCCTCAAAGTGGTGCAGACGAGCGGCTCGCCGATCACTTTCAGCCAGGCGGTGGTGCGGAATTTCCTGCGATTCATCGACGGGATGCCGCTGTTCACATACGTTTTCGGAATCACCAGCGTGCTGGCATCAAGGCGTTTCCAACGATTGGGCGATCTGGCCGCGGGAACGGTGGTGGTTTACAGCAGAATTCCGCAGGTGCCGGAAATGGCCGCGCCCCCGCCCATCCTCGCCTCGCCCTTGCCGGTCGCGCTTTCGGCGGATGAATCGCGAAGCCTGGCGATGTTCCGCGAGCGCGCCGGCTTGTGGTCCGAAAGCCGCCGGGCCGAAATCGCCGATCAGGCGGCCGTGCTAACAGGGGAGACCGGACCGGCGGGGGTGGCCAGGCTGATGGCGATGGCCTACTGGTTGCAGGAGAAACGGGAAAGGGGAGACGATTGAGATGACGGTCGGCGATTTCGAACACAAGAACGGGCCGCGCTGGGAAGAGTACGAGCGGTTGCTGGGGCTTTTCGAGAAGGGGAAGCGGGAGCCGGGGATGGAGCGGCTGCCGAAGCTCTATCGCGAGCTGTGCCTGGATCTGTCGCTGGCCCGCTCCCGGATGTACGGCTCGAGGGTGACGGAACGGCTCAACGAACTGGTGATCCGGGGCCACGACACGCTTTACAGGAAACGTCACGGTGGCTGGGAGAAGGTGGTCCGTTTCGTAACGGTGGGGTTTCCGCGGGCGGTGCGGCAGGATTGGCGGCTTTTTCTGCTCTGCAGCCTGTCGTTCTGGCTGCCGTTTTTGGGAATCATGTGGTCCGCCGGCCACGACATCCGCTGGATCCAGGCGATCCTCGGGGCGTCGGGGATGGGCTCGATGGAACAGATGTATGGAGGGCAGGAAGAACAGATTTCCCACCTCCGGTCCACTTACGGGTCGAATTTCATGATGTTCTGTTTCTATATCTATAACAACGTGGCGATCGATTTCCGGATCTTTGCCGGAGGGATGGCCGCAGGGGTGGGGACTTTGTTTTTCCTGCTTTTCAACGGGCTCTATCTGGGTGCGGCGGCCGGATATGTGAATCATGCCTGCAATCCGGAATCGTTCTGGAGCTTTGTGAGCGGCCATTCGTCGTTCGAGTTGTTAGGGATGATCATCGCCGGGATGGCGGGGATGCGGCTGGGTCTGGCCATCCTGCGGCCCGGGCGGCTGCCTCGCGTGCGCGCCCTGGTCGAGGCGGGCAAGCAGGCGATGCCTCTCGTTTACGGCGCCGCGCTGCTGACGTTTTTGGCGGCGGTGGTGGAAGGTTTCTGGTCGGCGCAGCCGGTCGCGGCGGAAATCAAATACACGGTCGGGGGGATCGGATGGATCCTTCACCTCGCTTACTTCGCGTTGGCAGGAAGGAGCGCGTCGCATGCGGCTTGATGCGGTCACCGCGGAAATCCGCCCGAGGAGCGACTGGGAGGCGGTCGATCTCGGCTTCGCGATGGTCCGGCGCGACTTCTGGCGCTGCTTCTGCGGCTGGTGGCTGGCGGTCCTGTTCCCGACGCTGATCGCCGGTTGGCTGCTGTGGGACCATCCGCTGGTATTCCTGATACTCTTCTGGTGGTGGAAGCCGGCAGGGTCGAGGATGGTGCTTTTTGAGATCAGCCGCCGTTTGTTCGGGGAAAGTCCACAGTGGAAATCGGTCTGGCGGCAGATCCCGAGAGTTTGGTTCCGCCGTTTCTTCTATCGATTCGTGGTGGCGAGGTTTTCACCGTGGCTGCCAGTGACCCTGGCAGTCGAGGACCTGGAGGGGCTGCGGGGGAAGCCCTACCGACAGCGGTGCAACCAGGTGGTGAGGCGCGGTGAAGGAGCGGTGATGTGGTTGTATTTCGTGGCGGACACGGCAGCCGCGTGGCTGGGGCTGGGGTTGCTGGCGATCGTCCTGATGTTCATTCCGGAGGGTCAGGACGGTTCGTGGCAACTGGCCAAGGAAATGTGGGATCCCGAGTCACCTCTGGAGATTCCGCTGGTCATCCTGCGGACGGTGGTGTTTTGCGTGATTCTGGCCATCTCTCTGGCGGACGTTTTTATGACCGGTGCGGGATTTGGAATCTATATCAACAACCGGACCTGGATCGAGGGCTGGGATGTCGAGTTGGGGCTCAGGAGATTGGCGCAACGTCTCGGCAAAGCCGCCACGGCGGCGGTGCTGGCGATTGTTTTACTGGGTCCGCCGGCGTCGGTTTCGGCCGAGGAGGCGTCCGATGTCATCCGGGAGGTGCTTGCGGACGAGGCGTTCGAAGTGCACAAGGTGACCCGGAAGATTCCGGTGCCGAAGTCCGGATCATGGGAATGGCTTGCCGATCTGTTAGGGGTGATGGAGTCGCTCGGGACCGTGTTTCTGATTTCCCTCGCAGGGCTGGCGCTGGTGCTGATCGGCTGGATGATCTGGAAATTCCGGCATGTGTTCGTGTTCCGTCGTCGCGGCCAACCGGCAGAGGAGGAACCGCGGCGGGGTGCCAGGGTGGTGATGGGCATGGATGTTTCTCCATCGTCGCTTCCGCCGGACGTGCCGGACGCGGCATGGCGGCTGTGGCAGGAGGGACGCCGGCAGGAGGCGATGGCCCTGCTTTATCGCGGGGCTATCGCCGGAGCCGTGGAATCCGGGCGGGTGGGAATCGAGAAGTCCGACACCGAAGGGGATTGCCTGCGGCGGGTAATTGATGCGGGGCCGGCGGCGAACCCGGAGTATTTCCGGGGTCTCACCGACGTTTGGATCAACATGGCTTACGCGGGGGCAAAGCCTACTGACGGAGAGGTGCGGACTCTGTGCGACTCATGGCCGTTCGGCGGAAGGAGGGGCCGATGAAGCCGGTGCTTCCGATCGCCATCATGACATTCGTTTCGCTCGCGGGGTGCACCTATCATGAAGTCGAGCATGAGATCGGCCACAAGGGAAGGGCACGGGTGAACCCATGGCTGGCAGCCGAGCGATTTGCGGAAAAACTCGATTACGAGGCCCGCTCCTTGCCCACTTGGGAAGAACCCGGTTTCGGGGACTCGGTTTGGATTGTTCCGGCGTTCATCCTGTCCAACGAGAGTTTTACAGGCCAG
>JBBSJY010000215.1:0-8030 GCA_038256845.1 Verrucomicrobiales bacterium | reverse complement strand
GTGCGCGCTCGCGCTGTTGTTCCATCAGCTTCTCGAAACGAGGCATGTCCACCGTCAGCCCGCGCTCGGCGCAGAGAAGTTCGGTGAGGTCCGCGGGAAAACCAAACGTGTCGTAGAGTTCAAAGGCGACGTCTCCGGAGAGGCGGGGAGCGCCGGCGTCCCGACGACTTTGAACCCCCTCCGCGGCAGAGCCGCGCAGTTCCTCCATCGAGGTTTCGCTCCATCCGCGGGACCATACAAACGGATAAACCCCATCCACCGTGAGTGCCGAGCGCTGTGGATTGGTTGTGATGTATTCGAACTTCTCACCCAGATCGGATTCCGAGCGGATCAACCGGTCATGATAATCGCGCTCCCATACCGTCCCGCTGTCACCCGACAGTTTGTTGATGGATTTCGCGGTGAACGACTTGATTGAGTGCATCAGTTCGGCGAGCTGCCAGAAGACCGGGTTTCCCTCTTTGTCCCACTCTTTGGGCTGAGGTTCGAAGAGCAGGTGAAAATGATCCGCCATCACTACCGCAGCGAAGAGGATGTAGCGGGAGCCATGGAAATGTTGGATGGCATCCAAAGTGATCTTGCGCGCTTCCGGCGAAAGAGTCTTCCGATTCTGCGTGGCAACGGTGATGAAGTATTTCCCCCACGGGCGCTCGAAGTGCGGAAGTCCGTGATGTTTCGAGTAGAGTGCGCCTTCGGCGGTCTTTTCAGAAGATTTCGGCGGGACGCCAATATCAGCCGGCGGGACGCCGGCGCTCCCCAGCGCTTCTTCAAAGCGCTTCAAACCCCGATCCAGCGTCTGGTTGAAGCTCGCTTCCTCCTGTTCAAGCGTCTGGCGCACGGCGTCCTGACGTTTCTTCAATTCCGGGAAAACCTCACCCATTTCGCTAACAAGCGTGTCCGCGAGCGCGCCAAAGAACGGCTTGTCTCCGGAAAAGCCGAGTTGCCGGCCATATCTAACCGCACGACGCAGGATCCGCCGCAATACATAGTTCCTCCCGTTGTTGCCGGGCATGATGCCGTCGGCGATGGAGAAACTGAGCGTGCGCAGGTGATCCGCGATGACGCGGAAGGCGATCGCGGTTTTCAGCTCCTCGGAAAACGCGGAACGGTCGGCGCCGGGCTCCGGATAGATGTCGGAGTAGGCTTTTCCGCTGAGTGCCTCCAGCTTGCGGAAGATTGGCTGGAAGACGTCGGTGGCGTAGTTGGAGGGTTTGATCGAGAAGTCGGTGAAGCCTTTGGTGTTTTGGATGATCGAGCAGGCACGCTCGAAGCCCATGCCGGTATCGACGTGTTTGGCAGGCAGCTCGCGGAAGCTGCCGTCGGTCTCGGCGTTGTATTGGATGAAGACGAGGTTCCAGATCTCGATGCAGAGGTCGGAGTCGTTGTTGACGAGATCGCGGCCGGTGACGGGATTCCCCTCGGGCGTGAGGTCGGCGTGAAGTTCGGAGCATGGGCCGCAGGGGCCGGTTTCGCCCATCATCCAGAAGTTGTCCTTCACATTGCCGTGGACGATCTGGACGGCGGGATCGCAGCCGGCGGCGCGGAACAGTTCGGCCCACAAATCCCAGGATTCCCGGTCGAACTCTCCCGGGTCGCCTTCCTTGGGCGCGTAAACGGTGGCGTAGAGTCGATGGGCGGGAAAACCCCATCGGTTCACCACCAGCTCCCATGCCCACCGGATCGCCTCCTTTTTGAAATAGTCGCCGAACGACCAGTTTCCGAGCATTTCGAAGAAGGTGTGGTGGTAGGTGTCGTAGCCGACATCCTCCAGGTCGTTGTGCTTGCCGCCGGCGCGGATGCATTTCTGGGTGTCGGCGGCGCGGGGCGGGTCGAAGGGAGCCTTTTCGACGCCGAGAAAATACGGCACGAAGGGGTTCATCCCCGCGTTGGTAAACAGCAGGCCGGGCGACTGCGGCATGAGCGAGGCCGAAGGCACGATGGTGTGCTTTTTCTCACTGAAAAACTCAAGGAACGAGGCGCGGATCTCAGCGGCGGTCATGGGGCGGGGAACTTGTGGAAATCCGCCCGTCCAGTAAAGCCCCGGCTTGGCCCGGAATGCGGGATCGCCCATGATCCCGCCGGTCCGCACGGTCCCCTCTCCGGATCCGTCGCAGCCGCTTATCGCACGGTGTCACCCGCTGGCTGCTGGGTTTTCGCGGTTCCCGGACCGGCGGGTGCGAGCAACTCCCGGAACTTGGTGGTCCAGCCGCTCGCGGAACGGTGGCCGATGTGCTTTTCCAAATGGGCGAGCATTCTTGTCGCCGCCCCGGCCTGATCGCCATGTTTGAAAAGGTCCGTTTCCATCTCCCACATGAGTTCCGGCACCTCGTCGGCGACGAACTTTTCGTAAGCCGGCGGCCGCATGTTGGCAGCCATGCCGATCCGCTGCCGGCCCTCGTTATCGCGTTCGGACCAGAACTCCCGGATTGCGCCTTCCTGCTCCATGCGCTTGAGCCATGCGGTGCGCAGCCCGGTCAGGTTCCCCGTCGAGCGGTAGGGCGGCAGCAGGACCTCTTCATAAACCTGCTCCAACTGCGCCGGCGACAGGGGCCATTTTTCGACCTTCACGTTGGTAATTTCGTAGGCCTGGGCAAAAACGGAACCAAGGACCGACTCACGCAGGACCTGGTTCTGGCTCGCCAGATTCTTCGCGTCATCGAAAATCGCACTCACGATACTCCGGGCGTTCGAGGCGAGAGCCCCTTGGTCGGGATCCTCCGAAGCGGCCTGGAGTGTGAGAACCAGCCAGCGGAGTTGGTGACGCAACGCGGTCCGCAATGCGGGGTCGGACAGGCGCTCCGATTCCTTGCGCCTCCACTCGCGGAAGTCGGCCGGCTTTTTCTGCTCATCCTGAAACTGAACTTTCTCCACACAGTTCAGATAGAGTTCGACCGCTTGGTCATCGCTACCCATCGCGGCCGTGTAGGCCGTGATGGCGGTCCGGAAGCGCGCGTCCACGCGGGAGTCCGCCTCCGCCTGGAGTTTGGCGAGACGATCGAGCAATGCCTCGCGATCCGAACTGGAGAGGACATCGGCGCGCGCGGCCGGGAGAGCCAGCAGCCCGCACATCATGATGAGGTGGAATTTCATTTCAGTGGAATCTCAGATGGTGAACCGGTCGCCAAGTGGCAATTGCCGATGCCCCAAGCCATACCGGTTTCCGCGCTTGGAACTTGCGACAAATGGAGCATCTTTCATTCCGTCACCCCCCTTCATCGATCTCCATGAATCCCGCCTTCCGCCGATTGCTCGCTCTCGCCGCCGTATTCGTCACCGCGTTTCTCGCCGTCTCGGCCTTACGGACCTGGCGCTCCGGTGGCGACCTCCGCAGCATTATCCCCGGCTGGGGTTCGGAGCAGGAAAATTTCCGCCCGGAATCGTTCACCTTGCCCGATCAGGCCCCGCTGGATCTGGGCGATGTGGAACTGCTTTCCCGCCTCAACGACGAATATGCCCGCCTGACGGGAGCGGTCGTCCCCTCGGTCGTCAGCATCGACACGGCCGGCATCCGCACCGAGCGCCTGCTGGATGTTTGGGGCCGCCAGCGCCTCCGCCCCTACCGCACCCAGGGGCAAGGGTCCGGCGTGATCGTCACCCGCGAGGGGCACGTCGTCACCAATCACCACGTGATCGCCGGCCAGCAGGAAATCCGCATCACCCTCCACGGTGGCAAAACGTATCGGGCGAATCTGATTGGCGAGGACACGCTGCTCGATATCGCGGTGCTCAAGATCGAGGCAGACGAAACGTTCATTCCGCTCAAGATCGGAGACTCCGCCCAAGCGCAGGTCGGCCAAATGGTTTTCGCCGTCGGGAACCCCTTCGGTCTCGGGGAAACGGTCACGCAAGGCATCATCTCCGCCAAGGAGCGCTCGCTCTCCGACAACCAGCGCAACCTGTTTCAGACCGACGCCGCCATCAATCCGGGAAATTCGGGCGGCCCCCTGGTCAACTTGCGCGGCGAGATCATCGGGATCAACGTGGCGATCTTCTCCGCGGATCAGGACAACCCCGCGTTCCAGGGCGTTGGCTTCTCGATTCCTTCCAATGACGTCAAGGACGCCCTCTTCCAGATCCTCGAGCGCGGGCGACCGATCCGGGGTTTTCTGGGAGTCCAGATGAGGGACCTCGATCCCACCGTGCGCTCCGCCCTCGGTTACAACGGCAGGACCGGGGCGGCGGTCCTCGGCGTATCGCCGGATTCGCCCGCCGAGGCGGCCGGGCTGGAGCCATGGGACGTCATTCTCAGTTTCGATGGAGAGACTATTCTCAGCACCGAGCAGTTGATTTCGAGGGTTCAACGCACCCGCATCGGCGAATCCGCGAAGCTCGGCCTGTGGCGGAAAGGTAAGGAGATCGAACTCACGGCCGTCATCGCCGAAAGCCGCCCGACCGCCCCTTCCGAGTCACCGCTTGCCGTCCTCCCGCCCGTTCCCTCGGAGGGTTCCGCGATGGATCGCGATCCCGCCAAGGCGCTGGATGCGATCGGCATCGGAGTTCGCGATCTTTGGCCCGTGGAGCGCCAGCTCGGCATCCGCGGGGTGGTCGTCACCCAGCTGGCTCCCTCCGCCCTTGCTGCCGAGCACGTCCAGCCCGGCGACCTCATTGTCGCGGTGAACCGAGCCAGGATCGCAAACAGGAGTGAGTTTTTCCTTCAGCTCTCCGCCTCCTCCGCGATCGAGGACACCCGGCTCGAACTCGTTCGAAACGGTCGGCCGCTGGAAGTCGGACTGCCCAGTCTTCCCGGCCGCGAATGACCGGAGCGTGAAATCCGTCGCCTGCATCACCCGTTTCCATCAGCCCTTCCATGCATCGCTCCAAGCTTCCCTATTTCTTCCTCGGCCTTGCCGCCCTGCTTGCGGTCGCAGCGCTGGTATTGCTGATCGCCCGCCAGGGAGATCCGCCGCCGGCGCCAAATCCGGCTGCCGATCAGGGGGCATCGCCTGGGTCTGAACCGCGGCCGGAACCGATGCCGCCCATTGCCGCGCTGGACGATCCGGTCGCTCCGGATGACCCGCCCGAAACCGTCCTCGAGGATCTCGGAGTCGGAATTTCAGTGATCGATCCGGCCGACCTCGTCTCCCGCATTGCAAAGGCATTGGAAGCCGGGGACTTCGACACCGCCGGCCAACTGATCGGTAAAAGCGCTCTCGATCCCCAGACATTGGAACGCTTCAGGGCGCTCGCCGCCGACCTCCCGCTCAAACTCCGCCAGCCCGGATTTCGCGAGGTGGGCGAAATGGAACTCAACGCCTTCGCCCGCTGGTCGCTTGAACTCGAGGGCCCCGAAGCCGGCCGCGACCGGATCTTCCTCGACCTCCGCCGGATCATGGGAAAATGGTCCGTCGAGAAAATGTTTCTACCGCCCGGTCCCGGCGAGCCGGTCCCAAAGGCCGTCCTCGCCGATGCGCTCGGGGTCGCCGACGCATTCCTCCAGGCAGTCCTCAAGCAGGACTTCGAGTTCGCCCGTGATTTTGTGGATTCCGAAACCGTCTCCGACGCCAAGATCGCGGGACTCTGCATTCTGTTCGAAGAGGGCGAATACCGGATGCGCTCGTCCAAACCGCTGCGAGCCATGTTCCGGCGCGACGACACCGTCGGCTACCTTGCCAACGTCGAGACCACGGACGGCAACCAGAGCGCCCAGTTCGCCATCACGCTCCGCCAGCCTCCCGCGCCGTCCAACTGGCTGGTTTCCGAGATCAATCTCGAACAGCTCCTCGCGGACTACGCCCGCCGGGTGGCCGGCGGCGATCTCTATTATTCCCCGCTTGTGAAAAACCCGGCCGGCGGCGACACGCTGGCGCTTTATTTTGAATTCGACGAGGACGACATCAATCCCCGCACCCGCCGGCAGTTGGAAATCGTCGCCCTCATCCTGCGGACCGATCCCGGCAAAACCATCACCCTCAGCGGCCATACCGACGCGCTCGGAACCGAGACCTACAACGACCAGCTCTCCTCACGCCGCGCCAAGGTGGTCCGCGACTTTCTCGTCAACGCCGGCGTCTCGGAAACCCAGATCGTCACCGTCGCAAAAGGTGCCAGCCAACCCCGCCGGCCGAATGTCACCGAATCCGGCGAGGACGATCCCGACGGCCGCCGTGCGAACCGACGCACCGAGATCTACCTGGATTTCTAACGGAAACGTTCCGCGGATTTCGCCGGAACCGTATGGACATGGTTCCCAACCGCAAAATATCGGGCGAAGCTTCCCTTCGAGATGCGCAAAGATCGATCCCCGGCCTCTCTTGACCGAACGCCAAGGGTCACTAGGTTGCCTGATGGACGATCACCCCGCACCGGAAAATCCCCGCAAGGGCCCAGGGAAGACGCTGCTGATGATCTGGGGCACCGCCGTCGGCTTTGTCCTGCTGATCGTCGTGATCGGTTGGTTGACCGTCGCCAACCGTTAGAACGGTGAAAAGCAACGGGGCCGGTGTGATCCACCGGCCCCGCGCAATACACTTTCCAACTGTGGAACCGATCAGGCCAGCCGCCGACGGCGAATGCCGACGGCGAGGGCTCCGAGGATGACCAAGGCCGCGCTGGACGGCTCCGGAACCGCAACCAGATCCACTGTTCGCAGGAAAAGATCCTCTCCTTCGGCGGTCAGGTCGTAGATGCCTGCTCCCTCAGAGGTTAACGGGGTCTGTTCGCGGCTTCCCGCGAGAAAGATCGCGCGGTCGCCAGCCAGAATGTTCGTGCCCGCGCCACCGGCATGGGTCACGCTCGATCCGGCCTCCCAGAACGCGACGACCGCCGCACCGATCGCGTCCGGATTCGGAGCGTTGCTCACCGATGCCCAGACGGTTCCGCCGCCTTGGAGGGCTCCGGTGACCACCGAGGGGCCCCGCTGGTTGTTGCCATTGAATGCGACGGTGGTCACGTAGGGATCTGCCATCACGCCGAGTCCAAGCGGCGAGCCGAGAGTCAGAGTGGTTGCCCCGTTATTATCAGGCGGGAAGGAAACGTCCGGGATCGTGCTACCCGCCGTCAGGCCGAGCCTGCTTTGGCGGATGGCGTAGCCGCTCATGATCATCACGGGCGCGGTAATCGTGGTGTTCCAGTTGTCTGCGTTGGCGTTCGCAAAATCCCCGCTGGGCGACGAGCGGCTCACGATAATCAGATCATAGGTATTCAGTGTGGGATGGGTAACATTTGGATTCCCCGTGTTGGTGAAGCGCGTTACCGTGTGTCCGGCCGATGTCAGAAGATCGGTAAAGCCGACATCGGGAGCTTCGGTGAAGCCCGCAGTGGCAGCGGCCGCTGAAGGCGTGTCGTCACCGGGGTGGAAACTGACCCACGCGATGTTGGCGGCCGGCGCGCTTATCATGGACGCGATCACGGCAAAGGAACTGACAACGGTTCGTTTCATAAGAGGCTGATATTCAGGGTTTATTTGCTTCCGGTTTTTTCCAATTCCGAGTCGGCCGACGCGGAATAAATCTCATCTAGATCCAATGGGCTAATCGGTTGAGATGGGAAGCGTCAAGCGAAAAGAATTCCACGAAGGAAAGAAGGACCGCCTGAATCCGCCGGTTCCCGGCCACTGCATCGCCCTCCGCCTAACAGGTTTTTTCCGGCCGGACTAATCAATCCGGTATTCGTAGAACGCTCCGGATGGCCTTCCGAAGAGCTGCCCGGTGATCTAACCTCCCTGATCGTTCCCCCCACTGAAGCGCCGCTTCACCCACGTGCCTGCCAAGGCTCCGCTGCCAGCGACGAACGCTCCGCAGACGAGCCATGGAAACAGCCAGCCGTATCGCGTGAAGAACGTCATTTCATCGCGGAGATGGATCCGCCCTTCTAACAAGCCATCCACCATCAGCGGGATCTCCGCCACCCGGTTGCCATGGGAATCGATGAGCTGTGTTCGCCCCGAGGTCGCGCAAACGGCGATCCAGCGGCCGTTTTCCAAGGCACGGTGTTTGAAAATCTCGGCGTGCTGGAGGTGCTGGCGGCGGGACCAATGGGTGGCGTCCATGCTCGGCACGGCGAAGGCCTCCGCGCCCCCGGCCGTCATCCGG
>JBBSJY010000214.1:0-8083 GCA_038256845.1 Verrucomicrobiales bacterium | reverse complement strand
GCGAGGTTCTGGAAGCATCCATCCGGAAGAATGGATATGTGAGCGGTGTCGAAGCTGGCAGTTTTCTGGATAAGAAAACCGGGCATCGCGATCTCGGCTTTGGCCTGCACATTCAGGATTGGATCATGGAACCCGGCAGCGACGAGGCCTACCGCGACCAACTCGAGGGCGACCTTCCTTATGATTTCAACAACCCCCTCCACGGCAAGCGCGCGAAGCGCAGCATCGAGGGCCCGCAGGTCTGCACCCAGGCGAAGGAACTCAAGCCGCGTGTCATCAATGGCAAGGACTTCGTCGCCATCGAGCAGAGCTGGATCTACACGCTCGCCGCTCCCGGCAAAAACACCGGCTCGGAATGGAAGCAGACGCTCGTCTTCCCTGCGGGCAAACGCTATTTCATTTCATCCGACAGCATCCTCAGCCGCAACTCGGGCGAAGCCATCTTTTACCGCCAGGATATGCCGGGTCATCTGAAACACCAGGGCGGGGATAACTTCAGCGAGGTATATCTCAGTTATCACGGCAGGATTCCGGCCGGCGAGTTCCTCGAAGATTTCGCACCGGATGAAAAGTTCAACTACCGCCGCGACCGCGACGGCGTGCCCGAGCGCATGATCCGCGCCTACCGCACCCGCGACCCCGAAACCGGCAATGACGGCCCTTGGCTCGCCAGTCTCACCCTCAACGCCGCCGATACCTCCGAGGCCTGGTGTCACCAGCGCACCGGTTATATCTGTTTCATCAATGAAATCGGCGAACGCCCGCTGAAGGAGGGCGAATCATTCGGCGCGGCCTTCATCATCGGCTGGTTTGATAGCATCGCCGAGATGGAGGAACTTTACGATCAATACCGCGGCCACAGCGGGCTGGAGGTGACGGAGGACGGCTGGAAGCTCATCCCATCTGGTGCCGCAAACTGAAGCACGGAAAAGATTTACAGAACCTTTACCGACAAGCGCCAACCAACTCGCTAACGTTCAGAGGTAATGAAAATTTCCGCCTCCCTTTTTTGTCTTCTTCCGCCCTTTCTCGCCGCCGGAGAAACGATCGTCATTCCCACCATCGACTCCGTAGGGCTTTTCAAGAATGGACTTGCCATCGTCCGAGTCAGCTTTCCCATCGACGGCCCCGGCGAGTATCAATGGAACCAGGTTCCGCGTGTCGCCCACGGATCGTTGTGGGTCGAAAGTGAAGGCGCTGTCTCGATCCGCTCCACCACCCGTATGGTCGAGGAGGCCACCGAGGCCGAAGCGCCCGTTGGCGTCCTGCAGAAGGATCTTGCCGGCAAGCAGGTCACCGTGACCCTCAAGTCCGGTGGGACCACCGAAGCTCCGGTCCTGAAGGGCGAGGTATGGCGAATCCCGGCCGCTGCCACCGTATTGACATGGGATGCCGACTACAGCTCGCTCGATCCAAACAGTGGCTCCTATTACTGGCATCGCAGGCAGCTCGCCGGGAACCCGCTGGGCCAAACCGCCACGCCGCATACCGGCAATTTCCTGGTGCTTCAGGATGACGCGGGCGGTCGCCGCTACATCGACCAGGGCACCATCGCTTCGCTGGCCGTGGATGGCCCCTTCGAACCCGCCGCACAGCTTCAGGAGCGGCCGGTGCTGATCTTCGATGTCCGGGAGGCACCCGCCGGGGGCGGCGCGATCCGGATCACTTACCTCACCAAAGGCCTCGCCTGGCTTCCCTCCTACCGCCTCGACCTCAGCGATCCCGAGAATTTGGAGATCCGGCAGAACGCGGTGGTTCGCAATGAAATGATCAAGCTTGAGAACACCGAGGTGCAATTGATATCCGGCTATCCAAATGTGCGTTTCGGCAATGTTGATTCCCCGATGTGGCCCGGCACCGGGTTGGCCGCTTTTTTTCAGCAGGTGAACCAATCCGGCTCCGCCTCCCATGGCATTCTCAGCAACAGTGTCGTCACGCAGCAAATTGCTTATACCGGTAGTCGCGGCGAATTTTCCTGGCTCCCCGACATCGCCGAGCAGGGCAGCGTCAGCGACGACATCCACTATGAAAGTATCGGCCGAAAGACATTGAAAGCAGGTGACACCCTTTCGCTGGATGTGGCCGCCGCCCGGGCGAAGTATGAACGTGTCGTCGAATGGACCGTTCCCGATCCGCGCGATGAAAGAGGCCGCTACCAGGCCGACAAGGACATCGGTAGCGAAGCATGGGATGCCGTCCGTTTCCTCAATCCCTTCACCTTTCCCATGACTACCGCCGCCGCTACCGTCATCGAGGGAGGAGCCTTCCGCGGCCAGAGCATGTCCGGATGGGTCAATCCAGGCCAGCAAACCTGCCTGCGCATCACCCGGGCCCTCAGCATCCGCACCCAGTCCAGCGAAATCGAGGAGGAAGGGCAGCGCGAACTGGTCTGGATCGGTGGCAGAAACTATCAAAGAACCTCCGTCAAAGGTCGGCTCGCCATGCACAACTTCCGCAACAAGGAGGTCACCCTGGCCATCCGCTGCGAGTTCTCCGGCGAGTTGCTCGGAGCCGAGGGGGAGCCTGAAAAATCCCTGCGCACCGAAGGCGTTTCAAGCATCAACCCCCGCCGTCAGCTCGACTGGGACGTCACTCTGCCGGCCGGTGAGGAGAAAATCCTCCATTACCAATATCAGGTTCTGGTGGCCCGCTGAGGCTGGTCGCCGGGCGAATCCAGATCGCCACGGGGTGGAGGGGTTGTGAGGCAATCCCGCGCTTGATGGCCGCGGCCGGCGCTCGCAGAGTCCGCCCGTGCCAACCCCACCTCTCGCCCCGCTCCCTCGCGATCCGCCATGGATGGCCGGTCTGCGGTCGGCGCGGGCGAACGTGGTGCCGGGCCTGTTGGTCCAATTGACGATGGTTTCGATATTGATCGGATACCACTACTATCCGCCGACACGGGACGCTCTCGACCATCTCGCTGCATGGAAAGCCCGCTGGGGATTCGGCTACTCCGCCGTCGCCGCGATTGTGGCCGGAGCGTTCATCCCGGAAATCCTGCGCGTCGCCGTGTTTCAAAAAGGCCGGGTGCGACGCGCGAACTTCGGGAATCTCGCTTTCGCCATCGTCTTCTGGGGCATCATGGGAATGGTGGTGGATGCGTTCTACCGCGGTCAGGCCATGTGGTTTGGCGCGGATGCGAATGTCTCCACCGTGTTGAAAAAGGTGCTTGTGGACCAGTTTCTATACAATCCGCTGTTCGCCGCGCCGGTCACCGCCTGGCTCTACGATTGGAAAAACTCCGGCTACTCCGGACGCGCGTTTGCCCGCTTCCTCACGTGGGAATACTACCGAGACGTCGTCGTTCCCGCCCTGTTCGCGACCTGGGGCGTGTGGATCCCCGTTGTCACCGTGCTTTACTCGCTGCCATCGCTTCTGCAGATCCCCTTGTTCGCGCTGGCACTTTCGCTGTGGGTCATCCTCTACACCTGGATCAGCGAGCAGCGGATGCGGCGGCCGGTTTGTTGAAAATCCCGCTCGCGTAATCCGCAGCCGAACGTAGGTTCATACGAACATGGATCTGCACGCGAAACTCGCCATCCTCGCCGACGCCGCGAAATACGACGCCTCGTGCGCGAGCTCCGGGGCGCAGCGCGCAAATTCGCTGGGAGGCAAGGGTGTCGGGTCCACCGGTGGCGCCGGCATTTGCCACAGCTATGCCCCGGACGGCCGCTGCATCTCACTGCTCAAACTGCTGCTGACCAACGTCTGCCTCTACGATTGCCACTATTGCATCAACCGCCGGTCCAGCAACGTCCGCCGAGCCGCCTTCACCGCGGAGGAGGTGGTGAAGCTCACGCTCGATTTCTACAAGCGGAATTATATCGAAGGGCTCTTTCTCAGCTCCGGCATTATCCGCAGCGCGGACCACACGATGGAGCAGGTCATTGCTGTCGCCCGCACCTTGCGGGAAACCCATGACTTCCGCGGTTACATCCATTTGAAGACCATTCCGGAGGCCTCTCCCGAGTTGATCGAAACCGCCGCAAGATATGCCGACCGGATCAGTATCAATCTCGAATTGCCCACCCAACGGAGCCTCGACCTCCTCGCTCCCGAGAAAAACCTGGCCCGGACCAAATCCGCGATGGGGCTCATCCGCCACAAGCTCGAGGATGCCGCGGAGCGCCGCCGCGAAGGCGACAAGAAACTCCGCCACGCCACCGGCCAAAGCACGCAGGTCATCGTAGGTGCGGACGCATCTACAGACGCCGACTTTCTCGCGCGATCGGACGAGCTTTACCGGTCTTACAAACTGAGGCGTGTCTATTATTCGGCTTTCAGCCCGATTCCGGAACCGTCCGCGATCCTGCCGGTGAAGCCCGCGCCCTTGGTTCGCGAGCACCGTCTCTATCAGGCGGACTGGCTGATGCGGCACTATGGATTCGCGAACAGCGAAATTCTGACACCCGCCGCCCCGAACCTTGATCTGGATCTTGATCCGAAGCTGGCATGGGCGCTTCGGAACCGGCAGGATTTCCCGGTGGATATCCAGATTGCCGCCCGCGAGGTGCTATTGCGCGTGCCGGGCCTCGGGGTGAGGAATGTGGACCGCATTCTCAAAATCCGCCGCTTTGCGCGGATCCGACTGGCCGATCTCGCGCGGCTACGGGTTTCACTGGCAAAGGTGCAGCCATTCCTGATCACTGCCGACCATCATCCGGCAAAGTACCTTTTGGATTCCGATCGACTCCGGGCCCGCTTCGCGCCGAAACCGCAGCAACTGGAGCTTTTTTGATATGAGATGTGCGGATCCCGGGCCCGATTTCGATTCTTGGCGCGGCATCGCGCGTAGCTTGCTCGATGAAGGTGTGCCGCCCGGGGAAGTGTTGTGGGAAGCGTCGCCCGGGCTCTTCTCCGCCGCGCGTGTTTCGGAAGAGCCCGCCAGATATGGTTCAAGCAGGGTTCCCGCCGCGTTTGTCGAACTTGCCAAAACCGTCGCCTGTCATTGCGATCCCGGTCGCTGGGCGCTGCTCTACCGGATTCTTTGGCGAATCGTCCGGCAGGGAGAGCGCCATCTGCTGGAGGTGGCGAGCGACGAGGATATGGCAAAGGCGCGGAGCTGGGAGAAGAACGTCCGCCGGGAGATTCACAAGATGCATGCGTTCGTGCGGTTCAAGCTCATCGACACCGATGAGACGACCGGCCGCGAGCGGTACGCGGCATGGCTCGAACCCGATCATTTCATCGTGGAGGCGGGCGCGCCGTTCTTCCGGAAGCGTTTTGCCAATATGGATTGGAGCATTTTCACGCCGAAAGGCTGCGTGCATTGGATCGGTGGGGAATTGAGTTTTTCGCCGGGCATGGCGGCGAATCCGGTGGAGGATCCGGATGCGCTGGAGGTGGCGTGGCGGACGTACTACCGGCACATTTTCAATCCCGCCCGTCTCAAAGTGAAGGCGATGCAATCCGAGATGCCGAAACGATATTGGAAGAATCTTCCGGAGGCGGACCTCATCGCCGACTTGATCGGCAGCAGCCGGAGCCGCGTCGATGGAATGCTCGCCGAGGACCTTCGCCCGGCCCAGCCCTCCCCGCGGAACACCTATCTCAACCGGCTCCAGGAGCTCTCCGCCTCGAAACCGTGCAGCGGGCCGCCGACAGAGAACGCGCCACTCTCCAGTTTGGCCAAGGCCGCCGAGACCTGCCGCGCCTGCCCGCTATGGGAGCACGCGACCCAAACGGTCTTCGGCGAAGGTCCCGAAGGAGCCCGCATCATGATCGTGGGCGAGCAGCCGGGCGACCGGGAGGATGTCGCCGGGCGCCCCTTCGTGGGACCCGCGGGAAAGCTGCTCGACCAGGCGCTTGCCGAGGCCGGGATCGACCGGTCGAAAGTGTATCTAACCAACGCGGTGAAGCATTTCAAATGGACGCCCCGGGGGAAGACCCGCCTCCACCAGAAGCCAAACGCTGCCGAGATTGACGCCTGCAAGCCATGGGTGATGACCGAGTTGAAACGGATTTCGCCAGATGTCCTGATCCTGCTCGGCGCGACCGCCGCCAGGTCTCTGTTAGGCCGCAGCGTCGCCGTCACCAAAAGCCGCGGTCTGATACGCGCGGACGAACTCGCGAAGCGGGTGATCCTCACGGTTCATCCGTCATATCTCCTGCGGCTGCGGGATTCTGATGAGAGGCAAGGGGAGTTCCAAAAGTTCGTAGATGAACTAGCATCAGGGCTGTGATTATTTATCGAGGGATCATTCTTCCGCGTTTACCAGAATTTCGTTCCTTGATGCATCCATTGAACAAGCCCACGCCAGCAGATGGAGCGCAACGGCGGCGAAAGGGTTAATTCCATGGAAGCCGCGTTGTAGTGTCGCAGTGAGAAGCACCGCGACACCTGAGACGACGAGCAGCGCCAACGGTATGGTTTGTTGCTTATGATAGGGGCACAATATCAATTCAACCTTCCAGCGTTTGGTTCAGCCAATCGATCATACGCTTGCGGTATGCACCGCCGTCGCGCGAGAGCGCGTCGCCGTGGCGGCCGCTTTGGACTTCGAAGAGCGTCTTCGGTTGCTTCGCGGCTTTGAACAATTCCCGGCCCTGGGTGATTGGAACCACTTCGTCCAGCGCACCGTGGATCACCAGCAAGGGCACCGGAGCGAGTTTTTCCACGAAATCCTTGGGCGCCCATTCGTCGGTCACCAGATTCGCGCCAAGCTGGCCGCCGACGATCCTTGCCATCGACTGGTAGGAGGAAAACGCGCCATCAATGATCACCGCGCGCAATCCCCTTACGGGCTTTTCGGCCAAGGCGGTGATCGATTTCGAACCGCCCAGGCTATGACCATACGAGATGAGGCGATCGGGGTCCACGTCGGCGCGGGTGGCAACATAATTGAAGGCGGCCCGCACGTCATCGAGCATGCCCCGGCGATCGACCCCGCCGCCGGATTTTCCGAAGCCGCGGTAGTCATACATGAAGACGTTGTAGTTCGCCTCCACGAGCCACATGACGAAGCCGATGTGATGGCCAAGCGATCCCGCATTTCCATGGGAGAAAACCACTGTTCCAAGCGGCTTTGCCCCCCGCGCGGGGAGGAACCAGCCGTGAAGCCGGGTGCCATCTTCCGAGGTGAAGTCGACGTCCTCGAAGCGGAAACCCCATTTGCCGGGCGTGGCGGGTTGGTCGCGGGTCGGCAGGTAGAACAGGTGGTTGCCGCCCTTTGCCCCGAGCATCCGCTGCGCCAACAGTGTCAGATCCCCGCTCCGATCCTCAAGCACCTCGCGCAGTTCGCCCTCCGCCAGAGGTGCGGGCGCGGGAGCTTGTGCGGATACTGCCGCCAAGGAAGCCATGAAGAGGCCGATCATTCGATGATGCATGTTTGAAAACCGACACCATTTCACCGATTTGTCGAGCGGAGGATGCACCGTATCGAGACTCCTCCATTTTCACGGATTGAGCAACGCCCGCACGGTCTCCGCATCGAGCCGGGCGGAAATGTCCGCGTCCGCGAGCAAACCGGCGGCCAGCTTGGCCTTCTCATGCTGGAGCTTGTGGATCCGCTCTTCGACGGTGTCCTGACAGAGCAGCTTGTGGACGAAAACCGGCTTGTCCTGGCCGATGCGGTAGGCGCGATCGGTCGCCTGCGCTTCGGCGGCGGGGTTCCACCAGGGATCGTAGTGGATGACAGTGTCAGCGGCCGTCAGGTTGAGGCCGGTGCCACCCGCTTTGAGCGAAATCAGGAAAACCGGCGCTTTCCCGCTTTGGAAATCCTCGACCAGTTTCCCCCGATCCTTCGATCCGCCGGTAAGCTTGAGGTAGGGAATCTTCTCACTTACCAAATGCTTCTCGATCAGCGAAAGCATCGTGGTGAACTGTGAGAACAGCAGGATGCGCCGACCTTCCTCGATCAGCAAGGCCAGAAGATCTGTTAGAAATGCCAGTTTCGCGGATTCCCGAACGTCGCCGGAAAATTCCTCCGGCAGCAGGCGCGGGTCGCAGCAGATCTGCCGGAGCTTCAGCAGCGCGTCGAGAAAGACGATCTGCGATTGCTGGATGCCCCGTGCGGCGATCGCTTCGCGGACGCGTTTGTCCATCGTCGCCCTCACGGTTTCATAAAGATCCTTTTGCGAGGAG
>JBBSJY010000213.1:0-8098 GCA_038256845.1 Verrucomicrobiales bacterium | reverse complement strand
GGGATGAGATGGCGGAGTCAACCACCCCAGATCCCTATGAAAGCATTGCTCCGCGTCACTTCCTTCGCCGTTCTTCACGGCCTTCTCACCTGGCTCGCTCCGGCAGCCGATGAATCATCCTCCGCGCCCTACTTCCATATCGTGGGCGACCGGGACGACTCGGCGCACGAATCGCTGCCTCTCAAGTCCGCCGCGGCGAAAGTGGTGATCGACGGGACCATCGCACATGTCCGGCTGACCCAGCGTTATGCGAATGCCGGCAGCTCGCCGATCGAGGCGACCTATGTCTTTCCCGCCTCCACGCGCTCGGCCGTACACGGCATGACCTTGACGACGGGCGGGAGGGTCATCGCCGCCCGCGTCAAGGAGTCGGTGAAAGCCCGCGCGGAGTATGAGACGGCGAAGGAGGAGAAGAAAACCGCCGCGCTGTTAGAGGAGCACCGGCCGAACGTTTTCCAGATGTCCGTGGCGAATCTCCTGCCGGGCGATGACATCGAGGTGGAGATCGAATGGACCGAAACCATCCCCGCGGTCGATGCAACCTATGAATTCGTTTTCCCCACCGTGGTCGGTCCGAGATATACCGGAGGCTCGGCCGAAGGACGGGGCGAAACATGGACGGCAAATCCTCATCTCCTGCCGGGCACTCCCAATCCGGCGACCTTCGCGCTTGATGTTTCGCTCCGCACGACGCTCGAACTGGCGGAAGTGACCTGCCCGAGCCATCCGGTTGCGATTTCGACTTCGACGCAGAGGACCGGGCGGCGGTGAAGATCGATACCAAAGCCGGCGAGGACGCCGCCAACCGCGATTTCATCCTGCGCTGGAAACTCGGCAACAAGCAGGTCGATGCCGGCCTCCTGCTTCATCGCGGGGCGGAGACGAATCATTTCCTGCTCCAGGTCGAGCCGCCGCCGCGGGTGACGCCGGATCAAATTCCTCCGCGCGACTATGTCATGGTGATCGATGTGTCCGGATCGATGAACGGCTTTCCTCTCGATACCGCGAAGGCGTTGCTGCGGGATCTGGTGCAAGGCTTGCGGCCGGACGACACTTTCAATGTGGTCAGCTTCGCTTCGGGGAGCGGAGTGCTTTCTGCGGAGCCGCTACTGGCGGACGCGGGAAACGTCGGCAAGGCGAACCGCTTCATCGATGGCCGACACGCCGGCGGCGGGACCGAACTGGAAGCCGGCCTGCGGACCGCGCTCGCACTGCCGGGCGGGGAAGATCGCTCGCGGTCGATCCTATTGATCACCGATGGCTATATCTCCGCGGATGGGGATGTTAGAGACCTGATCCGCCGCGAGATCGGCCGGGCCAATCTGTTTGCGTTCGGCATCGGGTCATCGGTGAACCGCGAGCTGATAGAGTCGGTCGCCCGTGCGGGGGGAGGCGAACCGGTGGTGGTGACCTCTGGCAATGAGGTCGCCCCAGCGGCCAGACGCTTCCGGGATATGGTTTCCAACCCCGTGCTGGCCAAGGTCATGATCGAGGCGGAGGGCGTGCAGGTCGGCAGTCTCGAGCCGGATCCGCATCCGGACGTGTTCGCCTCACGGCCGTTGATCGTCACCGGCACCTGGACGGGCGAACCGACAGGCAGGATCATCATCCGCGGAATCGGGGGGAACGGTGCGGCTTTCGAAAAGTCGATCGATCTGGCGGAAGCGGCAGCGGCCAAGGGACTGGATCATCCGGCGCTGCCCGTGCTGTGGGCCCGCGAGCGGGTGCGGCGGCTTGGAGATATGGAAAGGCGCGATGCCGAAACCATCCGCGAAATCACCACGCTCGGGCTGAGCTATTCCTTGCTCACGCCCTACACGTCATTTCTCGCGGTGGATGAAACGCCGCGGCAGTTCGAAGGAATCGCGCGAACGGTGAGGCAGCCGCTGCCCCTGCCCGTGGGGGTCTCGGAAGCGGCCATCGGCGGCTCGGGAGTTGTTAGAAACGGGTCGGTGCCGGAGCCGGGCAGCATCGGGTTGATCTCGCTGCTGGTCATGTTGCTCGCCCTGCAACGCCGCAGATAAAATGAAAGCCGCAACTTTGGCCTGTCTGTTCGTCGCTCTTTTCCCGGTGATTTCATGGTATGTGAAACGTCTGGACGATGGCAGCGACGAGCCGCTCGGCTTGCTGACGCTCGGTCTGGTGGGACTGCTCGCGTGGCGCGACCGCGCCGCGCGGACGGCGGGCGAGCCGGCGAAGACATGGGGTGCGGTTCTGGTGCTTGCTTCGGTGGTGGCCATCCCCTGGCTGCCGCCGATGTTGCGTGCCGGACTGGCGGTTGCGGGAGTGGCGGTTTTCTACGGGCTGCACCGGCGGGCGGGTCTGTTAGGATTGCTGGCATTGTCGTTGCCGGTGGTGGCTTCCTTGCAATTCTATCTCGGCTACCCGCTGCGGCTGGCGGCCGCCGAGGGGGCGGCGCGGCTGATCGAATTGGGAAGTCTGGTGGTGGCGAGAAGGGGCGTGCAGATTGAGATCGGCGGCCAGGTCATCGGCGTGGATCCGGCGTGCAGCGGGGTGCGGATGCTCTGGCACGCGGCCGTCGCGGCGATGGGACTGGCCGCCTATCACCGTTTGCCATGGCGGGCGACGGCGGCAGTCGGCGGGCTCGCGGTCGTTCTCGTCATCCCCGCCAACATCGTGCGCGCCACATTGTTGGTATTCGAGGAAACCGGATATTGGCAAAAGTCCGACCTGCTGCACGGCGGCATCGGGCTGGCGAGTTTTGCGGCCGTCCTGATCCCGTTGGCCTATCTAACAGCGAAGGGGGCGCGGCCGGAATCTCCTGCGGAAGCATCGGTTCCGGCAGGACTCAGGGCAAAGGTGCTGCTGGCGATGTCGGCGGTGCTCGCCCCCGTGCTCGCGTGGTCCGCGCCACGTGCGACCGGCGGGGGAGAGATCGGGCCGGGTCCGGTGGATTTCACGTTCGACGGGCTGACCATGCCGCTTGCAGACCTGCCGCCGACGGCGGCCGAACGGGCGTTTGCGGAAAGTTTTCCGGGCACGCTTTCCAGCCACCGCTGGGGAGGCGGCCAGGTGATTCTGCGGCGGGTGACAAAGCCGACCCGGCGGCTCCACCCCTCGCGCGACTGCCTGCGGGCGGCGGGATACGACACCGGGGAAGCGATCACCGTGACCCGGCCGGACGGCAGCGAGTGGGCGCGATTCCACGCCAGCCGCGAGGGCCTGCGGCTGCGGGTCCACGAGCGGATCGTGAGCGAGCGCGATGGCAGCTCCTGGACGGATGTTTCGGCGTGGTATTGGTCTGCCCTCGCGAACCCGCTCAACGGCCCGTGGCGGGCGGAGACGGTGATTCACGGGCAGTGAACCCCGTCTCCCAATTTTGCGGCGCCGTCTCGGATGGATCCTGAAAGCATGGGCGGCGGCAGGACGTAAGCGGCCGCACCATTATGAAAATCCATCAGACGATGTCGGTGTTGTTGGCGAGTGCGCTCGCCTTGGGGTCCGCGTTTTCAGCCGAGTCGGCCGCGCTGTTCGACGGCAAGACGCTGGAGGGATGGAAGCAGAACAACGGCACCGCGAAATATGAAGTGGTGGATGGCACCATCGTCGGCACCACCGCGGAGGGCAGTCCCAACTCGTTTCTATCCACCGAAAAACTCTACGGAGATTTCGAGCTGGAATTCGAAGTGAAGGTGGACAGCGCGCTGAATTCCGGCGTGATGATCCGTTCCCAAACGGAGGACGGAAAACCTGACGGGAGGGTGAACGGGCCGCAGGTGGAAATCGAGGCGAGCGGTGAGAATGGCGCCGAAGCCGGTTACATTTATGGCGAGGCCATCGGCGGTTGGATGACTCCGGAGGATCGCCTGATCCCTCACAAACACTTCAAGGACGGTGAATGGAATGCCTACAAGGTGATCGCGAAAGGTCCCCGGATCCAGGTATGGATCAATGGTGAAATGATTGAGGACCTGACCGACGAAAAGGTTTATGAATCCCATCCCAAGGGATTCATCAGTCTCCAGGTCCACTCGATCGGCGCAGGGCAGGGACCCTATCAGGTTGCGTTCAAGAACATCAAACTCAAGGAGCTGTAGGATCATCGGCTCTCCCTCTGGCAGGCCCGCTCCGGATTCCGATCCGGGGCGGTTTTTTTTGTGGGGTGATAGATCCCGGCTTGCTTCCGTTGCGAAGGGCCGTGGATGGCTGGCACGGCCTTCACTGCAGGTTCGGCTGGAAGTCTGGATCGGAACGAAGGTTTGGCTTGCCCGGTCCGGGTGGTTTGTGCCAAAGACGGCGTCAGCACGCCGTCGCAGCACGGATGCCGTGTATCATCCCCTCCAGCACGCCTTTCGGCGAGCGCCCCCCTTTTTCACGCGCCTTGTATAAACGCTATCCAGTTCAACCCGCTCGACGGAATGCAAGGCCAGGCCAACGCTTCGGAATCCCCTCCTGGGTGCTTCTTCCGTGTCTTCTGATTCTGCCGGCCTTGGCGCTGGTCCGCCTGACCGATCACGTGGATTGGCGTCTCGCGGCCGGTTATCTGGCAGTGGTCTCCATTGTCACTTACGCGCTGTACGCGGCCGACAAACGGCAGGCGCAGGCAGGAAAATGGCGGACTCCGGAAGCATCGCTTCATTTGATGGAGCTTGCGGGCGGATGGCCGGCTGCGTTTGTCGCCCAACGGACCTTTCGCCACAAGATATCGAAGCCTGCCTATCAGATCACGTTTTGGTTGATCCTGATCGCGCACCAATACGCGGCCGGAGATTTCCTGCTCCGTTGGAAAATGGCCAAGGCGGTCTTCCAATGGATGCAGTGAGCACGACGGCCGGGCTCTCTCCAGATCAGGAACGGACGCTGCGCCATAGCGCAGCGCCAAGCTTCCGAGCAGGACCATCGCCGCCGTGCCCGGCAGCGGTTGGGAAACCGGCGGGAGGCAATCCGCGATCTCGTGACGGATCTCATGATGCGCGGAGTTTTTCAATTTTCCATCCGCCGCCGACCGTGGATGCTGGACTCGGCCAGCGGCACTTTTATGAGCGATTCCCCGATCATCCAGGCGCGCGGCGTCACCAAGAGATTCGGTGCCTTCCAGGCGCTGGATGCGCTGAATCTGGAGGTCTGGAGAGGCGAGTGCGTCGGGCTGCTGGGACCGAACGGCGCGGGCAAGTCGACCTTCATCGGCTGCCTCTATGGTGTGGTGGCGAGGAGCGGGGGCGAGTTGCGTGTCTTCGGCCACGATCCCGCGGAGCAGGCGCGTGAAATCAAGCGCCGGCTGGGCGTGGTGCCGCAGGAAAACGCCCTTGATGAGGGCCTCACCGTGATCGAAAACATGCGGATCTACGCCCGCTTCGGCGGCATCACCCGTGCGGAGGCGGATCCGCGGATCACCCGGCTGCTGGCCCACATGTCGCTCGAATCCAAACGTGACGCGACGATCAAGACGCTTTCCGGCGGGATGAAACGTCGTCTCACCTTTGTCCGCGCGCTGTTGGCCGATCCCGAGTTGCTGATTCTCGACGAACCCACCACCGGGCTCGACCCGTCCGTGCGTCACCTGCTGTGGGAAAAGGTCACCCAATTGCGGAGCGAGGGGAAAACCATCCTCGTGACCACCCACTACATGCACGAGGCGGAGGTGCTCTGTGACCGGATTGTCATCCTCGACCGCGGCAGGGTGGTGGCGGCGGGCGCCCCTCGCGAGTTGATCGGGCGGGAAACTCCGGGCTTCGTCGGGATGTTTCCCGGCGATTCGGAGGAGGCGCTCGCGGCGCACGTGGACCCCTCGTGGGAACTCTTCCATCAGGGCCACCAGTGCTGCGTGCGCGCGCCGCGCTTCGACGACCTGTTAGGTCTGCAGCGTGACTCCGGGATCGTCGCGCTCCAACTGCGTCCCGCCAACCTCGAGGATGTATATCTCAAACTCACCGGCAGCGAACTCCACGAATATGAATGAAGCGTTCCTGAGTCTCCGCCTCGGTTGGCATGTCGTCGTGCGGAACTGGATGGTCTACCGCAAGGACTTCCTCGCCAACATTTCTCCCACGCTGGCCGATCCCGCGCTGATCCTGGGTTCGTTGGGAATGGGGCTGTCGTCGTTCATCGGGGAGATCAACGGCCTGAGTTATGCCCAATTTCTCGCCCCGGGGATGATTGCCACCACGGCGTTGTTCACCGCGTTCTTCGAGAGCAGCTATGGGTTTTTCGTCCGCATGACCTTTGAATCGGTGTTCAAGGCGATGCTGACCACGCCGATCGGGGTGAACGAAGTGGTGTTGGGTGAGTTCATGTGGGTCTTCGTGCGGGCCGGATTGATGGGCTTGGGCGTCTCGCTGGTGCTGCTGGCGCTTGGTTTGATGCCGAATCCTTGGGCAATTCTGATCTGTCCGGTAATCGCCGGTTTCCTCTCGCTGCCCTGCGCCGCCATCGGTCTGCTGGCCGCCGGCTGGGTGCGGAACATCAATCAGTTCCAAACGGTGTATTCGTTTCTGATCGCCCCGATCTTCTACTTGTCCGGCGTGTTCTTTCCGGTGCCCGCGGGATCGATCCTATCGACCGTCGTGCAGTTCTCGCCATTTTATCACGGGGTGAAACTGATCCAGTTTACCGTGTGGGGGGATTTCGGGTGGAGCGGCATTCTTTGGCACGCGGCGATGCTCGTCGGCTTCGCCTGCGTGCTTTGCGGACTCTCGTTCCGTCTGATCGGGCGGAAACTGACGATCTGAAAACGGCTGTTAGCCCATCAATCTGGCGCGCTCCGCCTTCGGCAAGCCGGCGATGACGAGCTCGTAGGAATGGTCGATGAGCTCGCGGACCAAGGACGGGGCGAGAGTGTGGTCGAGGACCACCGTGTTCCAGTGGCGCTTGTTCATGTGGTAGCCCGGGGTGATGGCGGGGTGGTTTTCGCGCAGGAGGGTGGCGCGTTCCGGATCGCATTTCAGGTTGATGCGGGACGGGAAATCGCCGGGGACGGTGAGGGCGAACATCTTGCCGGCGACCTTGTAAACGAGGACGTCGGGACCGAACGGGGTGGTTTCCTCAGCGCCGGGTTTGGAAAGGAAACGGGCGATGGCGTCGGGCAAGTCCATCGGGAAGAAGCCTCTAATAGTCCGCCGAAATCTCGATGAACTCCGGCCCGCCCTCGGCCCAGCCACCGCTGGCTTTCACCACCCCGGGCAAGGTCGACGGAGCCTCCGGTCCGTATTCCGACCATGCGAACACCCAGCGGATCGACCCGTCGTCCTGGACCTCCACCTGCTGCGCCTCGTCGGAGTTCACTTGTCCGTCCATCGTGAAAAACCGCAGCTCCCCGAGGGCCTCCGCCGAGCGCTTGGCCGATGCGTTGCGCGGTCTCATATCGAGGAAAATTTGATCGCCCGCGCGCTTGGCCTTCGCCTGCCAGCGCTCGTCCGGCTTCGCGACCCTCGCCCGCGAGGCCTCGAACAATGGAGCGGTTTGCGGATCGATTTCGCTCACCTCCGCCACCGGCAGAGTGACCGAGAAGGGCACGTCGTGCGCGGGGCTGCACGCCTTGCCACAGCACATCCAGGAAACCTTGGCTTCGAGCGTGACCGTTTCCCCATCGAGGGTTTCAGCGGCCTTCACCGGAACGATCAGAAGCGTCTCGCCATGGTAACCCTGCGCCGTGTAGCTGGCCATTTTCACGGGCTCCGGCGCCGGCCACTGGATCTCCCCGGCTTCGAATCCGTCCGGCAGCGACCACTTGACTGAAGTCGCCAACCCGACGATCCCCGGATGTTTCCAATAACTGTGAAAACCTTCCGGATGCTTCAAATGCAGGCCGAGATGAATCGTCGCCCCCGGCGAAACCGAAATCACTTCCGAAATGAGCCGCAGCTCCAGCGGATTCTTCTCCGCCGCCACCACCGGCAGCACCAGGCCCCCAAGCATCGCCAAAATTCTCATGCCGCAACCATAGCCAAATTCCCGCCCAAGCAAACCCCCTTTCCCCAGCAGCACCCCCCCCCCTCTCTCCTCTCCTCTTGATTCTTGAATCTTGATTCTGGTTTCTAAACTCCGCCCACCGCTGCCATACTCCCCCCCGTGAGCCCGATCACCATCTCGAATCTCAAGGAACTCGCCGGGGAAATCCCTGTCGCCGCCGCCGTCCAGG
>JBBSJY010000212.1:0-8209 GCA_038256845.1 Verrucomicrobiales bacterium | reverse complement strand
CGATGAGTTGGTGGCTCAACCGTTCCTTTTCCATCTCCGCGAGCTTGCGTTCGGTGATATCGGTGTGGACCCCCACCCATTCCAAAATCGCGCCGTCCTCTGCCAGAATTGGAATCGCGCGGGCGGACATGTGGCGATAGACACCATCGTGTCGGAGCAGCCGGTGACGCACCTGATAGATCTCCTTGGATTTGACCGCTGCGGTCCAAGTGGCCGCCGTGTGCGCGCGATCATCCGGATGAACGGTGTCAAGCCATCCCCAGCCCCACAGCTTTTCATAGGTCTGGCCGGTGAATGCGCTCCACCCGGGCTGCTCCGAAGTGAATTGCCCGGAAGCTGGCGTCCTCCACACGATCGAGGTCGTCGCCTCCACCAGCGAGCGGTACCGCAATTCGCTGTAGCACATCTTCTGCTCGATGAATTTCCGTTCGCTGATGTCGCGGGAGATCCCGATCAACCCGATGATTCGTCCCTCCGCGCACCTGCGCGCGACCTTCGTCGATGACATCCACGAAACGTGCCCGTCAGGCCATTCCAGAAACTCCTCGCGGTCCAACACCGGCCGTCCCGTCCGCAAAAGCTCCAGCTCTTCGTCCCAAGCGCGCCGCGCGTGTGCCTCCTCGAACAGGTCGAAATCGGTCTTTCCGACCGCCTCGTCGGGGTGTGCCATTCCATGGCGTTTCGCCTTCGCCTCGTTGATGCGGATGAAGCGGGAGCTGCCGTCCTTGAAGTAAATGTGATCCGGACTCGTCGCCATCAAGCTCCCGAGAAAGCTCGACTCGCTCTCGACGGATTCGTCACCGGCCACGCCCTCACGAATGGGCTGGAACGCCGCAACCCATGGGTCCCGAAGTCCGAGGGGAGTTCGGGTCTTCGCGAGTGACAGCAGAACCATCACCGACGATCCGTTGCCACGGGTCAGGCGCTTTTCTACCTCGTAAGGGGTGCCACTCCCGGCCGGCATCCCGCAATCTCCGCTTCCATCGGCGCAATCGCCAACGAGGACAATTTCCTGAAAACACATCGCAAGCAAATCGTCCTCGGAGTAACCCAGCAGTCGGCACAAGGCCGCATTCACCCGGAGGAAAGCCCCATCCGGATCGATCACGGCCATCCCTACAGGCGCATGCTGAAAGGCTGCGGAAAACAGCCCTTCACTCCCGTCCGTCACTTCGGAGGCTGGTTGTAACCGCATCGTGGTTTTGAAAATATCGAATCGCTTGCGATGTGACGAATGGATTCGGATCTGCGCTTCAGCGGCCGTTTGTCGTCATCCGGACTCGTCCTCGCACGGGCAATAATCGTGCCAAACGTGGGAGCGAAACACAAATCACAGAACATCTGCGACTTACCCATCAAGATCTGCGGCCGGAAGGTCTCGACGGCGTTCGAATCCCGAAGATTCTGCAAGCGGAACTGCAAATCGTGCGGACTGATCGATACCTCGACTTCCGGCCGCTGCATTGGAAATCGGTTGTCATTGGCACGGAAGGTGAAAGCTTGGCTCCTCATGAAAGCCATCCGCCGGATCATCGCGACCATCTCCGCCCTCATCTTCGCCACCTGCGCCTCCGCCGAACCCATCGAGATCGGCGCGGCCCTTCCAGTGGTCTCGCAGAGAAACCAGGAGGGCGAGGAAGTGAAACTTCAGGACGCCGGCGCATCCGGCTACCTCTTGGTATATTTCTACCCGAAAGCCGACACCCCCGGTTGCACCAAGCAGGCCTGCAGCCTCCGCGACTCCTATGAAACGCTCACCGAGAAAGGTGTCAAAACCTATGGTGTCAGCATGGACAAGGTGGAAGCCCAGAAGGCCTTCCAGGACAAATACAAGCTCCCCTTCGACCTCCTCGCCGATTCCGACGGGAAGGTCGCCGATGCCTTCGGCGTCCCCCACACCGGCGGATTCGCCAAACGTCAGGCCTTCCTTTTCAAGGACGGCAAGCTGGTGTGGCGCGACCTCAGTGCGTCCACCGACCAACAGGCGGCCGACGTTCTCAAAGTCCTGGAAGCCGGCTAAACCCGTCCGAAACTCGGCGAGATCCGGAAACTTCTGTCAGGATGCCAACGGAATCCCCGTCTGCTTCCCGCGTCCCAGTTCTCTCCCCGGATCCGAAGAACTCTCATCTCCGAAATTCACCTCCCCGCTTCTCCTCAGGGAGGCGAGGAAATCCCCATATTGGATGAGTTCCATTCGTCCGTCCTCGTGCTCGATGATGGCGGTGAGGCTTTCGACCCAGTCGCCGCAGTTGAGATAATGGATCTCGCCAACCTGCTTGTCTTCGGGGCTATGGATGTGCCCGCAGATGATCCCGTCGCACTTCCGCAGCCGCGCCAGATCCTGGAGCAGCACTTCATAGCGATCCACGAAACTCACCGCCGACTTCACCCGGGCTTTGATTCTCTTGCTGATCGAATAATAGTCCTTCCCGCACCATGCGCGCCAGCGGTTGTATCCGCGATTCACGCGAAGGAGGAAATCGTATCCCACGGCTCCCAGCGAGGCCAGCCAACGATGATTGGTGGAAACACTGTCAAACCCATCTCCGTGGACCACCAGATACCGCTTTCCCGTGGCGGAAACATGGATGTGTTCCTTCGTCACTTTCAACCCCCCGAATGCAAGTGGAAGAAAGCGCTCGAGGATGTCGTCATGATTGCCCCGCAGGTAGATGACTTGTGTTAGATCACGTTCCATCATTTTGAGGACCTTGCGGATCACCCGGCTGTGCCGTCCCCGCCAGCGGCCCCCGCGCCGCAGCGCCCAGCCATCGATGATATCTCCGTTCAACACCAGTTTCTCACAGCGGATGTGTTTCAAGAACTCGACCACCTCGTTCGCCTTGCTGTCCGGCGTCCCGAGATGAATATCCGAAAGAAATACCGTGCGGCATCGCAGCTTCGGGCGTTTGCCGACCTTCTGCGGTTTCACGCGCTCCGGCCCGGCAAGGCCCGCGATTGTTTCCAGCCGGTTCTCAAACTCCCGCACCACCGTGTCCCATCCCAGGGATTCCGCCCGTTCCCTCGCCGCCTGCCGCATTCCCTGGTGCGGGCGCAAGCCCAGCGCCTCAATGGCCAACCGGTGGAACTCCGCGGCATCGCCCTTGGGAGCTTTCAATCCGTTCTCACCCGCTTTGACATACCTCGCCGAGGCGGCATAATCATAACTCACCGTCACCAGCCCGCTCGCCAGACCTTCTAACAAGACATTCCCGAAGGTCTCCGTCTCGCTCGGAAACAGCAGCACATCCGCCGAGGCATAGTGCCGCGCCAGATCCTCGCCCGTCCGCACCCCCGCGAAATGAACCCACCGGTATTTCTCCTCCAGCCTCTCCTTCAGCGGTCCGTCGCCCACCACCACACAGCGCAGATCCGGCACCGTCTGCAACATCCGGCCGAATGCCTCCATTGCTACTTCGAGATTCTTCTCCGCAGCCACCCGGCCCACCACCATCGCGACCGGCGCCCCGAAACGCACACCCCATTCCCCGCGCAAGGCCTCGCATCGCTTCGCCGGCGAGAACTGCTTCGTATTCACCCCGCGGCCCAGCAGATAAACTTCTTCGAACCCTTCCGCTCGCAGCCGCTCCACCAGCTCCGGCGATGGCGCGAGCGTGCAATCGGCCCGTTTGTGAAAGCGTTTCAGATAGGCCATCGCAGCCGGTTGCAAGGCGCCCAGATGATATTGCCCCATGTATTCGTGGAAATTCGTGTGAAACCCCGCCGCGACCGGTATCCCCAATGCCTTTGCCGCCTTCACCGCCGACTTCCCCAGCGGGCTTTCCGTGGCCACATAGATCGCATCCGGCCTCTTCTTATGCCAGCGCTTCCTCAGCTTGAACGGCCCGGGCAGACCCACCCTCACCTCTCTGTATCCTGGCAGCGGAATCGACGCCGCCAGTGTCTCCCCCCCCCGGCACTCGCCTCCGGTGTGGATCACATGCACGCGGTGCCCGCGCTGCCGCAGGCCTTCGCTCAAATGCCCCAGAGTCATGGCCACTCCATTCACATCCGGCGCGAAGGTATCCGTCACGATGTCAATTTTCATGGATAGTCAGCAGGGTTGAATTAAATCCGACCGCAGCAAACTCCATCCCTCATCACATCTCAGCTCCTTTCTTGTCTCGATTCCGTCACATGGACGGAGAGATGATACTGTTCAACGGCTGCGCTCGATGTGCACCGCCACACACTCTGTTTGAGGAAGGATATGCTTTTCGATCGTAACGGAAGCGTGTGACAACGGATGCCTTTCTAACAAATTCTCCACAAGCTCCACCGCAAGCGTTTCAATGAGCCGCCGGGTGCGGGCAGCCGCCAAGGCCTGGATCTCCAATGCCACCGCATGATAGTCAACCGTCCGGTTCACGTCATCGGCCAGCCCGACAAAGCCCTGCGAAGGCGTCATCCGCACTGTGACGAGCAAAGTCTGCTCCGTGGCCCGTTCCTCATCCGGCACGCCGATGAAAGTCGCGACGCGAAGGCGACGGATCTCGATGATGTCCGGGGTGTTCATGAATCCATCAGCTTCCGCCGGGAGATTTCCACCAGCAGCACGCGGGTCGGCTCGTTGAGATCTAGAGCGGACGCCTCCGCGAGAGGCAACCAAAGGAATTCCTGCGCCTCATCATTCAGGACGACAGTCCCCGGCAGCGCCTTGGCGAGATAGTTGAGCAGAATGAAATGCTCGGCCCGCTGGAACTCTGGAGAATCGATGCAATCCTGGACGAGCACGAAACGGATTTCACCGATTTCCAGACCCGTTTCCTCGCGCATTTCGCGCCTTAGGGCGTCCTCGGAGGCTTCGCCGCGCTCAATCTTCCCGCCGGGGATTCCCCATCGATCGCCCCACTTGTGGGTGCGGACCATCAGCACGTTTCCCGCCCCATCGTGAAGCACCGCACCCACGGTCGCAATGGGCCGGTTCCCGCCACGGCGCCGATCTAACAACGCCCTCAGCACGCCAAGATCCGGCACGGTGATATCAGGCCGGACCGCGGCAAGAATCTCCGCGTGGTTATAGCCGGTTAGCACGGCGATGGAGGCGATTCCGCCGTGGCGCGCGGTTTCCACATCATGCGTCATGTCGCCGACGAAGGCCGTTTCAGCGGGATCGAGCCGGTGTGTTTCCAGAATCCTGTGGATCACCTCCCGCTTGTCGAGCACGCCGGCATAAGTGGCCTCGAAGTGATGGCGCAGCCCGAACTCGTCCATCTGCCGTTCGAACGCGACAGCGTCCATCGATGTCAGGACGAAGGCCCGGATTCCGAGTGCCGCGCACCATTCCAGCTTTTCGCGTGCGTGGGGAAGCACCGTGACCGGAGAGACGGCCGCATCGAACGCCGGACGAAAATGCGCTTCCAACTCCTCCAGAGCGATCTCCGGCAGGACCTCGGTGTAAAACTCGTGGTAAGGAAGACGGAACCGGCGGCGGAAGTTTTCCCGGTCCATCGGAGCCAGGCCGTATTTGCCGAGAACAAGATTGGTGGCCTCGATGACAGGTCCGAGGTCGTCCACCAGCGTGCCGGACCAATCGAAGATAAGGTTGCGGAACATGGCGGGAGATCTCTAACCGAGCGTGAATTTGACCGATTTGATCCGCTCCTCGCCGAGTTGTGCGCGAATCCTCCCGAGCAGCATCGGCTTCATTTGCTCCAGATGGAAGCGCATGGCCGGCTGGGTGACCCGGAGCATCAGATGCCCCCCTTTCACGGAGACAGGTTCGGTATGGCGGGCGATGAAATCCCCCGCAAGATCCTTCCAGGCGGCGCGCACCTGGTCTTCGTGCAAGCCATCTTCCGCACCGGCCGCGCGGAGTACCGCGGCGACAAACTCCCCGGCGCGATGAACGCCCGCTTTCAGGTCGTCCGGCTCTTCCACGCCCCGCCACTCGCGCAGGATTTCCTCGCGGATGCTGCCGGCCGAGGGTTTCCTGTTCATAAAGGGCCGGCGTTCAATCGTCTCCGTCCTCACCGATGGCTTCCACCGGACATCCCTCCATCGCCTCACGACACTGCGCGACCTCCTCTTCATTCCCGGGTTGCTTGAAAACGAACGAATAACCTTCGTCATCCGCGCGGGTGAAATTGTTGGGAGCCGTTTCCCGGCACAAATCGCAATCGATGCACTGGCTGTCCACGTAGAACTTGCCGGGCACGTTTTCGATGTTTTTGTCTTCGCTGTCTGCCATGACGGTAAAAGGAATTGCAGGGCCGTGGATGCCCTCGCAGCGCGCCGCATGCAACTGCTTTTTCCGCAAACCGCCGGGCGGCTTTCGCACTGGCCAAGCGGGTTGCCGGTTCGTAAAAGTCCCCCGCCCCTTACTATGAGCTCCCCTTCCCCATCCTTCCCGGAGGACCCGTCGAAACCCTCCGAAGCCCGCCATGACAAGGATGCGGCTTCCGGCAAGCGCATGGAGATGGATTTGTGGGACCTTGATGATCCATCACCGTCCGAGGCAGCCTCGGGCGGGAGCCCCGATGCCGCAAAAGGTGGAGAATACCGCGGCACATTGGAACCCATCGAAACAAAACCGAGGGTCATCGGAAAGCATGCGGAGACAAAATCCGCAGGCCAGCAGGACGCTCATGACCTGGGAAATCCGGAAGTTCTGCCCGTGGAAGAAACACCCCGACCTACCCCGAAGGCTCCGCCGCCCGCCAAATCCAGCGAAGATTTTGAAGATTTCGACGATCTCGGATCCCTCGATGACGATGGTGGTCCGCCCAGCCGGACCGATTCCGTGTTGGCCGCGACCCCTTCAGCCGGTGAGAACTCCACTTCCCCACCGGCTGCATCTCCTCCCGATGATTCGCGGTCCCACGCGGAACCCGGCGACTCCGAGATTCCCGTCTCCCAAGCACCCCCACCAGGGACGGAGACAGGCCTCTCCGTCTTGCTCCGCCCGTTGCGGGTTCTCAGCCCGCTTGAAAAAGTCGGACTGGGTGCCTTGTTCGTTCTCCTCGCCGTCGGCATCCTGCTGACTCTCGGCCACTGGCTCACCTCGCTCCCCAGAGAATCCCCCAAGGCCCGAGCTGCCGATTTCCCGATCACTGGAGAAAAGGTCAACGCCATTTCCGCAAGTACCTACTGGCGGGAGCCCATCATCGAAGGGCCGGATGCGGACCGATTCCGGCGGGGAACCCAGCTTTTGCCCGTGGCCGAACTCACCCTTACCGGCGGACCCGCCGCCATCCGCATCTTTTTCCGCGACGGCGACAACGAGCTGGTGGGCGATGCCATCACCCGCACGATCGACGGAGAAACCTCCCTGAAGATCGCCGCGACCGCCGGATTTGACGACCTGGGAATGCACGCCGCCTACCGGACCGGCGAGACCAAGCTCTGGGTCGTGCAAGTCTTCGAAGGTCCCTCGGCCAACGCTTCGAGCACCGAGTTCGAACCGCTCTTCGAGACCACCATCAAAAGCGAGCGCCGCTGAAATCAACATCATGCCAAACAAGGAATTCAATCCGCTTGTGCCCCGCGAAGGATGGCACGTCATGCATTTGTTTTATCATGTCGATCACGCGCAATGGGCGCTTTTCGGCGATGATGAGAAGCGTCAAGCCAAGACCCGCCTGACCGAACTCGTGCAGGAAATCCGCGCTACGCCGGACACTCACCTGCTGATCTTCTCCGTCGCCACACCCAAGGCCGATCTCGGCTTCATGCTGCTGACCCCGGACCTGCAGGTCGCCAACACGTTCGAGAAACAGCTCACACTTTCCCTCGGTCCGGAAATCCTCAGCCCCACCTATTCCTACCTCTCCCAAACCGAGAGTTCCGAATACACCACCACCCGCGAGCAACATGTTGCCGACACTCTCATCGGCGAAAAAGGCCTAGTGGAAGGCACGCCGGAATTTGAAACCGCCATCAAGGAGTTCGACGACCGGATGGCGCACTATCTCAAGCACCGGCTCTATCCGGTGCTCCCGGATTGGCCGGTGATCTGTTTCTATCCCATGTCCAAACGCCGTCACAACGCGGACAACTGGTATTCGCTGGATTTTGAAACCCGCCGAAAGCTGATGGCCGGGCACGCCAAGGTCGGCCGCACCTATTCCGGGCGGATCCTCCAACTCATCACCGGCTCCACCGGCCTCGACGAGTATGAATGGGGCGTCACCCTGCTGGCCAAAGACACCATCGATATCAAATCGATCGTATATGAAATGCGCTTCGACGAAGTCACTGCCCGATACGG
>JBBSJY010000211.1:0-8240 GCA_038256845.1 Verrucomicrobiales bacterium | reverse complement strand
GGATGCCGATCCTACCGAGGTGATTGGTGCCGGGGATGCTCTCAATGCGGGTGGCGATCCAATCCGCCTCAGCAGCGGAGTTTTCCGCATGATGGGACTCAGGGGGCAAGCCGTCCGCGAGTGACGGGGCAGCTCGGACCTCGGTGCTGCGGCGGGTGATGGTGGATGCGTGGCGGTCGGCGACGCGGAGCAGGGCCTTGGTGGCGCGGTAGTTGCCGCGCAACGAATCGAAAGGGTCAGTTCCGACTAACATCGAAAGGATCTCGAAAGGGTCAGTCCCGACTAACAAGCACAAGCATTGTCTCATCGGCAGGGTCCTGGAAATCGAGCGCAAGCACTCAATTTTTCGACGCGAGCAATTGTGCGCCAGACGGGCGCGAGAGTTCGCTGGTGGTGGCGAGTTGGGTGGCTTCCCCAGAACCCGCGGCTGCGCGGGTGTGGAAAGCAGGGTTACTACAAGTTAGCGCCGCTGGTGGAGTGGTTCTCGCGATCAGGCGGACGCAGTCGATCAGCCACGCGGAAGATACAGGCAGGATGCCTGTGCCCCCTTCGAGGATGCCTGTGGCTCTTTTGCGTGATCAGCGGACGCGTTCGAGCAGCCATGGCAGCAGCGCTTCGATGGCGATGCGTTCCTGTTCCATGGAGTCGCGGTGGCGGATGGTGACGGTGCCTTTGTTTTCATTGCCATTTTCGCCAAGGGTGTCGAAATCGGCGGTGACGCAGTAGGGCGTGCCGATCTCGTCCTGGCGGCGGTAGCGGCGGCCGACGGCGCCGGAGTCGTCGTAGAAGACATTCATCCAGGGCTGGAGCTTCTTCTGGATCTCGCGGCAGATGCGGACTTGCTCCTCGTTCTTTTTGAGCAGTGGGAAAATGCCGACCTTGATGGGTGCCATGGTGGGCTTGAAGCGGAGGACGGTGCGGAGGTCTTCCTTGCCTTTGTCATCGGTGAGCGTTTCCTCGTCGAAGGCTTCGCAGATGAGGGCGAGGATGGTGCGGTCGCAGCCGGCGGAGGGCTCGACGACGTGCGGGAGGAACTTTTGTTTCGTTTCCTCATCGAAATATTCGAGCGGCTTGCCCGCGCCTTTCTGGTGGACGCCGAGATCGTAGTCGGTGCGGTAGGCGACGCCTTCGAGTTCCTGGATGCCGAAGGGGAATTCGTATTCGATGTCGTAGGTCTTCTTCGAATAAAAGGCGCGCTCGCCATCGGGGACGTCGAGGATATGGAGTTTCTCGCGCGGGATGCCGATTTCCTCATAGAAGGAGAGGCGGGTTTCGAGCCACTCGTCGGTGAGGCGCATGCCGTCATCGGGATGGCAGAAATATTCGATTTCCATTTGCTCGAACTCGCGCGAGCGGAAAATGTAATTGCGCGGGTTGATCTCGTTGCGGAACGACTTGCCGATCTGCGCGATGCCGAAGGGAAGTTTGACGCGATTTGAATCGAGGACGTTCTTGTATTGGCAGAAAATCGACTGGGCGGTTTCCGGGCGGAGATAGGCGATTTGCTCGCCGGTCGCGCCGAAGTTCGTTTGGAGCATGAGGTTGAACTGGCGCGGATCCGTTAGGAGCGAGCCGTTGTCGGGATTGAAACGGGTGGTTTCCTTCAACTCCTCGCGGCGGTCCTCGACGAGTTCGATTTCCTTGGGCGAGATCTGTTTGTTAGATAGAAACTCGGAGTAATATTTCCGCGCCGTCTTATGGGACTCGATCGGGTCTTTGCCTTCGGCGACGAGAACGGCGAAAGGTCGTTCGCTTTTCCAATCCGAGGCCAAGTGTTTCGCTCCGGAAAACCAGACGGCGGTGCCGTCCTGGGCCGGGATTTGGTCGGCTCTGAGGCGGGATTTCGAGAGCAGGCAGTCGCACATCGGGTCGCTGAAGCCGCCGACGTGGCCGGAGGAGACGAGGACCTGTTCCATGGTGAGGATGGCGCCGTCCATGCCGAGGATGTCGTCGCGTTCCTGGACGGTCTTGCGCCACCAGAAGTCCTTGAGGTTGCGTTTGAGCTCCGCACCGAGCGGGCCGTAGTCCCAGCAGCCGTTGAGGCCGCCGTAGAGTTCTCCAGCTTGGAAGATGAAGCCCCGGCGCTTGCACAGCGACACGATTTTTTCCATGCGGGCGGGGTCGGTGACGTCTTTGTTGGCCATGATTTTCGGACGGTTGGGGGGCGGATGGAAGCAGCGGGGCGGCGGGGCGGCAAGGCGGGATTGCGACGGATGAAAGGCGCTGGAAGAGGCGGATCACGAAGTGCGGAGACGCCGTGCACGGGCATGAGGGCGGGGTGGTGGCGATTCGTCCCCGGATTTTAGGTGGCGGTGGAGCGGCATTTCCGCATCGTATCGAGCCGATGACATCGCTCGTTTATATCACGCTCGTGCTCGCGCTGGGCGTGCTCGCCCAATGGCTGGCGTGGAAGTTCAAGCTGCCGTCGATCCTGCTGCTGCTGCTTTTCGGATTCGGGCTGGGCCACTTCACGGGAGTGCGGGTGGATGATTTCCTAGCGCTCCACAACGGCGATGGCAGCCCGCTGCTGTCCGTGGTGGGTCTGTTTGTGGCCATCATCCTTTTCGAAGGCGGGCTCACGTTGCGCCTGGCGGAGCTGAAAGACGGACGGGTGGCGGTGTTCCGGCTCTGCACGGTGGCGGTGCTAGTTTCCGCGGTTCTCTCCACGGTTTTCATGGGGCTGGTACTCGGCTACGAGTGGCGGATCGCTGCGGTGATCGGCGCGATCCTGACGGTGACCGGGCCGACGGTGATCGCGCCGCTGCTGCGGGACATGAACCCGTCCCGGAAAATCGCCTCGATCCTGCGCTGGGAGGGCATCGTGGTCGATCCGATCGGCGCGATCCTGGCGGTGCTGGTTTTCAAATGGGCGGTGGCGGTGAATGGCGAGGTCGCGCGCGAGTCGGTGTTCTTCGCTTTTGGCATCCTCCTGCTGGTGGGCGGGCTGGGGGGGTGGATCCTGGCAAAGGCGATCGTCTGGCTGTTGGCGGGCCACCGGATACCCGACTACCTTCAACCGGTCTTCCTGCTATCGGTGGTGGCGGTCGCCTTCACCGCCGCGAACGCCGCGGAGAAGGAAGCGGGTCTGTTGACGGTGACGGTGATGGGGATCGTCCTCGGCAATCAACGGCGTGTCTCGGTGAAGCATATTCTGGAGTTCAAGGAAAACCTCGGGGTTTTGATCATCTCCACGCTTTTTATCATCCTGTCGGGCCGGATTGCACTCGCGGATCTCAGGGCCATACTGCCGATGGCGGTCCCGCTTTTATTGTTCCTCATCGTGGTGGTCCGGCCGCTGTCCGTGTTTCTCTCGATGGTCTTCTCGAAAGGGACGACTGTGAAGGACCGGATTTTCCTCGCGGCGCTGGCTCCCCGGGGAATCGTCGCAGCAGCGGTGACGGCGATTTTCGCCCTGGAGTTCGAAACCGCGGCATCGGGCGGGCGGTTTGAAAGTGAGTTGGGCGGGCGGATCGCCGACCAGGCCGATGATCTGGTGGCGCTGGTTTTCCTGGTGATTGTCGGCACGGTCACATTCTATGGCTTGCTGGCCGGACCTTTGGCACGCTATCTCGGGCTGGCCTCGCGGGGCACCGGCGGGATTCTCTTCGCGGGGGCGGATGCGTGGGTGCGGGTGGTGGCCAAGGGCCTGCAGGACGAAGGGCATTCGGTGGTTCTGCTAGATACCAATTACAAAAATGTCGCCGCCGCAAAACTTGACGGGCTGAATGCGCTGCGGGCGAACATCCTCTCGGAATTCGCCGAGGAAGAACTGGATTTCAACGGTCTCGGGACCTTGATTGCGGCGACCCCCAACGACGAGGTGAACTCGATGGCGGCCACCCAACTGATCGACCGCTTCGGACGCGCGGGGGTTTGGCAAATTCCGCCGAGCGATAGCGATCAGCACCACACGACCACGGTGGCCGATCACATGCGAGGCCGGATTTGTTTCACTGGCAAACCCCGTTACGAGGACCTGAACCGGATGGTCGCGGAGGGTGCCATTCTCAAGAAGACGCTGATCACGGAGAAATTCACTTTGAGCGATTTCAGTGCGACTCACCGGGATGAGGAACCACACATCCTGTTCTTGGAAAGCGACCGTGACGGACTGCGGCCGGCGGTGGCGGATCTGGATCACGTCGCCCCGGAAACGGCGATCTATACCTTGGTTCTGGATCATAAGAAAAGCGGTGGAGACCCGGAGGCTTCCTCCATGCAGGCAGATGAGGTGTGAATTTCATTTCAGGCGCCGGGGTGAAGTCGGGACTGGCGCGGAGAAGAGGGAATGTCGACCATCGGCGGATGCAACGTTGTCCCTGGCTGCCCGACGGACGTGGGCTTTACACGGCGTACCACGACACCGAGTGGGGCGTGCCTTCGCGGGATCCGCGATACTTGTTTGAAATGATTTGTCTGGAGGGGGCGCAGGCGGGGCTTTCGTGGTGGACGGTCTTGCAGAAACGGGAACGTTATCGAGAGGTTTTCCGGAACTTCGAGCCAGAAAAGGTGGCGCGGATGACGGACGCGCAGTTGGCAAAGCTGGTGCTCGATCCGGGGATCATCCGGCACCGGGGGAAGATCCTGTCTGTGCGAGAGAATGCGAAAGCGTGGTTGCGGCTGGAGGATCCGGTGGGTTGGATTTGGGAATTTGCAGGCGGGGAGCCAACGAGGAACGCGTTCCGGACGTTGGAGGATTATTCAAGCGGGACTCCCGAATCGGACGCGCTTTCGAAGGCGCTGCGGAAGGCGGGTTTCAACTTTGTGGGATCCACCACGATGTATGCGTTCATGCAGGCGGTGGGGATGGTGGAGGATCACTCGGTCGATTGTTTCCGGAAGGCCGAGCTGGGTTGATTTCCTTGTCATCGGGTGGGTGCGGCCGATACTGGCGGCCATCGTTCCCATGAGAATCCTTCCGTTATTCGCCGTGCTGTCGGTTTGGTGGATCCTTGCGGGGCATCTGCGGGCGCATCAGGTGGATTCGGTGGAGATGGAATTCGAGGTGGTGGAGGACGAATGGCGGCTGACCGGGCTGATGGATATCGCCTTCATGGCGCCGGAGACGCGGGGCGATCCGGACTCGCCGCCGTTCTACCGCGAGGTGGTGATGGCGGCGCCGGCGGAGAAACTGGCGAGGATGCGGCGGGAAACGGAGATCACGCTGCGGAGGATTCTGACGCTGAGTTTCAACGGCGGGGAAGTGCCATGGCGGATCGAGTTTTTGGATTTCGAATCGGATCCGGTAGTGCTGCCGGAGGAGGAAGGTGGTTGGGCGTTTTTCCGAACCCGGATCGTGGCCGATGCCGAGCCGGGGCCGGGGGAGCTGAGGGTGATCTGGAAGGATGATGAAGAGAGCGAGCTGATCATTGTAACGGAAGGAGCGGACGGGGCGGAAATCCTCAGCACGCCGGCCGGGATGAGTTCGGTATTGCTGAGAGTGGGGGAGGATGGCGCGGTGACGACGGAGGGGAAAGCCGGGGCAGCGTGGGGATGGCTCGTTTCCGGCTACCGGCATGTGATACCGCTGGGATTGGACCACCTGCTTTTCATTGTAGGCCTGTTCCTGCTGGTTCCGCGGTGGAAGCCGCTGCTAGGGCAATCATTGCTGTTCACGCTGGCGCACTCGATCACGCTGGCGCTGGCGGTGCTGGGCTATGTGAGCGTGCCGGAGCGACCGGTGGAAATCCTGATTGCGGCGAGCATCGCATGGATCGGCATTGAGAATCTGCTGGTGAAGGAGCTCAAGCCGCGGCGGTTGGTAATCGTTTTCGCGTTCGGGTTGCTCCACGGGCTGGGCTTCGCGGGGGTGCTGTCGGAGAAACTGGCGGGCATTCCGGGCGACCGGCTGGTGCGGCCGCTGGTGTGGTTCAACGTGGGGGTCGAGCTGGCGCAGGTGACGGTGCTGGTGGCCGCGTTTCTGCTGCTGTGGCCGGTCAGGAAATGGACACGGCAGGTGCGTGTGGTTGGTTCGATTCTGGTGGCGTTGGCGGGGCTGGGGTGGGTGGTGGAGCGGGTGCTGGGGTGAGGAGTGTTTCCACCAGGGGCGCAGCTACCCGTATCCTGATAGATGCGCCGGTGTTTAGGAAATTCCTGCCATGACCCTGCCGTGCTTGGGTGACAAAACCGACATGGGGCAATCTTGTTGCCGAGACATTGTGGCAAATGATTCCGGGAATCATTTCATCGGGATGTCCGCAAGGGCTTCTTTCATGAAAACCGCACCCTACCTGCCCTCTTTGATCGCTGCGATCTGCGCGATCTCTCCCTCCCCTCTTTCCGCATCGGAAGAGGCTGCTTTCACGCTGCAAGTTCTCCACCTCGCCGATGCGGAAGCGGGGCTCCTCGCGGCACAAACCGCGCCGAATCTCGCGGCGATCCTCGAAGGCTTCGAAGACGACCACCCGAATACGCTCATCCTTTCGGGAGGAGACAGCTTCATTCCGGGCCCTTTCCTCAATGCCGGCACCGACCCGTCCATCACTCCGGTGCTCCGCGATGTTTTCGCGAATGGCAGCCTGTCCACCGCGTTCGGGCGGCCCGACATCGCCATTCACAACATCCTCGGAGTCGAGGCCTCCGCGATCGGAAACCATGAGTTCGATCTGGGATCGAATGTGTTTTCCGACGCGATCCGCCCGGCTTCAAATGGCAGTTGGATCGGTGCGACCTTCCCGCACCTCAGTACCAATATCGACTTCACCGCCGATCCGCTCAACGCGGCTTTCACCACCGTGTTGCTGGATGGGGCCGCCACTCCGGTGCCGGACGCCGCCACCCAGCAGGGCCGCATCGTCCCGACCGCCATCATCACCAAGGGCGGCGAGAGAATCGGCCTCGTGGGTGTGACGACCCAGGTGCTGGAGTCGATCGCCTCGCCAAGCGGTGCCCGCGTCAAGGGCTTCGCCGAGCCACGCACCGGAGTGGATGACATGGACCTGCTTGCCACCCAGGTGCAGCCGTTCATCGACGAACTCATCGCCGAAGGCGTGAACAAGATCATCCTGCTCTCCCATCTCCAGCAGCTCGCCAACGAGCAATCGCTGGCCACCAAGCTTTCAGGAGTGGACATCATCCTCGCCGCGGGGTCCAACACGAGACTCGGCGACGCGGATGATGTTGCGGTGGCATTCCCCGGCCATGAGGCGAACTTTGCGGGCACCTACCCGCTTCTCACCCAAGGCACCGACGGCAAACCCACGGCCATCATCAACACGGACAACGAGTTCACATATCTCGGCCGCCTCGTGGTGGATTTTGACGCCGCTGGCGAAATCATCATCTCCCACTTCGCCACACGCATTGCTGAAAACGGGGCCTACGCGGCCACCGCTGCGAACGCCGCCGCCGCATGGAATGTGGACGAGGCCGAGCTCGGCACCACCGCCTTCGCAGCCGGAACCAAAGGTGCCCGCGTGAAACAAATCACCGACGCGATCCAAGGTGTTATCAACGCCAAGGACGGTCTGGTCTTCGGTTTCACCAATGTTTATCTTGAGGGTGAGCGTGCCTTTGTCCGCCGGGAGGAAACGAATCTGGGCAATATCACCGCCGATGCGAACGTTGCCGCGCTGCGCTCTGTGATTGGCGGCTCCGCACCGATCATTTCGCTGAAAAACGGTGGCGGCATCCGCGCACAAATCGGCGCCGTCTCAAGCGCCGGCGGTTCTGCGGAGAAATTGCCGCCCCTGGCCAACCCTGCCGCCGGCAAACCCGCGGGTGGCATTTCCAAACTGGATATCGAAAATGCCCTCCGTTTCAACAATCGCCTCATGGCATTTGAAATCAGCCCGATCGGTCTGAAGGCGGTTCTCGAACATGCTGTCGCGGTATGGCCAAACAACGGACGTTTCCCACAGATCGGCGGAATGGCCTTTTCCTGGAGCGGTGCCATGCCCGCAGGCCAGCGGGTCACCGCCATCTCCCTCATCGGCGATGACGGCCTGCAATCCGCGGCGATCTACGCGAGCGGCGGCTTTATTCCCGGTGCTCCGGCCGTCATCCCCATGGTCTCCCTGAACTTCCTCGCCAACGGCGGCGATGGCTACCCCTTCAAGGACAACGCGGACAATTTCCGGTTCATCCTCGACGACGGCAGCCTCTCCCCGGTCATCGACGAATCGCTCAATTTCACGGCGGCGGAAGTGGTTCCCGCCAACGTCATCGGCGAACAGCAGGTGTTCGAGGAGTTTCTGGAGGATCGCCACGCCACCCCTCAGAATGCCTTCAACATCGCCGAT
>JBBSJY010000210.1:0-8252 GCA_038256845.1 Verrucomicrobiales bacterium | reverse complement strand
TTGAACAAAGCGGTTGCCCTGCCGAAGGCGGCGGCCGCCCGGCCGTGCTCTCCGCAGCGCCATTCGTAGTGGCCCAGGACGTGGAAATAGGGCGCGTAATCCGGCGCCATCAGGCAAAGTTTGCGGGCGAGAGCAAGCGATCCGGTCAGGTCCGGAGCCTCCGCGCGGATCGAGAGCAGGGCGTTCAAGGGCACCGGGCTTTCGGGAAACTTTTCGACGAGTGCGAGCAGGGATTTCTCGGCGGCTTCCTGTTCGGGTGTGGCCGATCCGAGATCATCGTAGCCGGTTCGACTGAAAAGTGCGGCGAAGATGACCGCTTGCATGTCGTTCGGAAAATCCTTGGCCACCCGTTGGAACGCGGTCGCCGCGCCCGCGGGACCGTCCTCGATGTATTTGATCAGGCCGTAGGCGTATCCGCGCTCCAGCTCGCTGCCGTTCCCTTTTTCCACCAAATGAAGCAGCCGGTCGGTCGCCGCATTTCGCGCCGCGAGCGTCTCGGCGGAGGGCGATAGGAGGGCCATCACCATGCCCCAGTGGGCGAGCAGGCACTCGGGATCCTGGCGCATGGCTTCGGCAAAATGCCGGCTGGCCTCAAACTCCCAGCCGCCGTGTAGATGGTTCAGCCCGAGGTTCACGTGGGCCTGGGCATCGTCGGTGGTCGCCGTCACGGCCATCCGGATGCCGCTGGGAAACGGTGCGATCGCCGGTTTCTCCAACGCGCGGACAATGGCGGGGATGGCGTCGTCGACCGACGAGATTTCTTCCGCGTGAACCGTGCCGAGGATGCCTGCGAGGCCGAGCGCTAACCATGCTTTCATGGCGGCAACATGGCCGCTCCGGGGACCGACCTCCAAGCAAAATGACGCTCGCATCCCACGCGGCCCGCCGCCTAGCCTCGCCGCCATGAAGCTCGGCGTCATCGGTTGTGGGAAAATGGGCACGGCATTGGTCGGCGGGGCGATCCGCGCGGGAATCGTCGCGTCCGCCGATGTCACCGGCTACGATCCCTTCGAACCGTCCCGCCTTTCGTTCGGCGAGAAAACCGGAGCCGTCGCGAGCGCCGACCTGGCACGTCTTGCCGGATGCGACATCCTGCTGCTTTGCACGAAGCCCCACGACGTCCCCGCCGCGCTGAGAGATCTGGGCAATGATCTCGGCGACGCCTCGCCGCTGGTCATTTCCATCGCCGCGGGCGTTACCCTGCAAGCTTTGGAAGCCGCCTCGCCCGCGGCGTTTCGGGTGATCCGGGCGATGCCGAACACGCCGGCGCTGGTCGGACACGGGGCGGCGGGTTATTGCCTGGGAAGTTCCGCCACTCCTGCCGATGGGGAGGTCGCCGGCTCGCTGCTTGGCGCGGTCGGGCTGGCCGTCGAGGTTCCCGAGCGGTTGCTGGATGCGGTGACCGGCCTTTCGGGAAGCGGGCCCGCCTATGTGTATCTGGTAATCGAGGCCCTCGCGGATGGCGGCCTGCGAATGGGCTTGCCGCGCGCGGATGCCCTCCGGCTGGCCGCCCAAACGGTGCTCGGGGCCGCTTCCATGGTCCTCGAATCGGGTGAGCATCCCGCCCTCCTCAAGGACCAGGTCACCTCGCCGGGCGGCACTACCATTGCCGGGCTGGCGGTGCTGGAGCGTTGCGGGGTCCGTTCCGCGCTGATCGAGGCCGTCGCTGAGGCGACCCGCCGCGCCACCGAGCTGGGCCGTTGAGTCCTGGAAAAATTTGCGCTTTCCGCGACGGATGCCCATCCTATGATCCCGCCCATGACCTTCCGGCTTCTTGGCAGCGCGCTGATTTCCGCCTTCGCCGTGTTTTTGTCCTCGTGCGGAAACTCGGACAAGACCATTCCGCTGATGGCTGGGAATACCCAGGAGGCGGCCGCCCGCGGTGATGCGCTTTACCAACAGGGCAAGGCTGCCGATGACGCGGGAAGTACCAAACGCGCGATCAAGCTCTACGACCAGGCGGCGACGCGCTATCCCTTCGCGCCGAGCTCTCCGCTGGCCCGTTTCCGGCAGGCCGAACTGCTTGAAAGTCAGGGCGAAATCGTGAAAGCATTTGATGCCTACCAGCAGTTTCTCATCCGTTTCCAAGGCAGCGGCCTCTACACCCAGGCTCTCAACCGCCAGGCGGCGATGGCGCAGGCGGCCGCGGACGGAGAGGTTAGGTCGGGATTCCTGGGCTTGCGCGCGAAACTGTCGCTCGACAAGACCGTCGAAATGCTCGGCAAGGTGCGCGACAACGCGCCGAAATCCCGCACCGCGGCGAAGGCCCAGTTCACCATTGGCGAGCTCAACCATTCCCGCAAAAAGACCAAGGAGGCCATCGCCGCCTACCGGCAGCTCGTCCGCGACCAGCCCGATGCGCCCGAGGCCCCTGAGGCGCTTTTCCGGGTGGGTGCCATCCTCACCGAGGAGGCGGACGGCGGAAACCGCAACCAGGCGACACTCGACCTCGCCAGCGAGGCATTCAACGACTACCTGATCCAGTATCCCGGCCACCGCCGGAATGCCGAAGCCCGCGCGAACATCGCGAACCTCGGCGGGCGTGAACTCCAGCGGACGTTCGAGACCGCGGAGTATTACTACAAAACCGGCCAATACGATTCCGCGAGAATCTACTATCGCGATGTCGCCAAACGTTCCGGTTCCGGCCAGCTCCACACCGCCGCCCGTGGCCGTCTGCGGGAACTGGGGGAGTGAGGCGGAAGGGAAATCCATCGCGCTGTTTCATGAAACCGACTTTCGCGTTTGCCGCCACCCTCGCACTCGCATCTTGCGCCGGCTACCAACTCGGAGGTCTCAAACCCGGCCAGCTCGACGCTGTTGGGAAGATTTCGGTGCCGATGTTCGTGAACGACACCGCGCATCCGCGGGCGGAGGCGCTTGCCACTTCCGCGGTGACCGACGCCTTTGTCCAGGATGGCACGTATCGGCTCGCCCGCCGTGCGGAGGCGGACGCGGTGCTGGAAGGAACTCTGGCGGAGATCGATTACTCGTCGCTGCGCGGTTCCCGCCGCGACACGCTGCTGCCCGAGGAGCTGACAAACCGGGTCACCCTTCGCTGGGTGCTGCGGGACGCCCGCGATCCCACCCGCGTCCTTGCCACCGGCACCAGCACCGGCGAGAGCCAGTTATTCGTGGATTCGAATCTCCAGACGGCCCGCAACAACGCCTTGCCCGATGCCTTGGAACGGGCAGGCGAGGCGCTGGTGTCAAAACTGGCCACCGGGTTCTAACCGATTCACTCCCATTCGGCACGGATGCGGTAAAAGACCGGGCCCACTTCCGGGTCCACCGGAAAATCGAGCTCCCGCCCGAGTCCGTCGCCGGAGATCGTTTCCTCGGTTTCCCAAGCGACCAGGTCGATGCTGGTTTGCACCGTGAAGATTCTCCCCGCGGTGGTGGGGAATGCCAGCCGGACCGTCGACGCATCGGGCCGGTTGAAAGTAATTCTGTAGACGGAGTTGGCGTCGCCCGGGTCCGTTCCGAAAATGACTTCGTGGTCATCGGACATGCCGTCGCCGTCGCTGTCGAAATCCCCCCCGCCCGGCAGAAAGGTCACCTCGAGGTCGTCGATGGAGATGCCTTGGGCTGGCGGGAGGTTGGTGAAGGTCTGGCCCGCGTTCGGCTGGCCGGGACTGTGGGGGATTCCGACAAACTTCGTCCATGCGAACGCGCTGGCGCCGCCGCCATTTCCCGTGAGTCCCAGGGCCGATTCGCCGGCCGGTTCCGAGCCGTTCTGTGTCACGCCGACATCCGTGGAAACCACGCCGGCGGCAAGACCGTCCGTGGCGGTGAATATGCCTTCGTAGGAAAGGAATTCCAGCACCTCGCCGCCCGAGACGAGCGCGATGCCGTCAGGACTGCCATTCTGAAGGACCACATCGGTGGTGAATAACCGGTGGCCGGAGGGAGTGAGGGCACCAGCCGCAAATTCACTCAACGCCCGGGTGCCATAACTCTGTCCGCTTGCCCCGTTGTATAAGACCAGAACAACCTCCTCCAGCGCCCCCGAAAACCCCGGACCCACCACGACCTCGACAAACTCACCGACGTCGCCGCCCGCATTGTCATAATGGAATTCGTTGATAAACACATCCGCCGGAATCTGCGGACCATCACCGCGGAAGAATTGGAATCGTAGCCCGAAATCGTCTCCCGGCATGATATGCAATCCGCTTGCCCGGGCCGTCAGATTCCCATTGCCGCCTGCCGCGAAGTCCAGCGCCGGCAAGGGGATGATCTCATTCCCGGCCAGCAGATCGACGGTGAATCCGTCGGCGGTTCCGTTTTCAACAACCCGGCGGACCTCGGCCGATAGTGTAATCTCCAGCGTGCTCAACAAGGTTGGTGATGCGTTGCCGAAGGTCGCAATGGCCACGCCGGGTCCGTTCCCCTGCAAATATCCCAGTGAGCCTTGTTGAAACTCACCGTACGACCGGAATCCCGGCAGCCCGCTGCCTCCGTCGTCCCGCCCCAACCAGTTTTCGCCATGGGTGGTCCATCGTTGCGGATCCACCACGCCAAGAAAGCCGGTGAAGTCTTCACGGATGGTTTCACCTTGGGCGGTAAAAGCATAATGGTCGGCGCCATCCAGCTCGAGGTCCGTAAAAACGGCATAGTGATCGGACGCGACCGCGCTGGTCGATGCCGCGAGCGGCAACCCCGCTTTCGGCAGTCCGGCGGCATTGGATCCATCGAAACCGGAGTTATAGATTTCAGGTAGCACCGGGCGGCTGGCCAATGCGGGCGAGATCATCACCAGATCGATGGCAGATCCGCCGCTTTGCGAGGTGTTGAACGTGCTCGGCGAGCCATCGAGTTGCCTCGGGTCCAGCCGGAACGGTTTGCGGTTCTTGAAATACAGGATCGGATCCGTGTGGTAGGCCACCGGAACGGTCACATCGGATCCGAGACTGTAGGTGGTGGGTAGGCCGCTTGGCAACGCGTTGAAAACCGAGGGCGCCCCGGAGAGATTGAAATCGCCGAGAACGATCCAGTTTTCGGTTTCCGCCACGCCCGGCTGGTCGAGGAAATCCACCAGCCGACGCATTTCGACCGCCCGCCGGAACCGGTCGGAGCTGGCGGTGCCCGCTTTGAGGTGGGCGGTGATGATGATCGGATCCCTGTCGGTGCCGGGGACATCCACTGTCACCGCCGGGTGATTCCGGGTGATCTCTTTCGCCCCGGTCGGAGAGACGATCGAAGTCGGATTCAGAAACGGAAAGCGCGAGAGCAGTGTCACCCGCAACGTGGTGTCGAATGCCCGGTTGAGGTTCGAGACATGGATGTGCGGATAACCGAGGCGCGCCGCGAGATCGCCCAGATCCTGAGAAAGGTCGCCGCTGTGGATTTCCTGCAGGGCGACCACATCCGCATCGATCCGGGCCAGGATGGCTGCCACCGAGTCGTGGTCCTGCGTTCCCTGTTGCCCGATGCCGTGGGTGAAGACGAATTCCCCGCCACTCGTGTCGAATGCCGCGCCGATGTTGAAAGTGGCCAGGCGGATTTCCACCGCACTCGCGATCGCGGCGGCAAAGAGGAAAAGCCCTGCCACAAAGGCATGTATCATGATTGGAGGGTGGACGCGGAGTGAAGTTTGTCGATGTTGGAGTGGACCGCCGCACCGCGCCGGCGCACAATCGCGATCACGAGCGGCCGGATTGAAAGGTCCGTGGCTCGCAGCCGTAACCAGCCCTACCCACATGAGCGCCCTCATCAAAATCCCACGTCCACTCCTCTTGCCCGCCCTTTGCATGCTGGGAGCGATCATCGCACTGGTGGCCACCGGCCGCAGCCAGCCCGCTTCCAATCCGGCCTCCGCGGAGAAAGCGAAGATCGTCTTTGTCGCCGGCCCTGTCAGCCATGGTCCGGGCGAGCACGAACACAAGGCGGGATGCATGCTCCTCGCCGATCACCTCAACAAAAGCGGCCTGCCGGTCGAAGCGGTCGTCGTCACCAACGGCTGGCCCGAGGACAAATCCGTTTTTGACGGCGCATCCGCCGTGGTCATCTACTCGGATGGCGGGGGTGGCCATCCCGCCATGAACCAGCTCGCGGATCTCCGGAAAATGGCGGAGGCGGGAGTCGGAATCGGCTGCATCCACTACGCCGTCGAGATCCCGGCCGGCGAACCTGGCGACACCTTCCTGGACTTGATCGGAGGATTCTTCGAGGCCAACTGGTCGGTCAATCCCCACTGGGATGGTTCGTTCGAGGTTCCCGAGCACGCCATCACCCGTGGGGTCGAGGACTTCGAGATCCGCGACGAATGGTATTACCACATGCGATTCCGCAAGGACATGGAGGGCGTGACACCGATTCTCAGCGACATGCCTCCGGAGGATTCGCTTTCCCGCCCCGACGGCGCCCACTCAGGCAATCCCCATGTCCGCGAGGCGGTGCTCGAGCGGAAGGAAGAGCAACACGTCATGTGGGCGTTCGACCGCCCGGAAAAACTCGGCGGCGGCCGCGGTTTCGGTTTCACCGGCGGTCATTTCCACAAAAATTGGCAGCACGACGATCATCGCGGAGTGGTCCTCAACGCGATCGCTTGGATTGCCGGCCTGGAAGTCCCGGAGAAGGGCGTTCCGTCCGAGACTCCTTCCGAGGAGGAAATGAAGGCGAATCTCGATAAAAAGGGCTGAGCCGGCGACGTTCCGTTCGTCCCGGCCGGGCAGCTGGGAGCGGAAATAAATCCGGGCCGCGGCCGGACGGGGCTTGGCACCTCCCGGGGAAAAGCTAGGTTCCAGCTCCAGCCTTTCCGCATGACCCGGGATTCCCTCAGCCACCGTCTGCTCGATTCCGTCTCCCGCGATTTCTTCCGCCCGCTGTCCCGCCCCTCCGCCGCCATTTACGTCGATTGCGCCGAGCGTCTCGCCGAGATCGCGGGCGAGTCCGGCCGGCTTCCGCACGCCGAGGCCATCGCGTTGATCCGCGAGGTTCTCAGCTCTCATCCGGATGTCATCCTCGAGGATGACGAGGGCGCCTCCCTCCGGGATGCGCGCCAGCGGGCCGGCCAGATTTTCAACCGGCTCTGCGACTCGTGCTGGCTGGAGGACCAGCAGCTCGGCCTGCACGAACGCTGGGCGCTCGTTTCCCCCGGTCTCCGGCCGCTGCTGCGATTGCTCCGCGAGCTGGCCGAAGACGAAATCGCCGAGCTGAAAACGTTTGCGGACACCGTCCGCGGCGTCTGCGAAACGCTCGAGCGGCCGGGAGTGCTCGACGCCCGCCTGCATGAGCCCGATGCCTTCCGCGCGACGGTCACCGACGTCAACGCCCGCCTCGAAAGCGCGATCATCCAGCTCCACGGCGTCGAAAAACTCATCTCGCTCTTCGACCGGCGGCAGCGCCTCAGTGACTCTCCGGCGGAAACCCTGCGGCTGCTTTACGCCGAGTTCGGCGCGGGCCAGCACATGGTTTGCTACGATGCCCTCCGCCGGAGCGGCCTGTTGCCGCGGCTGCAAGTCCTGCGCTCGCAGGTGGCCGACCGCCGGGACGATCCGTTGGTGAAGGAGCGCCTCGCCCAAGGCCTCGCCGCCCATTACCACTGGGATGAAAACGAAGCGTATCATCGCGCGGAAAAGGCTCTTCGCGAACTGGAGCACCGTCTCGCAGCCATCCGCCTTGTCGCCGATGCCATTGACGCGCGGATGGCCTCATTCAACCAGCTTTCCCAGCAGCGCTACCGTTATCAAACCGAACTCCGCGGCCGCCGCCCGGAAATCGTGAAAGCCTACTGCGACACCATCAACGCGGCGCACGAGGGCGGCCGTCTCGGGTCGATGCGCGATGCCGAACCGGATTTTTCGCCGTTGGTTCCCGAGGTGAAATTCTTCTTCGGCACCGACTCGCTCGCCCGCACCCGCCGCGTCAAAATGCCCGCCGACCTCACTTTTGGCGGGGAGTCGATCGAGCGCGACGAATCCGCCGATGACACGCTCGCCGCCCTCCGCGAGAGACAGCGGCTCGCCCTCACGCCGCAGCGCGCCGCCCGCCTGGTCTCACGGCTCATCCCCGGGAAAGTCGGATCTTTTTCCACCTCGGAATTCTCCGCCGGCGATCTCGATGAGATGCTCGATCTGCTCGCCATCGCCGCCTACGAACACGCAGTCACTGCCGATGGGCAGCGGGTGAAATGGAACATCGACGGACCCGGGAAGTTCTCCGGTCTCGACCCCGCGTCCATTCCCACCGACCCCCATGCCGGGTGGAACGTCGAACGGTTCCAAATCCAAAGGCGTTAACAGCCGTCA
>JBBSJY010000209.1:0-8259 GCA_038256845.1 Verrucomicrobiales bacterium | reverse complement strand
TCGTGGCGGAGAAAAGCGACCACCGGCGCGTAGTAGGCCGCGCAAAGATCCGACAGGGCCGCCCGCGCCACCTCGCCCTCGCCGTGGGCGCGGAGGACCAGCGTCCAGCGGGTGGGATGGAAATCAGCGGCCATCTTCCGTCACTTTCCATTTTCCATCCTCCAGGATCATCCGGAACGTGAACCTCCGTTCGGGATTATCGATGGATTCGACCACCGCTTCGGCCGTTTTCTCGTCCAGAAGCTCCGCGCTGACAAACTTGGATCTTCCAAAATCCCCGACGTCGTGCGGCTTCCTGTTCTCACTGTTAGAGGAATTGAGAGGACAAGCCCGCCGTGCCTAACTGGGTGATTGAAGGTAAACACTATGACATCATCAAATTCCGACTTCTCATAGCCAGAGCTGACGTTTGTTTCAGGGTTTCGGTTGCTATACCATCTATACCATGACGGTGGGAAAGGAGCCGAAGACCAACCCATGCGTTCTGCGGTCGAGATTGCGAAAGCGCCCAAGCCTAATAACGCAGCTGCCAGAGCGGGAGTCGCGCATGCGATGAGCAACCTGCGACCGCCCGGCGGAACCCAGCCGCGTCGAATCTCGTAGAGCCTCCAGAGACAGCCCATCAGTCCGAGCACCAGCGCTACCCCTCCGATCGCCATGCCGAACGCAGCGCCTCCCCCTGCACCCCAGTGACGGAACTTGTCCATGATATAAAAGGCCAGCGTCGCCAACACCGTGCCGCCGACCAGCAGCCCGAGCGACCACAAGACAAACCCCGGAATGCGGTCCGAATGCGGAACATGATTCGGGTGCGGGGGAGCAAATTTACGATCAGGAGAATTTGCCGCCCCCGCCACCTCGGTCTTCACCTCGTCCGCGCTCTGCTGCCGCAACTCCCGCTCCTTTTCCAAGGTCCGCAGGACAATCTCGTCGAGCCGCGCGTTCACCTCCGCCCGCTGGCTGGGGAGGGGGAAGCGGCCGAGCGGGAGTTCGCCGGTGAGCATTTCGTAGATCACCACGCCGAGGCTGTAGATGTCGGCTCGGTGGTCGACTTCGTGGGGTTTCTCGTGCTGCTCGGGGGCCATGTAGGCGGCGCTGCCGAGGGCGTGGCCGGTCATCGTGAGCGTGAAATCGCGGTGGGGATCACCGACGATGCGGGCGATGCCAAAGTCGGCGATTTTCACCTTTCCCTCGCGGTCGAGAAGGATGTTTTCCGGTTTGATGTCGCGGTGCCAGATGTCTTGCGCGTGAGCGGCCTGGAGCGCGTCGCAGATGCCGGGGACGACGGCCAGCGCTTGCTCGGGAGTGAAGCGGCCGGCGCGCATCGCCTGGCGGAGATTCACGCCATCGACGTATTCCATCAGCAGGTAGAAGAACCCGCCGCTCTGGCCGTGCTCGAAGACGGTGACGATGTTCGGGTGGTGGAGCTTGGCCAGCGTGCGGGCCTCGCGGGCGAAGCGCTCGGCAAAGGCGGGATCGCGGCCCAGCTCGGGCGAGAGGATTTTCAGCGCGACGATCCGGTCGAGGTCCGGCTGGCGCGTCTTGTAAACGAAGCCCATGCCGCCTTGGCCGATGATTTCGAGCACTTCCAGTTTCGGAATCGCGGCGGCGATTTCCTCGCAGGAAGGGGCGGCCCGTCCATGCGTGGGCGGCTCTTCGGCATCGCGCAGCACGCAGGCCGGGCACAGGCCTGCGGGCGCGTCGGCAGGGATCGGGCGATGGCAGGAGGGGCAGGGGATCGCGGTCATGGAGGTTACTGACGGAAAGTCGGCGCGAGGTTACAAATCAGGCCTCCCACGGTGGCTCCGGCCCGACTCCGACCTCCGCCAGACCGGCGGCCCGGGCGCCGACGATGATCCATTCCCCGTCGTTCACGAGCGCACGCTACACCGCCTGAACTTCACGCGGCGAGGGGCGGGACGGGCCGCAAGCTTTTTACCGCACTCCCCGGCGATCCGTGCTATTGCTCCGCCCATGTTCCACCGCATCGTGATTCCCGCCTTAGTCATGGCCGCCCACGCCTATGCCGCCGACCTGACGAAAATCTCTTTTCGCGATGCGGAGGGAAAACGGACATCGCTCCAAGCATACGAAGGCAAGGCAGTCCTCATCGTCAACGTCGCCTCCAAGTGCGGCCTCACCTCCCAATACAAAGCCCTCGAAGCCCTCCACCGCCAGCACAAGGACGCCGGCCTCGTCGTGATCGGCTTCCCCTGCAACGACTTCGGCGGCCAGGAACCGGGCACCATGGAGGAGATCCAGACCTTCTGCAAAACGAAGTATGACGTCACCTTTCCGCTGATGGAAAAGATCAGCGTCAAGGGAGAGGACCAGCACAAGCTATACAAGGAACTGACCGGTGAGCGCGGCGTGTTCCCCGGCGATGTGACGTGGAATTTCGGGAAATTCCTCATCGGCAAGGACGGCAAGGCGATCGCCCGCTTCGAGCCCAAGATCGCGCCCGACAGCCCGGAGCTTGTTGCGGCGGTCCAGACGGCGCTGGCGAAATAGCCGCCGGGCTACCGCCCCACCGGGCCCGGCGCCCGGCGGATTTCCAGCTCGCCAACGGCACCTTTCCGCTTCAAGCGTCGGGAGCCCCGCGCCCGCCCCATGGCCGAACCGATGCCCCAGCTCCTGCCCCAAGCGCCTCGCCTGAAGTTCATCGACATGGCGCGCTCGGTCGCGATCCTCCTGATGCTCGAGGGCCACTTCGCCGGAGCAACCCTCAGGGAGGAATACGGACTGCCGGATCATCCGGTCTATCTGATCTGGAACTTCTTCCGCGGTGTCGCCGCCCCGCTGTTTTTCACGGTGGCGGGCATGGTCTTCGTCTATCTGCTCACGCGCGACCCGGAGCCGGATTTCTTCAAAAAGCCGCGGGTCGTAAAAGGCCTCAAGCGGGCCGTGATCCTGCTGTTCTGGGGCTACGTCCTGCAGGCTAACATCTGGCAATTCCCGGCTTACCTTCGGGGAGAATTCCCGCCCTGGCTGTCAGCCTTCCATGTCTTGCAATGCATCGGCGTCGGGCTCCTCGTCCTCATTGCGATCTTCGGTTTCCATCTGGCGGTCCGGCGTCTTCCCCTGTCGCTGTGCTACCTCGGCGGCACCTTGATGATACTGTGTTTCCACGGCTATCTGCAGATGCTGCCGCCGGGTGCCCGCTTCCCAGCCGGGGCGCCGGAATGGTTCCAAAACATGTTCAGGGGGCCGCATTCCGTGTTTCCTGTCGCGCCCTGGTTGGCCTTCACCCTGGGCGGGGGAGCGGTCGGGGCACTGCTGAGGCGGTTCCGGTGCCACCTCTCCAAGCCGGGGTTTCCGCTTGCATTCTTCGGTCTGGCGGTAGCTCTCAAACTTGCCGGCTGGGGGGTGCACGTGCTTTCCGAACAGAGCCCCCCGTTCCAAGCCGCCCTGGCCGGACAGTTCTCGTTCTGCGTTCGGGCGGGTGACATCTTCATCCTTCTGGGGATCCTGATGGTCATCGAAAATCTGTTGAAACCCAATGACTCGTGGTTCATGCAAATTGGCAAGCACACGTTCCCGATCTACGTGCTTCACGTCATGACCCTCTATGGGGGACTGATTGGCGTCGGCTTGCAAGATGTCTGGCGGAACGCGCTCAGCCCTTTCCAAGCCGCTGCCGGGTCTCTGGTTTTCATGGCGTTTTTCGTCCTCCTCGTGCCCTTCATGGAAGCGGTGGCCGATGGCTGGCGGAAGCTCCGGCTGCGCCTCGCCGGTGGAGCAACCGCTCGAAACGGCGGTTGACCGCCCCCCGGAATCCACCGCAGGAAATGTTTTGAAAACTGGTACAAATCAAGCAACCTCCGGCCCGGACGCCGATCCACCCCTGCCATGAAAGCCCCAAATCTCCGATCGACGTCTTCCAGATTACCCTAGCCGGTTGAGATCCACCTCCCGGCACCCGGACCGGGCGATCCCACCTCCGCATCCACTTTTCCCAAACGTCTCACCATGCCCTCCTCTTTCCTACCGAAACCGTTTGCCCACAAATACGAAATCGCGCCCGAATACGCGAAAAGCGCCGTTTACTTCTCCTGCGAGTTCGCCATCGACCAGAGCTTCAAGGTTTACTCCGGCGGCCTCGGCTTCCTTGCCGGCTCCCACATGCGCTCCGCCGCCGCGCTCCGGCAAAACCTCTGCGGCATCGGCATCCTCTGGACCTACGGCTACTACAACCAGGCCCGCGGCGAGGACCGCGAGCTCGCCGTCCAGTTCCGCCGCAAGGAATACGCCTTCCTCCAGGACACCGGCATCCGCTTCACCGTCCCGATCCACGGCCACCCCGTCTGGGTGAAGGCCATGTATCTCCCCGGCGACGTCTTCGGCACCGTCCCGATGTTTTTCCTCAGCACCGATGTCGAGGAAAACGACGACCTCTCCCGCGCCATCACCCACCGCCTCTACGACAACGACGCCCTCCGCCGGATCGCCCAGTACATCGTCCTCGGCGCTGGCGGCGCGCGGCTGCTCGACGAGCTCGGCGTCGATCCCGAAGTCTGGCACCTCAACGAGGCCCACGGCCTCTCCGCCGCATTCTATCTCTACGAAAAGCACCGCAGCATGGAGGAGGTGAGAAGCCGCCTCGTCTTCACCACCCACACTCCGGAGGAGGCGGGGAATGAGAAACACGACTTCGCCCTCCTGCGCGATTTCACCTTCTTCAGCGGCCTCGATGAAAAGGAAGTCCGCAAGATCACCGGCATCCAAGGCGACGTTTTCAACCACTCCCTCGCCGCCCTCCGCCTCGCCCGCGTCGCCAACGGCGTCTCCAAACTCCATGGCGAAGTCTCCCGCCACATGTGGAAGGACGCCAAAGGCATCTGCGAGATCACCCACATCACCAACGCCCAGAACAAGAAATACTGGGCGGACCACGGCCTCGAACACGCCCGCACGCGGGGCGACATCGATGAACTCCGCCACCGCAAGCGCGAGCTCAAGGAGCGCCTCTTCCGTGTCGTCGCCGACCAGACCGGCAAGCTTTTCCGCACCGACGTCCTCACCATCGTCTGGGCCCGCCGCTTCGCCGGCTACAAGCGCCCCGACCTCATCACCCGCGACATCCGGAAATTTCGCGACCTCCTCAACAACCAGGACCAGCCCGTCCAGGTCATTTGGGCGGGAAAACCCTATCCCTTCGACTACTCCGCCATCGATACCTTCAACCACCTCATCGGCCTCACCAAGGATTTCCCGAACGCCACCGTCCTGGTCGGCTACGAACTCGAGCTCTCCCGCTTCCTCAAAAACGGCTCCGACATCTGGCTCAACAACCCCGTCGTCACCCGCGAGGCCTCCGGCACTTCCGGCATGACCGCCGCCATGAACGCATCCGTCAATCTCTCCACCTACGACGGCTGGGTTTGCGAGTTCGCCCGCGATGGTGAGAACTCCTTCATCATCCCCCCCGCCGACCCCACCCTCACCCCGGAGGCCCGCGACCGGCACGACCTCCTCGGCTTCTACGAGCTGCTCCATAATAAGGTCCTCCCCTGCTATTACGATCAGCCGGAGGAATGGGGTCGCATCGTCCTCAATTCCATGAACGACGTCGTCCCGTTCTTCGACGCCGACCGCATGGCCGACGAATACTACAAAAAGATCTACGCCTGACCGGTCCCTCCCTGGAGCCCACCGTCTTGGGAGCCATATCCCCGGCCGTCATGCCCTCCATCACCGTTTCCCGCGGTCAGCTACCCTGAAGAATTGAAATATCCGGCCCCGGCAAGCCTTACTAATTTCCTGACATGGAAAACCCAATTTCCCGGATAGGTCATGCGGCCGCCGAAGCGGCCGGAAGGTCGGACAGCTTTTTCCGCAAGCTCGTGCTCGGCTGCATGGCCATCGCGCTGGCCGGCGCGCCGGTGCGGGCGGCCGCGCTTTTCGACTTCGACGACGCCTCGCTGCACGGCTGGACAGACTTGACGTCGGCCGGCACGCACGACGGGCCGCGCCACTGGGCGGCCTCTCCGCCGGCGTTCCCGTTCGGCGGCCACCTGGGGACGCCGGCGGTCGGACAGCACATCGTCGGCGGCGGCCTGGACAGCCCACACCCGACGCTGTGGCTGCGCTCGCCGGAGTTTGAACTCGATGGCTCGGGCGACCTGATCGCCTGGCTGTACGGCGGCACCGGCAGCGGCAGCCTGGCGGGAACAAACGCGTCCGCCGTCCCGGCCCAAACCAGCGCCCCGGGTTTCCAAGGCATCGCCCTCCGCAATGCGGACACCGGCCAGCCCGTGCTCTCGGGATCCAAGCAAAACACCGGCAACCACGGGGAAAACGTCGTTTTCACCGCCGCACAATTCGCCGCGCTCGACCAGAATGCCACCAACACGCTCGATTTCATCGACGCCGGCCACGGCACTCGGGGCTGGGTGGCGCTCGATACGGTGAGCATCCCCGGCGTGCTGGCCGACGGCCCTCCGCCGCCGGCAATTCCCGATCCCGACGAACCGCTCGGGCCCAGTTCACGGCGCACCGGCTGGGTGATTTCGGAAATCATGTTTCGCCCCGGACCGGCCGGCGACGCGGGTTTTGTGGAAATCCACAACTCGGAGCCCGTGCCGCGAAATCTCGGCGGCCACCGCCTCGAAGGCGCGGTCAATTTTACCTTTCCGGCAGGGACCGCCGTGCCACCCGGCGGATTTGTGGTCGTCTCCGGGGATCCCGCCGCGCTTGAAGCCGCGAACGGTATTGCCGGCGTCCTCGGCCCCTACTCGGGCACGTTGGACCGCGAAAGCGGCGAAATCCTGCTGCTCCACCCCAAAGGGCCGGTCCTGCTCGAGGCGGCTTATTCGTCCCTCCTCGACTGGCCCGCGGCGGCCAACGGAGCCGGCCACTCGCTGGTCCTCGCCCGGCCATCGTACGGCGAGGCCGATGTGCGGGCCTGGGCACCCAGCCGCCACGTCGGCGGCTCGCCCGGCACCGCCGAACCGGCTGCGGATCCCGCCGATCCTTTCCACGGGATCTTTTTCAACGAGTTCCTCGCCAACACCGAGCTTCCACAGCTCGATTTCATCGAACTCCACAATGATGGCCCGGCAGCGGTCGATTTGTCCGGCTGCTGGCTGAGCGACAAGCCGGATGAGGACCGCTTTGAAATCCCCGCCGGCACCGTGTTGACCCCCGGCGGCTACCTGGTTTTTTACGAACCGCAGCTCGGCTTCGCCCTCAGCTCGTCCGGCGAGGGGATCTACCTGCGCACCCCGGACGCCTCCCGCCTGATCGATGCCGTGCGCTTCATCGCCCAGGAAGCCGGTGTTGCCAGCGGCCGCTGGCCGGACGCCGCTGCCGGCATCCGCGAACTCGCCGCCCCCACTCCCGGCAGCGCCAACGCCGCGCCGCGTGTCCGCGACGTCGTGATCCATGAAATTCACTACCACCCGCTCAGCGGCGATGAGGACGAAACGTTCGTCGAACTTCACAATCATGGTGGGGAAGCCGTCGATGTCTCCGGCTGGCAATTGGCCGATGGCATCCGTTTCACCATCCCGCCCGCCACCGCCATCGCCCCCGGCGGGTTTCTCGTCATCGCGAAAAACCGCTCCCGGCTGCTGGGAATTTACCCTCAGCTCAATCCCGCCATCACCCTCGGCGGCTTCAGCGGGCGGCTTTCCCGCTCCGGCGAGCGGATCACCCTGCTCAAACCAGGCTCGGGATCCGGCTTCGTGCTGGTCGATGAACTTCATTACCGCGACGGCGGCGCATGGCACGGCAAGGCCGATGGAAATGGCTCCAGCCTCGAACGAATCGACCCGCGCACCAACGGCCGCCTCGCCCCGAACTGGGCCGCAAGCGATGAAACCGGCCGCGCCGGCTGGACCCATGTCGAGCACACCGGCGTGCTCGATCACGGCATGGGCACCTCCGATCAGGTCCACCTGATGATGCTCGCCGGCGGCGAGTGCCTGGTGGACGACGTCGAGGTCAGAGTCGGTGGCGGCCCGAATCTGGTGGGAAATTCCGGCTTCGAATCCGGGCTGACCGGCTGGGGCATCACTGGAAATCACGTGGAAAGCATCCTAAGCGCACCGGGCGCCGGCTTTGGCGGCGGACGCGCGCTGCACCTGCGCGCCAGCGGCGGCGGAGACACCGGCGCGGACGTCATCCGCGCCAACTTGAGTCCATCGCTCAGTTCCGGCCAAACCGTGACGATCCGCGCCAAGGTCCGCTGGCTCCGCGGCCATCCGGCGATGTTGGTCAGGCTGCGTGGAAATTATCTCGAAGCGCTCGGCGAACTCG
>JBBSJY010000208.1:0-8265 GCA_038256845.1 Verrucomicrobiales bacterium | reverse complement strand
GTCCAATTGGACGATGGCCGCACCTTGGTTCTCGAATACACCTGACGCCGTCGGGTGAACTCCAAAAACAACCGCTGCCAAGAACTTCCTTGGCAAAGCGGTCTGGAAAGCCATACTCGCCGCGAGTGAATTTTGCCCTGAAACCTCCGAATTCCGCCAGGACCCGGCGTCGACTGGGGATCTGGCGTCGACTGGGGATTTCTCTTACCGAAACACCGCCCACTGGCTCACTGAAACCCCTTTTCCCCCGCACCCCCCTTTTCCCCGCCCTCCGGTCCGGGCAACGGCTGTTTCAGGAGCCTCCCGCAAAAAGCAAATTCCTAGCAGTAGTGTTCGCTGAGTCGCGAACAACCCACTATTTTGTAGTATGTTCACGAAAATAGATTTTTTCTTTCTTGGTTCGGCGATGGTGAGTTTGCTCGCCAGTGTCTCTCTGTGGTTTCTCTACGACAAAGAGTCCGGACTCTTCGTGGGGATCTGGGTGCCATCGATTTTGGCCTTTTGGGTCGGCGTAAAAGTGTCACTGCTAACCAATTTAGTCAGGCGCGGAGGATCTTCTCGGAAATGACTTTGGAATTCTTGGTCGAGTCTGGAGTGTTGCTCTTCTTCTTTGGAGTGAGTATTACTTTGGTAGTTCTGAAAGGAGTCTTGATGGCACAGAGCGAATTTCAGGATGGCAATTTCGAAGACTCCGAGTTGGAGGAACTCGAAAAGCTTAAAGAGCTGGAGGAGAGGCCTTAATTACGAAGTTTTTGCTGAGCGGTAGTAATCTACAAAAATTACAAAGGGACAGTCCCGAATGGCACGGTTTTAAGCGAGTGACCGGGATGGGATTCAGTTTCCCGGCGCCTTTTACCACCCGCCTTCTCTACAAACCGCGCTATACTGCCGCGCGCGAGGTTTTGTGAAAAACGGGATCGTTCATTCGTCGCCCTGCGAGGATGGCAGGGACGCACCTCCGGGGCGTCCGGCGCGTGGGATGCGAATGATCCGCGCATGATTGGGGCCAGCGCGCCGCACATTCGCTTTGTCATTCCCGCGCCACGCGCCGGACCGCTCGGAGATCGGTCCCTGCCTTTGCGGCTTCGCCATTTCACAAATCATGACGCGCGGCAGTATAGCAGCAAAAACAGAGATTCGGTAGGGTTGTTTTTGCAGGCATTGAAACATAAACTATCGTTAAATACAGATTTAGATTGATTGACATTCAGAGCGTGTGCCCCATGCGGATGCGTTTGGTATCGAGGTATTTCTCGTTATGGGGATTTGAGGGGAGGCTGATGGGGAGCTGCTCGACGATTTCCAATCCGTAGCCTTCGAGGCCGACGACCTTTTTCGGATTGTTGGTGAGGAGCCGGATGCGGCGGACGCCAAGGTCGTGGAGGATCTGGGCTCCCATCCCGTAGTCGCGCAGGTCGGAACCGTAGCCGAGTTTTTCATTGGCCTCGATGGTGTCGAAACCTTCTTCCTGCAGCTTGTAGGCATGGATCTTGGCGGGGAGTCCGATGCCGCGGCCCTCCTGGCGGAGATAAAGGAGCACGCCGCCTTCCCGGGAGATGTGTTCGAGCGCGGCGGCGAGCTGGCCGCCGCAGTCGCAGCGCCGGGACTGGAACACATCGCCGGTGAGGCACTCGGAATGGACGCGGACGAGGGTCGGTTTTTCCGGATCGATCTCACCGCTGGTGAGGGCGAGGTGGTGACTGGCGTCGGTCGAAACGCGGTAGAGGTGGCAATTGAATTCGCCGAAATCGGTGGGCATCCGCACGGTCTGCTCGCGGACGACGAGTTTCTCCGATCGGCGGCGGTATTCGATGAGCTGTGTGATGGTGCAGGCCTTGAGGCCGTGGCGTTGCTGATAGCTGCCGAGTTGGCCGACGCGGGCCATGGTGCCATCGTCATTCATAATCTCGCAAATCACCGCGGCGCGGGCCAGGCCGGCGAGGGCGGCGAGGTCGATGGCGGCTTCGGTGTGACCGGCGCGGCGCAGGACTCCGTCGGGCATGGCCTGGAGGGGGAAAACGTGGCCGGGTTTGACGAACGCATCGGCCATCACTTCGGGGTCGGCGAGGCTGCGGATGGTGAGGGCGCGGTCGGCAGCGGAAATGCCGGTGGTGATTCCTTCGGCGGCATCAACGCTGACGGTGAAGGCGGTTTTCTGTCCTTCGCGGTTGCGGCGGGCCATTTGCGGAAGGTCGAGTTCCTCGGCACGCTCCGCGGTGAGGGGCGCGCAGATGAGTCCGCGGGCATGGACCGCCATGAAATTGACCATCTCCGGAGTGCAAAGGGAGGCCGCGCCGATGAGATCGGCCTCGTTTTCGCGCGAGGGGTCGTCCGCCACAATGACCAGGCGGCCCGCGGCGATTTCCCCGATGATTTCCGGGATGGGACTGAACTGGAGCGGGTGGGTGGACATGGACGATGGCTGGAGCTGACGACGGAAAGCTGAGGCTGAAGGCTGAAAGCGGAAGATGGGCCTGCCGGGCGAGTTCTCAATTGAGGAACGGGTCCTCGGGGGCCTCGGCGAGGATGCGGTGGAGGGGCGAGAGGGGCCGCAGGAGTTCCGCCCAGAGACTGCGGTCATGTTCCTGCCCCAGCAGTTCCGGCCCGGGTCTGGTGGGGATCCACGAGCGGTGGCGGAGTTCGTTTTCGAGCTGGCCGGCGGTCCAGCCGGAATAGCCGAGGTAGGCGCGGACGATGGTGCCGGGACGGGTGGACAGTTTCACCGCATCTTCCGCGGAGATGCGGATCTGCCATCGGAGGCCACTTTTGGTCCACCAGAAGGCGGAAAACGTGAGCTGTTCGCGGGAGACCGGACCTCCTTCGTGGACGGGCAACTTCCGTAGCTTCACAAAGTCGCTTCCCGGCATGAGGTCGCCCACGACCTTTCCGACGGGATGGTTGAGAACGAGCCCGAAGGCTCCCTCATCGGCGCTGTGCTCGGTGAGGAGGATGACCGAACGGTTGAAAATGCCATCGCGCAGGGAGGGGTCCGCAAGGAGGAGCTGGCCCTTCAGGCGGATGGGTTGATCGGGCGTGGATGGATCGCTGGCCACGGGGGGAGCCTAAGCGCGTGCGCCGCGTCCGCCAATCGCGGATTGCAACACATTGCGGCGGGATTTTGTTGGCCGCGGGAGGGCGCACGGTCTAACCCGGTGCATCCGATGACCAAACCCGGAGGCAGTGTCGAAGCGAGCCAGCGCGCCGCGCAGGGAGGATTGCCCGGGAGGCTGGCCGGACTGTCGTTGGGGCGGCAGGTGATGGTGTTGGCGTTGTGGCCCCTGCTGGAGCAGGTGCTGGCATTTTTCGTGGGTCTCACCGATTTGCTGATTTCCGGGAGAATGGCGGGAGACGCGGAGCGGGTGGCGATCCTCGATGCGATGGGCTTGGCGGGCTATGTGGCGTGGTTTTTCAACATCCTGCAAGGCGCGGTGGCCACGGGGGTGATGGCGCTGGTTTCGCGGGCGACGGGGGCGCGCGATCCGGCGCTGGCGAACCGCGCGCTGGGGCAGGGGCTATGGCTGGGATTGACCGCGGGGTTCGCGACGCTGGCGATACTGCAACTGGGGATTCCTCTGTTGCTACGGTGGATCGGGCTGAGTCCCGCGGCCGGGGAGCAGGCGGAGATCTACCTGCGGGTGATGGCGTTTTCCGGGCCTTTCAGCGGGGCGATGTTGGCGGTCAACGCCGCGTTGCGGGGATCGGGCGACACCCGGACGCCGTTTTTCGCGATGCTGGTGGTGAACGTGGCGAACATGGCGCTGAGCTGGATCTTCGTGTTCGCCCCGGCTCCCTTCGGCGGGCATGGGGTGGCGGGGATTGCGGCGGGAACGGTGGCGGGATGGATGGTGGGTTTGCTGGTGACTGTCATGCTCGTGGGTAGGGGCAAGAACGACGGCCTCCATTGGTCGCGGAAAGATCTGATGCCGGAGCCCGACACGTTGCGGCGCATCTTGCGGGTGGGTGCACCGCAATCGATGGAGATCGCGGGCATGTGGCTGATCCATGCCTTCGGAATCCGGGTGATCGCCGGGTTGCCTGACACCGGTGCGCTGGGAGCGCACATCCTGGCGATACGGGTGGAATCGATGAGCTTTCTGCCCGGCTTCGCGATCGCCACCGCGGCGGCGGCGCTGGCCGGTCAATACCTCGGCGCGGGCTCGAAGGAAATGGCGGTCAAAGCGGTGCGGTTGTGCTGGACCACGGCGGTGGTGCTGATGTCGCTGATGGGAATCTTTTTCGTGCTGGGACGCCACGCGCTGATCGGCTGGATGGCACCTGGAAGCGGGTTGCATGCGGAGCTGGCGGCACCGCTGCTGATTGTCTGCGCGCTGACCCAGCCGTTTTTCGCGACCTGCATCATCCTGAAGACCTCGATGCGCGGAGCCGGCGCGACACCGATGGTGATGCGCTGGGCATTTTCGAGCATGCTCTTCTATCGGGTGGGAGTGCTATGGACCCTGTCGAATTTCGGCACGATCACCCTGACGGGCGTGTGGATCGTGATGGGCCTGGACCTGCTGACGCAGGCGGTGGTTTTCACCCGATTGCATTTCCGGGGGAAATGGCTGGAAGCGCGGGTGTGACGGAATGCCCGGACCAAGCATGTCCGATTTCCCCAATGCTTACCGTCGGGTTGTCAAACTGAGTTGAATGTTTGCAGTGCTCTTGGCAAAGCCATGCGATCAAGTGTTTTCGTCCGATTGTATTTCCGCGGGTGATGGCAGGACGCGCGGGTCCGATGTCAGGATCCCGGCAAGCGCGAGTAGATTCATCACCGCCTTTGGGACAAATGTTTCCGGTTCGACATATTCGGGGATTTTCCGGCCGTCTTGGGATCTTTCCGAGCAGTGCGCGTTGCCGCCCGACGGGCCCATGGCATCCAGAGTGGGCCCGAGATGACAGAGGTAGTTGGCATCGCTGAGCCCGCCGCGGGCCATCCGTCGCACTGATACTTGAAGCGCCTCACCGGCCTTTTCCCAATGTTTGAAAAGCTCTTCGGTGGAGTTCCCGCCGGCCCACGCGGCGGTGGCTCCGAGCTGCTTGATTGCAATCTCCGCCCCGGCCTCCGTCATCCCCGCCATCGCTTCCAGCGCCTTGGCCGCCTCTGCCAATACCTGCGGCTCGAAGGCCCGCATTTCCAGATCCGTAACGGCCCGGTGCGGCACCCGGTTCAAAACATCGCCGCCCGCGATGTTCGCGACGTTCACCGACAAATTCCGCACGGGATCGCCGAGTGCATCCACCCGCGGCAGGAGGCGGGCGAGTTCCACCACCGCATTGATGCCATGCGCGAGATTGCTGCCTGCGTGCGCCGCACGTCCGGTGCAGGTGATCCGGTATTCGAGCCGTCCTTTCCGGGAGGTGACGATATGATATCCTTCTTCATCAAGCGGGCCGCCTTCGAAAACAAGCACGCAGCGCACTCCTTCTTTGCACCGCCCGCGGGTTTGGAGGGCGAAGTCCGAGCCGGTCACTTCCTCCGCCGAGTTTGCCGCGATCAGCCACGAGGTTCGTTCGAAAAGGTCCGGAAGGACGTCCTTCATGACCCGCAGCATCAGCCAGATCAGGGCGGTTCCGCCCTTGTTGTCCACGGTGCCGGGGCCGTAGATGCGGTTTCCTTCCTCCAGCCAGGCAAAACCGTGCCGCTGTTCTTCTTCCGCCGGAAAGACCGTGTCCAGATGCGTCACCAGCACCACCGGCCGGCCACCTGTTTCCAATCCCGACCGGCTGAGAAACAAATGCGGACCGTGAGCGGGGTTTTCCGCGGCAATGAATTCCGGTTTGAATCCGAGTCCGTGGAAGCAATCCGCGGTGAGGCGCCCCACCGCCTCGATCCCCGGAATATGGGTGGTGAAACTATTGATCACGACCATTTCCCTTAGCCATTGCAAGGCTTCGGGGAGATGATATTTCGCGCGGTTTGTCAGGGTTTCGATCATATGATAATTGCGTCGAGCGGACGCGCGCCGATTCCATTTTCCCGAGGCATGATGATACGACCGTTTTCATCAAACTTGATTCCGCGGTAATCGTCGTCCGAGAGATAGAGGTGGCCGTCCAGATCCGCAAAGTCCGCCCATGGGGCCAAATGCGCCGCGGCTGTCACGCCGATGCTGCTTTCGATCATGCAGCCGACAATAACTCCGAGCCCAAGCTCCCGCGCGGTTAGAATCATCTCCACCGCTCCGCCGAAGCTGCCGCATTTCGCCAGCTTCACGTTTATGCCTCCGACGAGTCCCGCGAGAAGGCGCACATCCTCCGAGTTGCGAGCACTCTCGTCGGCAAAGACCGGAGGTGCCGCCGCGGGAGACCGTGCTTTCAGTTCCGCCCAGGCACCGATGCCCCATTCGTGGTGAACCGGCTGTTCGATCAGCACCAGCCCGAACCTTTGCAGACGTGTCATCATGCTCACCGTGTCCCCGACCGACCAGCCTCCGTTCACATCGGCGAACAGGGTGGCATGGGGCGCTTCGGCACGCGCTGTGGCAACTATCGATTCGTCGTGATCCAGATCGCCGCTCCCCAGCTTCAGTTTCAGGACCCCAAACTGCCGCGCGGTCTCGCGCACCCGCAGGGCGAACGCGGCCAAATCCGTCGGAATGCCGAGCGAGCGGCACGCGCGGATCGCGTCCCATGGCTTTCCCTGCCCGAGGATCTTTTCCGCGGATCTCCAAAGCGGTTGGCCGCCTTGATCCAGTTGCAAAAGGTCAAGCGCCAGGCGGGCCGCCTGGGATCCTTCCACTCCGCGATTCCCCTCCAGCCACGCCATCGTATCCTCGGGATTCGCGTGGAGGTATGGCACGAAAGGCGCCTCACCCACCGCTCCGCGTTCGTGCAATCGCAGCACCTGCCGGCTTGTACTGGATCCGTGGGCGATTCGGAACGGTTCGGTTAGATGCAGGGTCTTCAGTTCCACTTCGGGCATGCGGGATCATTCATTTGCGAAACCCGTTCATCTGGAAAGCGGAATCCCGCCGGCTCCGCCACCTGAGCCAAGGAGGTTGGCGCAGGGGTGCGGAGCTTTCCTACGGCGCGAGCTTCTGACTGAAGTCGTCCTTGGCCGTGAGGGAGAGGACGAAAGCTGTTAGGAGGTCGATCGTGTGCTCGATGTCGTCAAGATGGGCGGTTTCCACCACCGAGTGCATGCAGCGGAGGGGAAGGGAGACGAGGGCGCTGGGGATGCCCTGGCGGCTGGTGAAAATCTTGTCGGTGTCGGTCCCGGTGAAGCGGCTGCTGGCCTCATGTTGGATGGGAATTTTTCCTGTCTCGGCCAGATCGATCAGGCGGCGGACGATTTGGGGATGGTTGGCGGTGCCGTGGGTGAGGCTGGGCCCTTCGCCGAGTTTCACGCAGCCGTGTTTCGATGAATCGATGCCGGGGGTGTCGGTGGCATGGGTGACGTCGAGGCAGATGCAGAGGTCGGGCCGGAGCCGGTAAGTCGCCATGACCGCGCCGTGGCCGCCGATTTCCTCCTGGATCGCATTGAGGCAGAGCAGCGTGAAGACGGGCTTCTTTTTTCCAGCGGCGATCCGTTTCATCACCTGGCCGATGATATAGCTGCCGATGCGGTTATCGAGCGCGCGGCCGACGAGCCGTTTGTGATGGAGCTCCAACGGACCGTCCTGATAGACCGCGGGGTGACCGACGCGGAGACCGAGGGCGTCGACTTCGGCGCGGTTGGAGGCACCGACATCGACCCAGAGATCGTGGACGGCAGGGGATTTCTCGCTGCCGGATTCGTCGCGGCGGAGGTGGATGGCGGTGAGTCCGATGATGCCGGTGACGGGTCCCTTGTCGCCGAGGAACGAGAGGCGGCGGCCGCGGGCATTGGCGGCGTCCGATCCGCCGACGCGGTCGAGGCGGAGAAAGCCTTTGTCATCGACGTGCTTGATCATGAAGCCGATCTCATCGGCGTGCGCGGAGAGCATGATGACGCGCTCGGATTTCCCCGGCAGGCGGGCCCAGGTGGATCCGTAGGAGTCGCACGCGACTTCCGGGGCGTGGGATTTCATCCAGGCCGCCCAGACTTTCTGGCCGGGCATCTCGAATCCGGTGGGGCTGGGAGTTTCGAGGAGGCGGAAGAGGAAGTCGCGGTCGTCTGCGGTCATCGGGAGGACGTAGGCCGGGCCTGCCGGGGTGGCAAGCGGGGATGCTCGCTGAGGATGTGAGAGATGGCAGGGCTGTTCCGGCTTGCGGGACGAGGAGGGACCTCCTAGCTTTTCTCCACTCGTCCCCGGCAATCGCGCGCCGAAACCGGGGGAGTGG
>JBBSJY010000207.1:0-8309 GCA_038256845.1 Verrucomicrobiales bacterium | reverse complement strand
GTCCGCAACGTGGCCGTAGCCGCCGGTGCCGTCAATCCCGCCAAAAAAGGCCGCCTCCCCGGAAGGAAGCGGCCGATGAAAAACCAATCGGATGTCCGGGAACTCAGTCCTTGTTTTCTTCGGACTCCTCGGGCGCGGGAGCTTCCGGCTCCGAAACTTCCTCGGCCTGGGGAGCTTCCTCGCCCTGGGGGGCTTCGGCGGCCTGAGGAGCTTCCTCGGCCTGGGGAACTTCGGCGGCCTGGGGAGCTTCGGCGGCCTGATCCTCGAGGACCTCCACCTTTTTGTCCGCAATCTCCTCAACCGCTTCTGCGGCAGCGGGCTCGGTCGCGGCCGGGGCGGCTGCGGCGACCTGGGCTTCCTCAAGTTCCGGCTCCTTCCTGGCAACCTTTTTGGCGGGCGCCTTCTTGGTGGCTACCTTCTTGGCGGGCGCCTTCTTCGCGACCGTAGCCTTCTTGGGAGCGGATTTCTTGACCAGTCCGCCGAGTTTCGCCTGCTCGCCCTTGCGCCGGAGGTAATCCGCACGGCGGCGGCGTTTGATGATTTTCTTCGTTTGTTGTCCCATGGTTGCTGCACTGGCCTAGGCGCTGGCCCCGGCATGAGCAAGAGGAAATCACCTGCCCCATCATCCTTCTCCAACGCGGACGACCGGACCGGTGCTAATCGTCCGAACGCGCGGAGCCGTCGGGGAGCGGGGTCCCGGACTCGGAAAAATCCGGAATCTCCGGCTCGATCGCTTCGAGCCACCAACCGCCTTCGGTTCGGGAAATGAGCCGATGGCCGAGAATGATCTGACCGGCGTCCGTGAAACTCCGACGCCAGGTCTCCTTCCCCTGAGGGCTTTCGAGAAGCTCCCAGCCGTCTCCCGCAAGGATCTCCCATGCGGCAGGCGGATAACCGACGAACGAAATCTCCAACGGCTCGTCCGCGGTCGGGGACAAGCTGACAATCGCGCCATGGCAGGCGGCGGCGAACAGCCGCTGGTCGTCAGAGGCGACCGCTTCCGTCCTGCTCGACCCGTAGAACCGGAGCGTGCCCGGCTTCTTTCCGGGATCCTGCGTGTCGAACGGCCCGGCATGCAGCGGGTTCGCGTTCTCTCCGCGTTTTGCCGAGAACACGTTCATCCCACGCGGTACCGCGGTCCACAACAGCTCCAGCAGTGCCACACCTTCCTGTCTTCCGGCCCAATGCGGAACCAACGCGAGCTGCTCATCCCCGACCGCCCCGCCACCGGAGAGCATCGGGACGAATGCCATCTGCGGCGTCGGTCCGTCGTCCTGCGGTTCCGCGGGAAGGTCCAGCGGATTTCCAGCCGTCTGGAAAACAACGGAAACCACACCGCGCGCGCCGCGAACCAGCCGGCTACCGGAAATTTCCCCCACCACTAGTGTTAGATCGGCGGGGTCAAAAACATAACTTCCCGCGTATTTCTGGTGCTCCGGATCATCCGATTCGATCTTCACGACCAATGGGCGTTCCTCGCTGGCCGGCGTATTGAGAATGAGTGCCCACAAGGTCGCTTCAAGCGCCTGACCCCGGGAATGGCGGGCGGCGGCGGGCGGAACGCGATTGCCCGCCACGATCGTCACGGGAAGGAGCGGGACCTGTGTCGAATCCTCGGGCGACACGCGAATATCATAAACGCTGGCGAGATTCATATTGAACTCCGGTCCGTGCTCCGAATCCAGCGGCCCGCCGGGAAAGACGCGGGGATTTGAGATGACCGCGTGAATGCCAAACCCATAGTTATGCCAAACGGGAACCGCCGAGAGCGGGATGGCATCCGGATCCGCGTGGCCTCCTAGATACACCGGATGGGTTACCAGAGCCATCGATGGATTGGTGGCCATCAATGGCAAGGACGATAACAGGAGTATGCCGGCCGCCCGGAGAACGTTTGGTTTGGTTTTCATGATGAGGGAACGCGGGATTCAGGCTGGCTTTTACTCGTAAAAATCCGTCCTGACGAAAAGGAATTTCAGCCACGCGACTTTTTTCGCATTCGACAAGCCGCCCCGCCCCTGCCGACATTCCCGCCCCATGGCAGGTCTCATCATCGCACCCCGAGCACGCATTTTTCACGGCCACGAGTGGGTTTACGCCACCGAGATCCGGAAAAGCTTCGGCGATCCCCAGCCCGGCGACGTCGTCACGCTCAAGGACTTCCGGGACCGTCCGCTCGGCTCGGCGATCTTCAATCCCAACTCCCAGATCGTCGCCCGCCGCTTCTCCCGCCGCCGCCAGGATCTCGACCTCGATTTCTTCACCCGTCGCATCCGCCAGGCTCTCGAGCACCGGCAACGCTCGGGCATCGATGAAACTCTCTGCCGCATCGTCTGGAGCGAATCCGATGGCCTCCCCGGCCTCATCGTCGATCGCTACGGCGACCACCTCTCGGTCCAGACCCTCACCCTCGCCATGGACCAGCGGCGGGAGATTATCCGCGAATCGCTCGTCGATCTCTTCTCCCCCGCCTCCATCGTGCTCAGAAACGATTCCCCCTACCGCAAAGCCGAGGGAATGGAGCCCGGAATCGAAATGCTCCACGGCGAAAATCCCGGCCCCTTCTCGGTCCGCGCCAACGGCCTCGACTTTGAGATCGACCTGTTCGACGGCCAGAAAACCGGCCTCTATCTCGACCAGCTCGAAGCCCATGCCCGCATCGCCAAGCTCGCCAGCGGCAAGCGCGTCCTCGACTGCTTTACCAATCAGGGTGGCTTCGCCCTCGCCTGTGCGAAAGCCGGCGCCGCCAATGTCACCGCCGTCGACATCTCCCCGGCCGCCTGCGACGCCGCCCGCAGGAACGCCGCCGCCAACGGCCTCGACATCGAGGTTCTCGAACACAACGTCTTCGACTTCCTCAAGCACGCAAAGCCCGACTACGACCTCATCATCCTCGACCCCCCCAGCTTCACCCGGAACAAGAAAACCCTCATGGACGCCATGCGCGGCTACAAGGAAATCCACCTCCGCTCCCTCAAGCTGTTAGATAAGGGTGGTATCCTTTCCACCTATTGCTGTTCCCACCACGCCTCGCGCGAGCTCTTTCTCGAAAACCTCATCGACGCCTCAGTCGATGCGAAAAAATCCCTCCGCCTGATCGACGAGCACCGCCAGCGCGCCGACCACCCGATCCTCATCTCCATCCCCGAGACCGGCTATTTGAAAGGCTTCACCTGCGAAGTCATCGCCACACGGTGAAAAAGTGGTTGCGGCGTCCCGCCGCAACATTACCACCCCTGAACCTCCGCCCAAAAACCGCTTACCGGAAGTCCCCCCCGTGACCGAGCAAGCCGCCCTCAATCCAAGTATATGCACGAAGTTACCACACAGTTCCTGACTCGCCTGTGGGCAGGCTCTCCACGCTTCGCTGAAGTGGATGTCCGGCTGCGTTACGAATGCTCCATCATGTCACCGGTCGTTGCCGCCTTGATCGGGCGGGACGTTCTCCTTCGCCACGACCCGCTGGATACCCCATTATTTCGGATGGCCGCCTTTCTTGCATCGGATGGCATAGCGGGGAATGACCGCCTCATCGATTTCACCGACTGTGTGGTATGTCTTCCCGAGCCCCGGTATCACCGGATTGTTGATGATCCCGATAATCTCCTGGATGACGACGTTTCCTCCGATTTCGGTGAGTATGGTTTCAGATCAGCGATAGAATCCGTTTTTGAAGCACCTTTCGGAGAAGAAGGCGATGGACTGCTCGCTGCGCTGGTTTTTGGCAGCCTCCCCAAGATCCACCCTGTCGATTTTACCGAGGCTGAAGTCGACGTTCCAACGCTCCTTCCGCGATTGAATGCCAAACATGGTCACCTCCTCCGCCGCAAGGAACGCTCGATTTTCCCAATCGAAAAATTCGGGAGTGTTGTCACCTTGGAAGATCTTATCGGAAAGAACCCCACTTGAAAGGTTAACCAAAGCCAAGCACAACGTAACTTCATCCTCTCGCGCCTCCACCATATCCGTGGGATACCCGCGATTGCTCTCGCCGCGGAGCCTCCCGCCTATCCGTTCTTATGCACAGAGTGGCTACCTCACGGGCTTCGTCGATGAATACTACGTCCGACAGACATTTCGCGATCGAGCGGCCGGCACCGTCGGTCCGCATCTTCGCTGAGGGGTCTTCGCCGGGGGGATTCCGGAGTCGGGATCACGCCGCGGACATCCGCGGCGGGCTGCGTGTATTTCCCCTGGATTTGAGATGAGGGACCCCGCCCCCGCCGTGGCGGGGTGACCGACCGCAATTTCAGCGTTTCAGGTTTCCGGGTTTTCGGCGTTTACTCCCGCGCGTGGATTACTCCTCTCTCATTGCCAAGCGCCGCGACCGATTTTCCGAACTGGATGAGGCGGTGGGCGATCCGGAACTTTTCTCCGATCCGAACCGTGCCCGCGAGATCCTCCGCGAGCACGGCAAGCTGAAACGGACTCTCGCGCTTTGGGAGAATCTGGAGGCCGCAAGGCGCCATCTGGCAGAAAACCTTGAGTTGGCGAAGTCGGACGATCCGGAGTTTTCCGCCATGGCGGAGGAGGAAATTCCCTGCCTGGAGACATCCATCGAGGAGCTGGGCTCGGAGCTGCAATACGCCCTGCTGCCTGCGGACCCCAACGAGGACCGCGACGCTCTCGTCGAGATCCGCGCCGGTGCCGGGGGTGACGAGGCGTCGCTTTTTGCCGCCGAGCTGATGCGACTTTACCAGCGGTATTCAGAAACCCGCGGCTGGAAGTGCGAGCATCTGGAAAGCAGCCCGTCGGAGGTTGGCGGCTTCAAGGAGGTGATCCTCAAAATCACCGGCGACGAGGTGTTCCGCTCGATGAAATACGAATCCGGCGTCCACCGCGTCCAGCGAGTCCCGGCCACCGAGACGCAGGGCCGCGTCCACACCTCCACCGTCACTGTCGCGGTCCTGCCGGAAGCCGAGGAGGTCGATGTCGAGATCAAGCCCGAGGAACTCCGGATCGAGGTCTGCCGCGCGGGCGGCGCCGGCGGCCAGCACGTCAACCGGACCGAATCCGCCGTCCAGATTTTCCACCTCCCCACCGGCACCTACGTCCGCTGCGAGGACGGCCGCTCGCAGACGAAAAACAAGGAAATGGCCCTCCAGATCCTGCGTTCCAAGCTTTACGAGCAAAAGCTCCGCGAGCAGCAGGATGCGTATTCGTCGCACCGTCGCTCGCTGATCGGCTCCGGCGACCGCTCGGAGAAAATCCGAACCTACAATTTTCCGCAGTCGCGCATCACCGACCACCGGATCGGCCATACGTCGCACAATCTCTCCGGAATCATGGCGGGGGATCTCAGTGAGTTCACCGCCGAGCTTCAGAAAGCGGAGATGGCGGAGCGGCTGGCGGAGGCGGGACTCTGACGGGTCCGGAGAGCCGCAGGAGTTTCTCCGCGCTTTCTTGGAGCAACCCTGCCCCCCTTCCGACCGGTGCAGCTCACTTTCATCGGTTGAGCGGGTGCCGGCTTTGAAAGCAATGGGGATTTGGTGGAAAAAAAATCCGTGCCTAGCCGGACGAAATCCGCGTGAATTGGTCCTGAGAATGTCGGCTCGGCCGCGTCCTCCCATTTTCCGATCCGATGTCCTCATCCTCCATCCAAGTCTTCCACACCGAACGAGTTCCTGAAACGGGAGCCCTTGTGATTCCGGGCCGCATTGATTTCCACCAGCTTCTGCACCTGGAAAAGCTCTTCGCCGGCCGCAAGGTCACGTGGCTGGTAGAGGAGCATTCGAATCACGAGGGTCCGCTCCGCGCGTTTCTCGAAAAATCCGGATCCGGAGCGATGTTTTCGGCCACCGACACCGCCCCCGCTGCCGCCGGCAGCCAGCTCGCCACCTATCTCGCCGACCGCGGAGTGCTCATCTATGTCCCGGGCCGCGCCGAAGCCCGGGTCGGAACTCCCTGCCACATCCCGGCCGCCCACCTGCACACCCTCTGCGCCTTCGATCTGCCCGTATTGCCAATCGCCGTCGATTGTCCGCGCGAATCCGCCCTCAGCACCGAATCCCAGTCCTCGCTGCCCCAGGCGGTATTTGGCATCGGCAGGCTCATCCCCGGCCCCGGGGCGAGCATCGCCGCCTACCAACAGAGACTTTTCGAAGCGGCGGAGGAACTCTACGCGGCACGTCCGTTGTTCTCGGGATCGCTCGCCATGACCCTGCTGGAGGGTCTGAAAAAGCACGGCTCCCGCCACCGCATCCTCGATGGATCGGACGATTCCGAAGTGTCCTACGACCGCGTCCTCGCCGCCGCCATCGCCTTTTCCAAACACCTCAGGGAGGAAACCGATCAGAAGCGCATCGCCATCGTGCTCCCTCCGGGAAAGGCGGGCCTCATCGCAAATCTCGCCGTCCTTTTCGCCGGGAAGGTCCCGGTCAACCTCAACTTCACCGCCGGTCACGAGGCCATCCAGTCGTCCATCCGCCAGGCCGGCGTCGACCGTTTCATCACCGCCGATCCCTTCGTCCGCAAGGTTTCCTCATTCCCGTGGCCGCCCAACCGCGACCTGATTTTCATCGAGCGCGTCCTGCCGGGCCTCAAGAAAAAGATCATCAAGTGGGCCGTCATTTCCAAGATCCTCCCAGCCAAGGTCCTCGGCACGATGCTAGGGCTCAACAAGCGCCGCGGCGAGGACGAGGCCATCCTGCTGTTCACCTCCGGCTCCTCCGGGGAGCCGAAAGGCGTCGCCCTCAGCCACCGCAACGTGCTGGCCAACGTCTGCCAATTCGGCAGCCGCCTGCAACTTCCCGAGGGCTCCGCCATACTCGGCGCGCTGCCGCTTTTCCATTCTTTCGGCTGCACCGTCACCCTCTGGTTCCCGGTCATCGAGGGCATCGACCTCGTCACCTACCCCACCCCGCTCGATACCAGACGCCTCGCCGAACTCATCGCCCTCCACCAGGTCAACATCCTCCTCGCCACGCCCACCTTCCTGCGCGGCTACATGAAACGGATCGACCCCGCCCAGCTCGCCTCGCTCAGGCTCGTCGTCACCGGCGCGGAAAAGCTCCCCCAGAATCTCGCCGATGCCTTCCAGGAGAAATTCGGCATCCGCCCGCAGGAAGGTTACGGCCTCACCGAGACCTCCCCCGCCACCAACGTCAATCTGCCCGAGCCCGAGACCGCCCCCGGCATCCTCGCCATGCCCTCCTCCCGCAACGGCTCGGTCGGCCAGCTCCTTCCCGGCATCGCCATCAAGTTCACCGACCCCGCCACCGAAAACGAGGTCCCTCTCAACCAGCAAGGCATCATCTGGCTGAAAGGCTCCAACGTCTTTTCCGGCTACCTCGACAATCCCAAAAAATCCGCCGAAGTCCTCGTCGACGGCTGGTTCCGCACCGGTGATGTCGGACGCATGGATGACGACGGCTTCCTTTACATCGAGGGCCGCATCTCCCGTTTCTCCAAGATCGCCGGCGAAATGGTCCCCCACGAAACCGTCGAAGCCATGATCAACAAGGTCCTCGGCCTCGACTCCGAAGCCGAGCGCCGCATCGCCATCGTCGGCATTCCCGACGAACAAAAAGGCGAAGCCATCCTGCTCCTCTCCACCATCGCCGGCCCCGCCCTCGAGCAGGAATGCATCGACCTCCGCTACAAGCTCCTCGACCAAGGCATCTCATCCCTCTGGTGCCCAAAAGCCATCATCCCCGTTGAGGAGATTCCCGTCCTCGCCTCCGGCAAACTCGACATCAAAAGCTGCGAGGCCCTCGCCCAGGCGCGGTAGGCAGCGGTGATCCCGTGGCGGCGATCACCGGGCGCCGCAGCACCCCTCCGTGGCGGCGGTTTCCAACCGCCAAGCCCCCTCATCCCCTAACCTTTCCTGATTGTCTCCCCCGCACGCCTCTCTCATCATCCCCGCGTGCTCGAAAAAATCTGGTTTCTCCTCCTCTTTCCCTCCCTACCGGTCGCCGGGCTTCTCTCCTGGATGCGAGACCAAGACCCGCCGCAAGATCCTCGCCGATGACCCCGTGGGGCGAAAGGGCCACAAGGTCACCTACGATGGCGTCCACCTCCATTTCCCCCCACCCATGCGTCCCGACCGCCATGGCATCGGCCAAGCCGAGCGCAACGCGGAGTGGCTTCAGGAAAAACTCACCACCCTCACTGGCGCTCCCATCACCGTCACGCCCGCCCTCGTCCTCCCCGGCTGGTGGATCGACCGAAAGGCGAAGGGGACCGTTTCCGTCCTCAACGAAAAGGAAATCCAAAGCTTCCTAGACCGACCGGCCGAAGTGCTCAGCGAAGAACGCTTCCGCGCCCTCTGCGCCCAGTTGCAGGACATGTCAAAAGTCGAGTTCGGGTAG
>JBBSJY010000206.1:0-8406 GCA_038256845.1 Verrucomicrobiales bacterium | reverse complement strand
GCCGCCAAACTCGACGGCGAATGGCGAACTCAAGGTATTCGCGCCGCCGGTGGAAGAGATATGGGATCTTCCGAGGACGGAATCGAAGACGATGGGCCGGGAAAATTCAATTCCACCGTTCAACTCCAGGACCGGGACTCCCGCCGCCATCTGTGACGATTGGAGATGCAAGGTTCCGGTCGTTCCCAACGCCGCGCCATTGCTGATCCGGATCGCCCCGGTGCCTCGCAGGGTGGTGTCGCCTTCATAAGTGTTTTCCTGGGAGATGCCGAAGGTGCCAGCCCCATCCTTGATCAGCGAGCCCGGCCCGCTGAGGATTCCGGAGTAGGTTGACGGGTTGAAAATGGTGAGTTCAACGGGTGCGGGGGTCGTGGCGTTGTTCTGGAGCGCTATGTCGAAGCCGAACCCCGGCGAGGTTGCGGAGATGCCACCAAGCGTGATCGCCGGTCCGGCGGATGTGTCAAATACCAGGGAGCCGCCGGACATGGTCACGACCGAGTTCTGGAGAGCGGAGGGAGCCGCTATCCTCAACTCGCCGCCCTCGATCATCGTTGAGCCGGTGAAGGGGTTGTTGGTTTCAATAACGAGCGCTCCGTCACCTGACTTCGTAAGAGTGGTGTTCCCGTCAATTTCGCCTCCTTGATCGACGAAGCGGTAGGTTTTCGCCGAGTCCACGGTGACGCCTCCCGGGGTGCGGATATTCACCATGTTGATTGAGATGGGGCTCGTGCCGGTCGAGGTGTCATCGAAAGTGACCGCCGCACCTTCGGTATAAACGGTCGGAGCTCCGCCCGCGAGCGGCTGCCAGTTGTTGTTGGTGGTGTTCCAATCGCCGTTCCCCACCCGCCACTTCACGGCTGGAGGAACCAACGCGGAGTCCGGGGCAAAGCCAATGTCATCGATCGCGAGGATCGCAACGGTGCCGGCGGTATCGCCCTTGAACTGCACGGTGGCATAGCCGATGAGTGCCCCTGATGTCACATGAAATCCGGTGTATCCCGCGCCATCGACCGCCGAGACAATCTCCTGAGAACTCAGAAGCAGGTCGTTTATATCATAGTAACTTACGAACACCGTGTCGTTCAGTGCGCGGCCGATGGGCCCCACCACCGTGAATGCCAATGCGGAGACTCCTCCGCGTGTGAAACTGTTTGCGGACGAGTCCCACTCCCCGGCTTCGATCCTCAGGCCGACTTCCGAGTTGTGGTTCAGCCCGTGCAGGCGGACGCCGCTGCCAAGAGATGTTTGAAAGTTTGTATTGGATGGAAATTGGAACGATGTGTTTGCTAGTGCGTCCTCCGGATTTGGACCGATGAAATATGAGAGGGTCAGATCGGGGGTGAAGCTCGAGTCGGCGGCGTTGAGGATCCACGTGGTATTCAGCAATTGGTTGCCAGCGGCGGCGAAATCGCGGATCACTTTGAAGCCGGGCACCGATTCGACGACGTCCTTGGGAGTGGCGTTATCAGGAGTAAAGCTAATGTCACGGGCATTGCCTGCCGTGTTTTGAGGCCCCGCCTCCGGAGGATCGATCGTGGCGAAGAAACTGGAAATATCCTGCACCTCGAAGGTTTGGGCCTGCGCGGACGGGAAAGAGGCGATAACGGCCAATGACCCGCCGATCAGGCTTGCGACGGAGCCGCGGCGGTAATGATGGAACAGGAGTTGATAGAGGGTTTTGCAGTTCATTTCGGTGGGTTTGTTGTGGATTCGAGGGCTACCCGGCGGCATCCAGCGGAGGCAGATTGGCAGGAACTCGGATTCCCTGCCATCCTCCGAACGGTTCACCCGAATGGGTGGCCCGGCCGATCGCCGTCACGGACTGGCGTGGGTTGCGGGTGGCGGGGGTTCCGCATTGAATGCGACAAATGTGACGGGCTGCGACGGGTGCCGTCCGTTGAAGAGAAACATCAGATTCCTCCGCTGCGGGTAATGTTCCCAGAAGTTTGAGTATACCAGCTTGGGTTTCTCGTTTTCGAGTATCGCGATCTTGAGTGGAAGTGCCAGCGTCTCGTCCCGCCACTTCCCGTCCCGGACGGTCGTGTGCCCCCGCGGCCTCAGTCCGACACGCTGTTCCCCGAGAACGAGAGATACGGAAGAGCGGGAAAAATTGAAAATGAGATATTCGCCGGATTTGAGGTTTCCGCTTGAGATGTCGTAGGCGGCGAATGCGACTTTGTCCGTCTCGCTGCGGGTGCAGAGGATCAGAATCATGTCGGCGTCGTCCGGGAGGTCGATTGCGGCGAGGGGAGCGGGTGGTGGCCCGCCCCCGGGATTTGGGATGAAATCCTCCTTGCCAGGATAAAGGATCAATGGATCAGGGCCCGTGTATAGCAACGGGAGGCCCAATGTTCCGGCCGAAGCGCGGAAAAGTTCAAGTTCCTTGCCATTGCGGAAACAAGCTGTCATGCCGTCCGGCAGTCCCGCCGGAGCGTAGGTCAGAATGCGGGTGGAAATGGTGGGCGGCGCTTGCGCGGGCACGCGGGTTGCGAGCGCGAAGATAAGTGATGCCAGAATGCGGATCATATCATGGTGGGATTTTATGATTTCAATTCGGCTGGGGACAACCAGCGGAAGGAGACCGGTCGAAAGGTCCGGCCGAAGGTTCGGTTGATATCGGACTTCAGATCGTGCGGCCCGATCTCCGGCTTGTCCAAGAGATCCATGTATTGTGGGGAACGCTGGACGAATGCCTCACACCACGCGGTGGCGAGCACTTTGCCGGAAGCGTCGAGCGCTTGACCGCAGGTCCGGACCCGGAAGTAATCGGAACGAACCTGGAGAATGGGTGCGAGGGACTGGAGCAGGTCGCCCTGCAGAAGGTAGCCGGCGTGCCCTACGGATTGATTCTCTCCTGCGATCGGTTTTGAGAAAGCAGCACCGACAGGGTTTGCCGCCGGCAATGCTACATCTGTAGGTATGGCGGCGGGAATATTGACGACCTGGTCGAGCGCCGATTGTAGCGCTCCTTTCCTTTGGTGAGTGATTCGCTGGCTTTGTGGATCCCGGTTCACGAAATCCGCAAAGCTTCGAAAAGGTCCTCTTTGGCGGATCTCGACGACAATCTGCGCCGCAAGGCTGTCGAGCTCGTCCTCGGAGAGACGGCGCCAACCCTGCCAGAAGGCCTCGGTGCGGCCGTCACCTTTGTTGTAGGGGGCGTCGACGATGGTGGGGCTGAAGCGGTTGAAGCGGATTCCCTCGGGCCGGTTCCAAGATGCGGCCGATGCGGGAGATGTGGGATTGATCACGGGTAGCTCCGCACCATCCATGGTCGACAGAATGGCTTTCCAAGCCGTTTGCGACGTGGAGTTGACGTTGAAGCCGCCATCCACGCGGATCCGTGAAGCCATCGCATGGGGCGCGCGGTCGCCGCCGCCTTCGATGATGGCATTGAGTGAGCTGTCTTCGGGTAATGGCATGAATTTCATACGGGGATTCGGCAGTGCGGCCGCACCGGAAACGAGATTCTTGAAGTTGAATGCGGTGTTGTAATTTCCTGCCGAGTTCCCGGTTGTTTTGTAATCTGGAGAGAGGGTGGAGAAAAAGACGGCATCCCAGATCCGGCTGTTTACTTCATGTGAGATATCGACGATCTCAAATCCTTGTGCCGCGAAGTCAGGAACGAATGTCGATTTGAGCGGGATGCGCGGGTTCGCATAGGAATTCCCGACCACGAAGCCAGGTTCGAAGTTATAACGGGAGAGTTGCGCATGCTGGAATTGACCGACTGATGCGAGTGGCGCCCTGGGGATGTCGTAGGCGATTACATGAGTGAAACCCGTGCCCGCGGTGCTGCCTGCTCCCCCGAAGCCCTGCCACCGCCCGGGCCGGTCCGTGTTGCCCTCGGGGATCGCGCTGCTCATGAATGCCCCTTCCGCGACCAATCCGCGGTCGCCATGCTGGCCGTCTCCCACATCTCCGGCCATGGCTTTCGTGCGGTGGGCGCCGGGCATCAGGTTTGACACCGAGTTCCATCCTTCTCTGGCGGAGTTTGTGGATCGTGAACCATCGAAGCGGAGATTGGAGGCGGTCACGCGCGGGTTGCTGTCCACCCATCCGCGCAGTCCTTGGTTCGCTTCCTCTCCCTCGGTCGGCGTGCGGGTGTAGAATCGCCAGGTTCCGATGTGTCCCCGGTCGCCGGCCGCCAGCTTCTCGATGGGGTGGGGGATCTTCCCGCTGGCGCCGCTTACGGTGAGGCGGTTGCGGGCGGTGACGATCGGTTCGGGCATGAACGGCCGCTTGCTGGTCTCATCTTTCCCTCCGTTCCACAGGTTGGTGAAGCGCTGCAGATGGTTGTCGCCACCGTTGCCGAGCGCCTTGAGCGTCAGCCAACTGCTGGATGCCTCCCTATCGAGGGACTTTCCATATTTGTTCTGGAAGTGGCGGCGGGTGCCACTCTCCATTCCGGAGCCCGCAATGTTGCCATCCCAGTGGGTGTCCTGGAGATATACATCGCCGAACCAGGCAAAGTGTCCCTCCGGGATGAGCAGAGGCTTATCTTTCTGGTCCAGCGGCTCGGATCCCTTCGAGGTGGATCGCAGGATGTTGACCTTGAAAGTCCCTCTGACATCGAGGGTGGGCACCAGCCTGTTGCTCGCGCCTATCTGGGGATTCGCCGCCACGGAGAAGAGACGGAATTCCCCGGGCTGGAAATCGACGGGATCCGTGACAAGCTGGACATAGGATCCTCCTTGGTCGCCATCGCTCGGGATGTTATTGCCTTTTTTGTTCACCCAGTAATCCCGCAGCCAGATTTCGGTGACGTTTCCCGATCCCGTGGGGAAGGAGTTTCCCACTGGCTTTTGATAATCGAACCGGAAGTATGGCAGGATGGCCCAGTCGATCTTGTATGCGGTGCTTTTGATGGCGACGTTGTATGGATTCCATAATCCGACGATCGGCTTGATATGGAGTTCCGCCTGATAGCGCTTTTCCTTCCGGCCGTTGGCCAGCGTGTAATCCTGGGGGCCGCCCGCCCCCAGATAGAAGCCCATCTGCATTACTGAAACGACCGGTGCGACGCTGGTGTTCTGATGCTGGGTGTCCGATGCGTATTGCACCCTGTTGCCCGCGCTCACATAGGGAGCCCATTTGGTTTGGACGAGGTCGGAGTCCACACGGGGATCCATGCCGGTGAGTGGAATCTGGTTTCCCGAGACGTTTTCCCAAAGCCGGGCATAGTTGTAGAGGATGCCCCAGTTCGGACCGGTTCCGGTGGTCACGTTGTCGCGGATCCGGTCGGAGAGATAGAATCTGGCAGGGTCATGGATGGCCGGGAATCCGGTGATGATGCTCGATTGGAGGTTTTTCCGAACCGGCCTGGCTCCGAGAAAGTTTGATACAAATGGTTTGGATTGCTGTGAGCGGTCGAACACGAGCGAAAGGTCGGCTTTCATTCCGCCGTTTCTAACATCGACCGGCAGTCCGTAGCCGCCTGTGGTAAGGTCGTGAAGGTAGTGCCGCGGAAGCTCGTCACGGGTAAGCTGGCCATCGGGCGTTGCGGCAAGTGCGGCGGTGCCCATACTGATCAGGCCGAGCTTGTCGATGTCTCCGCCCGGCTCGAATCCGGCCCAGACGGTTTTGTTGATATAGGCGAGGCCGGGTTCCTGGGGGCTCCCGGCTCTCACGAAGCGCTCACGCTCGTTGGCGGCTTTCCCGATGGGGCGCGCGATGTCCACCTTGGCTTTGACGCCTTCGTCGCCGACCCAGTAGGCGTAGCGGCCGTTGGCCCGGCCGGGAATCTCGACCCATGGAGCACGCAGGTCCTCGCCAGCCGCACTGGCAGGATCCTGGTTCGCGGCGGCTGGAGAAAGCAGCGCCGAATTTTTCGAATCCAACGGGGTGGCAGGATCCGGATCCGTTCCGCTGACCAACCAAATAGGGGATGAGTCATCGGTTTCGCTGCTCCAAACGCCGGTCCAAGCAGGATTTGCGATGTCGTTGGAGTGTCCGAGTGTTGCGGTGCCGGTGACCACGCGGTCCGGTCCGGCGGCCTTCTGGAGCTGGCCGATGGCAACGATCATCGCCATCCGAGCGTTTGCCCGCGCTGTGGCCATGGCGGTTTCGCTGGCACTGGAACGGAGGGAGATCGAACTGAGGGTGAGCAATCCGACCGCCATCACAAGCAGCAGGATCATCAGGCTGAGAGTGACAACGAGTGCGAAGCCGCGAGCTTCATGATTCATGTGACCTTTGGAGTTCATGGAAAGTATGGGTTTTATTGTTTCGCGAGCGGCCGCGCCGGGCTCCGGCCGATGAATCAACGTCCCATAATGGAAATATGGATGGACATTGTATATCCCCTGATGGGGTCACCTGATCGGGTGAGGCGCGGTCCGGACTTCGGCGGGGTTGCGGGAACGTGAAAAGTCCGACCTCCCGTGTCCCGACGATCCGCCAGATCGGTCAGATGGTGTCCTGCACGCGGAGCAGCCCGCGCTCATAGGCGCGGGCGACGGCTTCGGCCCGGTCCGCGGCCTCAAGCTTGTGCAAGAGCCCCTTTACGTGCGTCTTGGCGGTGTTTTCACTGAGGCCGAGCGCGAGGCCGATATCCTTGTTCGTCATGCCACGCCTCAATAGATCGAGCACTTCGAGTTCCCGGGTGGTGAAGGTCCGCCGCTGTGGTCTCGCCGCCAGGCGGGCGGCGATGGATTCCGGAAGGTATCGCCCGCCTTTTTGAACCGTGCGGATGGCCTCGATCAGTTCTTCGGGTTGTGCCGTTTTCACCAGGTATCCGGCGGCGCCCGCATCAAGCGCCTGGACGAAGTCTTCCTCCAGGTTCGAAGTGCTCAGCATCAGGACCCTGGCGTCGGGAAACTCGGCGCGGATTTCCTGTAGCGCTTCAATGCCGCTGATCCGGGGCATCCTGATGTCCAGCAGCGTCACATCCGGCTGATGCCGGCGGATCAGGTCCACGGCCTTGTCCCCCCCGTCCCCCTGCGCGATTACTTTGAAATCGTCGGAAGCGGCCTCCAGCATGGACGCCAGCCCCATCCTCACGATCGCATGATCGTCGATCAGGAGGAGCCGGATGCCGCAGGAGACTGACATGCCGGGAGGATGCGACCGTGGCGGGCGGAAGCAAGAACCGAACCCGGACGGCATTCACCTGAACGGGTGACTCGAAAGGGTCATGCAGGCAAGGCGGGGTTTCGGATGGTTGTCGTCGGCGCACAGCTTCCGAACTGGCCTTCCAACGTCTTCGGGCGCAAACGAGACAGACGGAAATGGGGCGACATCCGGGCCTTGTGATGTGGTTTCGGTTGCCCGCGGGTGGATGGGTTTGCTAGCAATGCAGGTATGCCGATTGGTCGAACAGGGCTGTTAGCCCTCCTCATTTTCGCCGTTCTCATCATCTTGTTGGGCCTCGGAGCGGTGAGTGCTTTCAACCGGCTGGTCCGGGCACGCAACCAGTTGCGCGAGGGTTGGAGCGGCATCGACGTGCAATTGAAGCGGCGTCATGATCTCGTGCCGTCCCTTGTCGAGTGTGTGAGCGCCTATCAGTCGCATGAGCGCGATCTGCTGGAAGCCGTTGTCAGGGAGCGCGCGGAAGCGGGAGCGGCGACCGATGCTGCCAGCGCCAGCGGACCGGAAACGCTGCTGGGCCGTGACCTCGGCCGGCTGATTGCCGTGGCCGAAGATTTTCCCGAGCTGAAGGCGAGCGCGCGGTTCCTCGATCTGATGCGGGAACTGGTCGCGGTGGAAGACCAACTCCAATACGCGCGGCGCTATTACAACGGTTCCGCCCGCGACCTGAACAACGTGGTGGAAAGCTTTCCATCGAACCTGGTGGCAGGTCTCGCCGGCTTCAGAACCGCGGCATTTTTCGAAGTAGAGCAAGCCAGCGATCGCCTCGCGCCCGATCTGGCGCGGCAATTGCGCGAGCCCGTGGTGATCGCTGACCGCCCATGAAAACGCACCTTGTCTTCCTGTGGATTCTGCTGGCTGCCATGGCTTGTGGCGAGGAGCGGATTCTGTCGTATCACTCGCGGATCGAGGTGGCGCGCGACGGCATGCTGGAAGTGACCGAAACGATTCGTGTGCGGGCGGAGGGCGAGGAGATCCGGCGCGGTATTTTCCGTGATTTTCCCCAGCTCTATCAGGGGAAATGGGGGTTGCAGGAGAAGCGGCCTTTCGAAGTGAAGGCGGTGACGCGGAACGGAATGGCGGAACCGTATCATGAGGAAGCCCATCAAGCGGGGACGCGGGTGAAGATCGGCAACCCGGAGAGGGTGCTTGAGCCGGGTGAACATACCTACGCGCTGCACTACCGCACAGGCGGGCAGCCGGCGTTTTTCGATGAACACGATGAGCTCTTCTGGAATGTGACGGGAAATGAGTGGGCGTTTCCGATCGATGACGCGAGCGCCGCGGTGGTTCTGCCGGAAGGAATGACGGTGGCATCGG
>JBBSJY010000205.1:0-8496 GCA_038256845.1 Verrucomicrobiales bacterium | reverse complement strand
CTTTTTGCCCGATGACCTCGCCCGTTTGGAGCAGTGGAACCGGACCTCCATGATCAAAGGCCTTCAGAGCTCTCTGCCACTCCGTAAGCCATCAGGTCCGGCGATAACTTTTGTCTCATTTCGGCATAATGCCAAGCCGGCTCCTTGTGGCTAAGGTCGGAGAGGGCGGTGGCGCTTTTCCTTCCGAGGTCCGAGCAAACGGCTTCGATAAGTTCCAGTTCGCAACGGGAAGGAGTTCAAGCTCCGCGGCCGCTACCAAGGCCAGTATCATCACGTGGATGCCGATACCGGCACAGACAGTGGATGGGAAGACCGCCGCTCGCGGCTGGGGTTTGATGCGAAACTTTTCAACAAGCAAATCGAGCTCCGCGTGGACTTCCAAAGCAATGACGGATTCCGTGATCTCCATGACGGATTGGTGGATGCCTATGTCAGGTGGAAGCCGACAAAGGCGATCAGCATTACCGGCGGCAAAACCAAACCGTTGATCGGCCAGTACGACTGGCTCGAATCAACCAACACCCAGCCGACATTCGAGCGGTCGCAGATCTTCAACCAGCTCAACATCAACCGGGCTACCGCGCTGACAGTGGAAGGGTCCGCCGACGCATTCACATGGCGTGCGGGTGTCTATGCGAACGACACTCCCTCCAGCACCGGGGGGACCGGGTCGTGGGGCGATCGCGAGTACGGGGACCTCAACGGCGGCATCTCCTACTCCCTCGGGATCGGGTATGAATCCCAAGGTGCTGTTGTTAGATGAGCCGTTCGGTGCGCTCGACGCAAAGGTCCGGAAAGATCTCCGGCGCTGGTTGCGGCAGTTTCATGATTCGATCGGAGTGACGACCATCTTCGTCACTCACGACCAGGAAGAGGCGCTGGAGCTGGCGGACGAGGTGGTGGTGATGCGCAACGCCCGCGTCGAACAGGTGGGTGCGCCGCAAGCCATCTACGATGAACCTCGCAGCCCGTTCGTTTACGAATTCCTCGGGAACGTCAACAAGCTGGCTGGCCCCTCCGGTGGGTTCCGCTATGTCCGCCCACATGAAATTGAGGTCGTGTTTGCAGCCGAATATGATCCGGCGACGGATTCGCTGGGTAAGGTACAGCACCTGTTCTCCGCCGGGCCGGTTGCGACGCTCACTTTGCGGCTGAACGACGGGCAGTTTCTGGATGTCGAGTTGTCGAGGAAACAGCTTGAGGAATTGGCGCTGAGCAAGGGGGACGAGGTTGCGGTGCGGGTTTCGGCAACTGCAAGCGTCCCGGCGTCGTGAGCTTCGGCGTCGATTCGCGGTTTCATCACCCCAGTTGATCAGCAGCGTTTTTGTTCAGGATCGGCGGGATTCCATCTGCTGGACTTGCCGGGACTGTCGGGAGACCGAGGGTGGGCCCTGTCGCTGGGCCGGATCAATCTGCATTTCGTTGTCTTGGGATATAACATGGCCTTGGCGTGAATCCAAAGCGGTGTCGCCGCTTCGCTCTGCCACCGCACTCCATGGGGACGCTACGCGAGGATTTTGGAAACAACCTTTGCGGGCTCGACGCCTGTCAGCTTGTAGTCGAGGCCTTGGAACTTGGTGGAGAAGCGGGCGTGGTCGATGCCGAACTGGTGGAGGAGAGTTGCGTGGAGGTCGCGGACGTGGACGATGTCTTGGACCGAGGCGTAGCCGAGGTCGTCGGTGGCGCCGTGGACCATGCCGGGCTTGATTCCAGCTCCGGCCATCCAGAGGCTGAAGCCTTTGATGTGGTGGTCGCGGCCGCTGCCTTGGCCCATGGGGGTGCGGCCGAACTCACCACCCCAGATGACCAACGTATCCTCTAACAATCCGCGCTGCTTCAGGTCCAGGACCAGCGCTGCGGAGGCTTGGTCGGTCAGCTTGGCGGCGGCTGGCATCTTGTTTTCGATATCTCCGTGGTGGTCCCAGCCGCGGTGGTAGAGCTGCACGAAGCGGACGCCGCGTTCGAGCATGCGCCGGGCGAGGAGGCAGTTGCTGGCGAAGGAGCCGTCGCCGGGCTCTTTCACCCCGTAAGCATCGAGGATGTGTTTCGGTTCCTCGCGCATGTCGGTGAGTTCCGGTACGGAAGATTGCATGCGGAAAGCCATTTCATACTGCGAGATACGGGTATCGATCTCCGGATCGGTGTGGTGATCGCGGAGGCCGGAATTAAGCCGGCTGATTTCGTCGATGACCTGGCGCTGGGTGGACTGGCAGACTCCGTCGGGGCTGCCGACATAGTGGACGGCATTGCCTTGGCTTTGGAACTGGACGCCCTGAAACTTGCTCGGAAGGAAGCCGGCGCTCCACTGGCGGGCGGAAATCGGTTGATCCGCGCCGGGGCCGTTGGAAACCATCACCACATACCCGGGCAGCTCCTGACTTTCCGCGCCGAGCCCGTAAAGCAGCCATGAACCCATGCTGGGGCGGCCTTTGAGAATCGAGCCGCTGTTCATGAAGGCGTGCGCGGGGTCGTGGTTGATCTGCTCGGTCACCATCGAGCGGACGACACAGATCTCATCGGCGATGGAGCCGATGTGTGGGAAGAGTTCGGAAATTTCGATTCCGCTGTTCCCCCATTTCTTAAACTTCGTGAATGAGCCTCGGGCGATGAGTTTGGAACCCTGTAGCTGGGCGAGTTGTTGGCCGGCGGTAAACGATTCCGGGAAAGGCTGGCCGTTGAGGGCATCGAGCTGCGGCTTGGGATCGAACGATTCCAGGTGGGACGGACCGCCGGCCATGCAGAGGTGGACGACGCGTTTGGCGCGGGCGGGAAAGTGGAGGCCGCCCTGCGCATGGATAAAAGGAAGATTGGCGCTGTCCGGACGGGCTCCGAAGAGGTTGGACAGGGCAAGGCCGCCGAGGCCGGCGAAACTCCGCTGGAGGAAGGTGCGGCGGTTCCAGCCAAGTTGGGACGAACGGAGATGTTGGAGAAGTTGCGGATCCATGGCGGTTTAGAAACGGGTGATGGTTTCGTGAAGGTTGAGAAGGACGCGGCAGACATGCGTCCACGCGGCGAGGTTGGCGGCGTCGTCGCTGATCGTGGGCGGAGAAAAGCCGGTGGCGAGGAGGGCTTTGGCCTCTTCGGGTTTGTTTGAGTAGTTTTCCCTCTGAGACTCCAGAAAGTTTGTTAGAGATTGGAGTTCTTCGGCGCGGGGTTCGCGTGAAAGGGCGGTAATGAAAGCGTGACGGATTTTCTCACTGTCGGTGGCGCCGGGCTTCTCGCGTTCGATCCGGACGGCGAAGGCGCGGGCGGCTTCGACGAACGAGGGATCGTTGAGGAGGGTGAGCGCTTGTTGCGGGCTGTTGGAGAGGAAGCGGTCGGCGGAGCATTCCTCGCGGCTGGGCGCGTCGAAACCGGCGAGCATGGGGTGCATGAATGTGCGCTGCCAATGCATGTAGAGGCCGCGGCGATATTGGTCGGAGCCGGTGCTGGCGTGGTAATCGCGCTGGGGGAAGTTGAGATTGGCATAGTATCCGGCCGGTTGGTAAGGCTTGGCGCTGGGGCCGCCAATGATATCTCCGTTGAGGAGGCCTGAGATGGCGAGGGCGTTGTCGCGGATGAACTCGGCTTCGAGGCGGCGGGCGGACTGCTCGGCGAGGAGACGGTTGGCGGGATCGATTTCCGCAAGTTCGGGACGGTCGGCGGATTGCTGCCGATAGGTGCGGCTGGTGACGATGAGGCGGACGATGTGTTTCACATCCCAGCCTGAGTCGCGAAACTCGCTGGCGAGCCAGTCGATCAGGAGCGGATGGGACGGCCACTCGCCCTGGTTGCCGAGGTCGTCGAGGACGTTGGAAAGTCCTGCGCCGAAGAATTGCTTCCATAGACGGTTGGTGAAATGGCGGGCGGGGAGCGGGTTCTCGTCCGCGGTGATCCATTTCGCAAGGTCGAGGCGAGTGAGGCGATCCGCCTCCTTTCTAACAGAGTCGTGCGGGAGGAAGGCGGGGACGGCGGGTTGGACGGGATCGGCGGGATTCATCCACTCGCCGCGGGGGAGGAGGTGGGTGGGCAGGATCTGGTCGCCGGGGAGTGGCTGCGAGACGAGGGAGTGGGCGTATCCCGCGCGGCAGGCGATGATTTCCTGACGGAGCTTTTTGTAAGTTTCGGTGAGAGACCTATCCGCCGTGGTGCTTTGGACAAAGGCGGCAGTGAGTTCGGCTTGCTGGGATGCGTCGGGTTCCGGGTTGGAAAGGGCGGTGCGGAGCGCGCTGCGGATGGCATCGGGCTCGCCGGGGACTGCGTCTCCGAATGGGGTGATGCTGAAGCGGACGCGCCCGATATCGGCACTGGCGAGGGTGATTTCGAGAACGCGCCGGGGTTGCACGGTTGCGGCTTCCGCGAAGTGATAGAGTGCGTGCTGCGGGTGGGATGCGGCATCCTGCGGTTCTTCCCATAGGGCCGGAGCGGAGCGCCACTCGGGTTCTAACAGCGGTGTGTGGTCACCGTGCTCATAGCGGTGGGGGGTGCGGCGGTCGGCCTGGCTCCAGGCGATTTTGACAGGTGAGGATTTCTCCGAACCGACCATGTAGAAACCCGGAGTGACGGCGAATTTGCCATCCGGCTGGCGGCCGACCTTTCCGGCGTTGGCTTCATCGGGAAGAGCTTCGAGACGAATGGATCGGATGTTGATCTCCGGCAGGAAGAAATTGAGTGTAACGTTTTCATCCTTCCGAGCTTCGCCGGTGAAGCGGATGGAGTGGTCATCGAGAATCTCGCTCGGGGTTCCTTTTTCGCTGGTTGCTTCGGTTGGGGTGAGAGCCTGCCAACCGGTGGGGTTTTCACGGGTGAAGGCGGTGGCCTGCTCCAGCCAGGTTTGATATTCGGCGGAGTTATGGATTTCCCGATTTTCAGCGGAAAGAAGGGCGACGGCCTGACCTTGGAGGTTGGTGAGGCGCTTTTTGATCGACTTGCTTTGGGTTTGGATTTCGGGTGGGAAGGGCCAGTCGTTGTTGACGCCGCGGAGGTCGGGGTTCGGCGTGTATCCGTAATCGGCATAGACGCCCCACTGGCGGACATCGGCGAAGAAGGCTCCGAGAGAATAGAAATCCTTGGCGGTGACGGGATCGAACTTGTGGTCGTGGCACTCGGCGCAGCCGGTGGTGAGGCCGAGCCATGCGGCGCCGACGGCGCGGACGCGGTCGCCCATGGATTTGGCAAGATATTCCTTCGGCTGGGCTCCGCCTTCTCGGGTCATGAGATTGAGGCGGAGGAATCCGGTGGCGACAAGTTGCTCGTCGGTCGGTCGATCTAGCAGATCACCGGCGAGTTGTTCGGTGGTGAACTGGTCGAAGGGTTTGTTTTGATTGAACGAGTCGATGACATAGTCGCGGTAAGGGAAAATCCGCACATTCTGGTCGCCGTGGTAGCCGACGGTGTCGGCGAAGCGGACGGCGTCGAGCCATGGAACGGCCATGCGCTCGCCATAGCGCGGGGAGGCAAGCAGGCGGTCGACTTGTTTGGCGTAGGCTTCCGGGGAGTCGTCGGCGAGGAATGCGGCGAGTTCCCCGGGCGAGGGAGGAAGTCCTGTTAGATCGAGCGAGAGGCGGCGGAGGAGGGTGGACTTTTCGGCAAGAGGGGAAGGAGTGAGGCTTTCGCTTTCGAGTTTGGTGAGGATAAAGGCGTCGATGGGATTGGCCACTTCGGAAGCGAACTCAGACGGAGAGGGGACTTCGGGTTTGTTCAAAGCGGCGAAAGACCAGTGTTCCTCGTACTCCGCGCCTTGATCGATCCATCCGGTGATGAGTTCAATCTCGCGCTCCGAGAGAGATTTATGAAAGTCCGGTGGCGGCATGATATCATCCTCGTCTTTGCTGGTGATGCGCCGGAAGACTTCGCTTTCGGCGGATTTCCCGGGGACGATGGCGAACAGGTCGGTGGTGCCGGAGAGGGCGGCGTAGGCTCCTTCTTCGGTATCGAGGCGAAGGTCGGCCTCACGGGTGGTGGAATCGAAGCCGTGGCAGGCGAAACATTTGTCGGAGAAGATGGGGCGGATGTGCGCGTTGAATGTGACCGCGGCGGGAAGGGCGGTGGCGGCCAGCTTTTCCTTGACGGGAGCGGGAGTGAAAGTGACGACGAAGCTGTCGCGATCGCACGAGGTGAGCGCGATTCCGGCGCAGAGCGTGGCAAGAAATAGGCGGGCTGGGTTCATTGGGCGTAGATGCGGATTTCATTGAGTCCGCCACCGTGGTCTTCGTCCGACGTGGGACGATCGGGATGGCGATAGTGGCTGAGGCCGATGATCTTGACGTAGCGGGCGGTGACGGGGTCGAAGCTGATGGACTCGAAAGCGAAATCCTGGCCGGGCGGAGGCGGGGGGCCGACGGGCGCGAGTTCGTCTGTTAGAATTTCCCGGAAGCTGCGGTTGTCGTCGGAAATCAGGATGGCGAACTCGCGCAGGCCGCGGTCGCCGTGGGTTCGGTTGCGGGTGTTCTGGAGCTCGATGCGGGCGATTTCCATATGATCTAACAGGTCAACGGTGAACTCCCCCGATTCACCGTTTGGCGCGAGCCAGAAGGACCAGTCGCCGGGGGTGCCGCTGTCATTGAGGCGACCGTCCGTGAGTGTCTCCGGCGGGAAGCGGCTGCCGTGTGGCTTCGAGTAGTAGGCGGGTGCGAACACGGGCTTTCCGAGGGCAAGATTGGAATCGGACGGGGTGCGGCGGCGGGGGGCCGGAAGCGTGCGTGCGGAATCGCCGAGATCGACGCGATAGTTGTCGAGCTTGTGGATGAGGCGGGTGCCGACGGCGTCGCGGACGATGGCGAGGGAGTCGCCGGATTTCAGGCGTCGGCGCGAGTTTTGTTCCGGGATTTGAATTTCGCCGTCGAAGACCTCAGTGAGGACGACGGCCCCTTCGGGACACGATCCGACGGCGACACCGAACTCGGTGCCGAGGTCGGTGAAACACCCGCCTGGGGTGTCGAGTTGGAAACCCTCGGCGGATTGCGGCACTTTCACGGAGGCGCGGCCGTGGACGACGCGCATTTCATCGGGGCCGTTGATTTCAAAGCGGCAGGGTCCTTGGAGGACGACCTGGACGCCGCTGGTGAAGGTGATCTCCGCGAATCCGCCCAGCAGGTTCATCATTCTGCCTGGCTCGAAGGGGTGGCCATCTGGGATCGCGTGGCTGTCCCAGAGGGCGGACGAGGACCCGGAGAGGGTGGCGATGGACGCGGCGTGCTGCTGCCGGGGAATCAGGAGCAGGGCGAAAAGGATGCAGGCGGCGGCTGCGAGGAACAGAAGAGGGTGGCGGCGATTGACCCGGGTGGGTGACGGGTTCGAAATAAAAGCGGGCGTTTCCCGGAGGGCGCGGGCGTGGCGGACGAGGGCGCAATGAATGGCGGTGGTTTGGCGGTAACGATTCCGCGCTTCGGGCGAGTGGTGGAGGATGGTGCGGAGTTCCCCGGAGGATTCCAGCGGGAGATCGCCGTCGAGCAGGAGGTGGACGAGGGCGTCGAGGCGGGCGGGGTCGAAGTCGTGTTTCATGGCGATGCTTCGTTGAGTTTCCCCTGGATGCAGGCTTCGAGGATGCGGCGGATGCGGTGAAGTTCGAGCGAGAGGGCACCGGGCGTCTGGCTGCGGGTTTCGGCCATCTCGTTGACGGAGGAATCCGGGTGGTAGCGGTGGAGGATGAGGTCGCGCTTTTTCCGCGGGAGTTCGGCGAGGCAGTCCCGGAGGGCGCGGTCGAGTGTGGAGGTGGATTCGGCGGTGGGCAACGGCTCGGCGGCGAGAAGATCGACGAGTTCGGGATCGAAGACGTGGCGGTCGCGGGCGGCGTCCCGGCGGGCGGCCTTGACTTGGAAAAGGCCGATGCGGCAGGCCCAGGGCATGAACGGGCGGGCGGGGTCGAATTCGTCGGCTTTGCGCCAGAGGACGAGGTTGGTTTCCTGCAGGATGTCGTCCACCAGCGCCGGATCCGGAAGGAGGGAGTAGATGTAGGCGCGCAGAGCCCCCTGATGGCGGGTGATCAGGCCGATGAGGGTTTCCTCGGCAGTTTTCGGATCTGCGGGCATGGGTTCCGCAGAGTATTACCGGGAAATGGCGGGATCTTACGCGCCGGGTGGGATTTTTTCTCAATCAGGTACCGAGGGTGGGTAGGATTAAGAACAGGCAAGATGCCTGTGCCCCCTTCTTTCTAAAGAGATTGGGGAGGTTGGCGAAAATCTCATCAAGGCGATGGTGGTGTCGCGGGCGGCACACCATTTGCGTGCCCCGGTGGGTACCGACATAGCGCCGAATTCGCCGACGGACTGGCCGCAAGAAGGGAAGAAATGGTTGCGAAAAGGCCTGCGGGGCAACTTGCAAATCGGAGGGGCATGATGCACGACCCTAACCCGCGGAGACAAAGAATGCGGTGGGCGATGACGGGCAATCGAGCCCTCGGGACCCGCTCAACTTCAGCGAGGTTCGCGCCGCGGTGGCGGAATTGCGGGGCGGCGAGGCGTGGCATCTGCTCGCCGAGTCACCCCATGAAAACCATAAGACAACTCACAGGGATTG
>JBBSJY010000204.1:0-8504 GCA_038256845.1 Verrucomicrobiales bacterium | reverse complement strand
GAAATGGCCTCGTGTTTGCCGTCTTTCCAGATGATCGGGAAGGGTTCGCCCCAGTAGCGCTGGCGGGAGAAAAGCCAGTCGCGGAGTTTGTATTGGATGCGGCGCTTGCCGAGTTGGTTGGATTCGAGCCAGTCGATCATCTTGGCTTTGGCCTCGGCGGTGGGAAGGCCGTCGAGGAAGCCGGAGTTGATGGCGATGCCGGGGTCGGTGGTGGGAGAAGGTGGCACAGGCGTCTCGCCTGTTCTTCTGATACAGACGCTGGTTTCAGAGGAAGTGAGCCCTGCCTTGTCAGGATTTTCCTCCACATAATCAATCAGAGTTTCCAGATGCTCCTGAGACCGGATGATTCGGTCAAACGTCTCGTCCTGCCAGACGCTGCCCTCGCCGCCCGAAGCGCGATTGATTTCTCTGGCGGAGAAGCTTTTCCACGAGTGGAGCACTTTCGAGAGATCTTCTTCTGGGTAGAGACGAATGATGGCGTGGACGTGATTCGGCATCACGGCCGAGGCGATCAATTCGTAGCGCTTGCTGTCAAAGTGAGCGAGTGCGTCATCGACGATCTTTCGCAGCGAGGGGTCTTTGAGAATGCATTGACCCGCACCTTGATCGAGCCATTGCTCGATCTTGTCGGAGAAGAGGGAATGATATTCTTTCTGTTGTGCTTCGTCGCGAGGTTCGGGATGGGCGAGTAACCATGCCTCTCTTTTCTCCCTCAATTCATCCGACTTCGTTGCAGGGAGGCTGTCGGCGAGCCGCCAAGTGAGGAAGTAGTAGCAGCCGTCTTGTTGCCAGTGAGGGAGGTAGCGGCGAGATTTTGAAATGGAGTGGTGGGCGGAGAGCTTGGGAGGAAGAACAGGCGAGACGCCTGTGCCCCCTTCTTCCTTTTGCGGGTCTTGCACAACCTGGACGATTGGCAGGTTAAATTTGGTGGCAAACTCGAAGTCCCGCTCGTCGTGGGCGGGGACGGCCATGATGGCGCCGGTGCCGTAGCCCATCATGACGTAGTCGGCGATCCAGATGGGGATCTGCTCGTTGTTGACGGGGTTGATGGCGTAGGCGCCGGTGAAGACGCCGGATTTGTCTTTGTTGAGATCGCCGCGGTCCATGTCGGACTTGGAGACGATGCTTTTCTGATAGGCTACGACGGTTTCTTTTAGGTCGGGAGTTGTGATTTCCGAAACCAGAGGATGCTCGGGGGCGAGGACCATGTAGGTGGCGCCGAAGAGTGTGTCGGGACGGGTGGTGAAGACTTCGATTTGAGATTTGAAATTTGAGATTTGAAATCGGACTTGGGCTCCTTCGCTGCGGCCGATCCAGTTTTTCTGGAGGAGCTTGATGCCATCGGGCCAGTCGAGGGTGTCAAGTTCGTCGATGAGACGCTGGGCGTATCGGGTGATGCGGAGCATCCACTGGCGGAGCGGGCGGCGCTCGACGGTGTGGCCCTTGGCTTTCCATTCCTCGACTTCCTCGTTGGCGAGGACGGTGCCGAGATCGGGCGACCACCAGACCGGGGTGTCGGCGACGTAGGCGAGGCGGACATCGTCGATCCGGTCGCGGGTCCAGCCTTTCGCTTCGAGTTCGGCCACGGGCTTTGCCTTGTTATCGGCTTCGTCGAAGTACGATGAGTATAGTTGGAGAAAGATCCACTGGGTCCAGCGGACGTATTCCGGATCGGTGGTGGCGATCTCGCGGTCCCAATCGTAGGCGAAGCCGAGGGATTTGAGCTGGCGGCGGAAGTTTTCGATGTTCCTGGCGGTGTTGATGGCCGGGTGTTCGCCGGTTTTGCGGGCATGTTCTTCCGCGGGCAGGCCGAATGCGTCGTAGCCCATCGGGTGGAGGACGTTGTGGCCGGTCATCCGCTTGTAGCGGCCGATGATGTCGGTGGCGGTGTAGCCCTCGGGGTGGCCGACGTGGAGGCCGGATCCGCTGGGGTAGGGGAACATGTCGAGGACGTAGTATTTCGGCTTCGATGAATCAAAGCCGTCGTCGCCGGGGCCGGGGGTGCGGAAGGTTTTTTCATGCTCCCAGCGGGCTTGCCATTTTGGCTCGAAATCGCGGAAGGGAAAGGGTTTGCGGGCGTCGGACATGGTCGGGAAATTGGGGGCGGACTTTGGGGCGGGGGCTCTGGATTGAAAAGAAAAACCCCGGCCAGTGTGGCCGGGGTTTGGAGGTTGGACCTTCGAACGTCCCACAGTGAACGTTGAGGTGAGCAGGGTGTTTTTGGGCATGGCGGTTGGAAACCGCCGCCACGTTTTGTCAGTCCTTGTCGGTGCGGAATGGAGTGAGGGGGAGGCCTTCGACAGTGCGGACGTTTGCGACGGGGTTGTCGGCCCAGGCGTAGCGGACGGCGGTGGGCGCGGAAACTTCGCTGCTGGTCACTTCTATCTGGTTTTCATTTCCGGAAACGAACCTGGCATCGGCCCAGACCCATTTGCCGTCCTCGCCGGCGATGGCGAAGCCTTTGAGTTCGTTGACGTCGAAGGAACGGAGGCCGCCGCCGATGTGGTCGAGGGTGACAAGGGCCTTGTTTCCATCGATTTCCATCGATTTGAACTCGGGGCTGCGGTGGGGGATGCCTTCGAAACCATAGTCCTTGACGAGGGCCCAGCGGGCGAGCCGGTCGGCGACATCCTGCTTGTTGCGCGGGTGGATATCATTGGCTTCGCCGATGTCGATGATGACCGCCTGGCCGGTGTTTTCGACGGTGTTCATCGTCTCGGTCTGAGCTTCGCGGAGAGCGGCCCAAGCGCTGTCGCCTGGATGGGGTTTTTCCGCCATGAAGTCGGCGAGCTGGACGAAGTAGAAGGGGAAGTCGCCTTGCTTCCAATCGGCGCGCCAATTCCTGATGAGCAGCGTCATCAGGTCGTTGTACTGATCGGCGCGGCTGGCGTTGCTTTCGCCCTGGTACCAGATGGCCCCGCGGATGCCGTAGCCGATGACCGGGTGCAGGCAGCCGGCGTAGAGATTGCCGGGGCGCTGGTTGCCGGCGAGGATGTTTTGCGGACCCTGAGGCTGCTGAGGGACGGGTTGGTTGTTGGCCTTCGCCTCGTCGCGCCGCGCTTCCCAAGCTTTCATCTTCTCCTGGTGCTCGGCTTGGAGTTTCTCGAAATCGAAACCGGCCTCTCGGTTGCGCCACTCGTCCATGACGTTTTTGAAACGGTCGTCCTCTTCGATGAGGTCGCGCCGAACCCATGCTTCGGCGGCGGATCCGCCCCAGGCGTTGTCGATCAGTCCAACCGGAACGCCGAGCGTCTGGTGGAGGAGGCGACCGTAGAAATAGCCGACCGCGCTGAACGAGCCGACGGTTTTCGGGCTGCATTCGTCCCATTGGCCCTTGAAATCGTTCTGGAGCTCCTGGGTGCCGACATTCGGCACGCTGATCAGCCGGATTTGCGGATGGTTGGCGGAAAGGATCTCCAAGTCGTAGTCCCATGACGCGGAGACCGGCCAGCCCATGTTCGATTGTCCCGAGCAGACCCAGACTTCTCCGATGAGGATGTTTCCGAGTTCCTTGGAAGTGCTGCCCTTGACGCTGAGGTTGGCGGGGGTGGCATTGGCGTCCAACGGATCGAGGCTGACGGACCAGCGGCCGTCGTCGCCGGCTTTCGCGGTCTTGGACTGGCCGGAGAAGGTGACGGTGACCTCGGTGCCGGGGGTGTCCCAGCCCCAGATCGGGTTGGCTTGTTTCTGTTGGAGGACCATGTTGTCGCCGATGATGGCGGGGAGCTTGAGCTCGGCATGTGCAGCGATCGCGGAGGCGAGGCAGCATGCGATGACGGTGATTGGGCGGGGTGGGTTCATAGGATTCGTTGTCGGAGAAGGGTCGGGGCGATCAATGGGCGGCGGTGCGAAAGGAGACGACGCTGGAAGAGCCTGCGTCGGCCGCGAAGATGAAGCGTCCGCCCGGATCGAAGGCGAGACCGGCGCAACCGGGCTGCGCGGGATTTCCGGCGGCATGCGATCCGTTGGCGGTGAGATCCAGTTGCCATCCGGGCTGGCTGCGATTCCGCGGCCGTTTCCCAGCGCGCCATCTGGCCCCGGTTCATCCATGAACGTTTGGATGTGGCGCAAACTTCCGCCGTCCACTCCGAAAGCGAGGATCCTGCCGGAGGCGATGGCGTAGAGGTGTTTTCCATCGGGGGAAAAAACATTCTCGATGCAGAAATTGAGGTCCTCGTAGCCGTCGGCGACGGTGATCTTGTCGAGGTGTTCCAAGGGGTTCATTTCCGCGGGGTTAGAAGGGTTGGACCAGATTGCCGGGAAAACGACCCAGCGGAATGTTCTCCATTCTGGATTGGGGAGGTGTCGAGGAGAAAAGGGGCCGCCCGCGCCAGCAAACGGATCCGGTCAGGGAGCGGAGCCGGCGAATTTGCCGATGAACCGGGGGATCAGGAGGCAGGCTCCATCGGCGACGGTGCCGTGATCGAGACCATCCATTTCGTGAAATTCAACGTGGGGATGGCCGAGGTTCTGGAGCGTGATCGCGAAGTATTCGATCGCGCGGTCGCCGAGGATCAGGCAGATCGGGGGCTGAAAGAAGCCGCCGCATCATGAGGCGGTTGGTTACTGGAGGGTTCCCGCCAGTCTTGCAGCCAGTGACGGGCCGTAAAAAAACCGCCCCGAGGTGAAGCGGAGCGGTTGGGAAAAGAACGAGGGGCCGGACCGCCTCAGGGCTTCGACTCGCCGGCCAGAGCGGTTTTCAGGTGCTCGACGTAGGCTGCAGGGCCCTTGTCCAAATATTTCCGCAGTGCGAAGTCCTCCTTGTCGCCCAGCGGCTCGCCTTCGGCATCGGTGAGGTAGGCGGTGGGAAATCCCTCGATGTTGAATTTCTCATCCAGCGCCTTGTTCTGAGCCTGCAGTTCGGCGGACTGCTTTGCGATGTTCTCCGGTTTGCGGGGGTAATCGAGTTCCAACAGCACGAGGTTGTCTTTGGCGAAATCGAGGAATTCCTTCTTGGTGAGGACTTCCTTTTCCATCTTGATGCACCAGCCGCACCAGTCGGAGCCGGTGAAATAGGTGAAAATGGCTTTGTTTTCTTCTTTGGCGCGGGCCTTGGCGGCCGCGAGGTCGTCTGTCCACGGTGCTTCGGCCGCGAAGGCAATGGAGGCGGAGGCCGCGAGGATGGCAACGGATTTGAGGAGTAGTTTCATAGTGTGGGTTGGTGAGACTGGGGGATTCAATCGAGATCCTTCTTCCCAAGGCTCGCATCCAAGTGCGCGAGGAAGGCATCGACCGTCGGATGTTCGGAAGCGAAAAAGCGAGTGAATTCCTTTCCCTCGGAATCGAGGAGAACGACCGTCGGAAATCCTTCGATCTCATACTTCTCCACCAACGGCTGATTCTTTTCCGCGACGGATTTGTTGCCCTTGGGCATGTCGATTTCGACCAGAATGAAATTCTTCGCGGCCCCTTCGACGAACTCCTTCTTCGAGAAGACGTTCTTTTTCATCATGATGCAGGGCGGGCACCAGTCAGAACCGGTGAATTCGACGAGGACCGACTTGTTTTCCTCCTTCGCGGTCTTCAAGGCGGCGTCGAGATCGGTGGACCAGCCTTCGGGAGCGGATGCGAACGCCGAAGCGGAGATGGCGATGGCGCCGACGGTTACAGAAGCGAGCCAGGTGATTGCTTTCATCCCTACTAGGCGCTTCCGGGAGGATGATTATTTCAAAAAACTTGGCAGACCGCCCGGGCCGCCGCTAGCGAGAGGTCATGCCAACGCTGCCCCGCCTGATCGTCGCGACACGGAATTCGCACAAGACATCGGAGATCCGGGGCATGATTGGCCACCGCTTCGAGGTGGTGGATGCGACGGCTTTTCCGGAATTTCCCGAGATTGCGGAAACGGGAGCGACGTTTTTGGAAAACGCGACGCTCAAGGCGGAAGGCATCGCCCGTTGCGTGTCGGGCTGGGTGCTTTCCGACGATTCGGGGCTGGAGGTGGATGCGATGGGAGGCAGGCCGGGCGTGTGGTCATCCAGTTTCGGCGGGGAAGAGGGAAACCACGGCAAGAACAATCTGAAGCTCCTCGCGGAGCTGGAGGGGATTGCAGATCGTCGCGCCCGATTCCGATGCGCCATGGTGCTCGCCCGCGATGGGGTTGCGCGGGCGCATTTCACGGGGTCGGTGGAAGGTCGGATCGCGGATCGGCCGCGGGGCAAACTGGGCTTTGGCTATGATCCGCTGTTTGTTCCGGACGGCTATGACAGGACATTCGCGGAGTTGGGTGATGGGGTGAAAGGCTGCTTGAGCCATCGCGCAAGGGCCTTGGCGCTGGTGATTGTGTTTCTCGCGGGAGAGGCCGAAATTTGATTTGAACATCTTAAGTATCTTGGCGAGAGTCGCCGCCGTGAAAAAGTTTTTGCTTGTCCTCGTGACCTTGGCTCCGCTTTCCGGCGCTCTCGTTTCCTGCTCCAATCAGGTCAAAGCGCGGCAACCGGTTTCCTATCGGTTCGAATCCGGTCGGACCGCCCTTTTGAAAAATGGATTGGCATTTGCGCCCAAGCGGGCGCCCAAGGAAGTGGTGAGGGCGATCGCCGCAGGAAACCGGCTCCAGGGAAAGCCCTACAAGTGGGGAGGGGGGCATGCCCGCAAGAACGATTCCGGCTACGATTGTTCCGGAACCGTCTCCTACGTCCTACGGGAGGCGGGCCTGCTGAAGGGCTCGATGACTTCGAAGGGCTACTACAACTATGGGAAAAAGGGCGAGGGCGACTGGATCACGCTGTACGTTCGCAACGGCCATGTTTTCATGACGGTCGCGGGGCTGCGGCTCGATACGGGCGGTTCGGGGAATCGCTCGGGCCCGCGGTGGAAGCCGGAAACGCGGCGGGCGATCGGCCATGTGATGAGGCATCCGAAGGGACTTTAAAGCGAGGCAGCGACTTCCACAAGGGAGGGGGAAACCGCATCCGCCCGGGAAAAATCCAAGCAGGCGGTCACACGGTTCGGAACGATCCAAACCGTCATTCCGGCGGCTTTCGCGGCCTTCATGCCGTTGAGGGAATCTTCGATCACCAGGCAATCTTCAGGCGGGATGGACAGCCGCCGCGCCGCTTCGAGGTAGAGGTCCGGAGCGGGTTTGATCCGGGGGGCGTCGCCGCGGCAGACAACCTGATCAAAGCGGTCGGTGAGGCGGAGTTTTTCAAGCCAGCCATCCACCCAGTGATGGGATGAGCTCGAAACGACAGCATGGGGAATGCCGGCCTCTCCGAGCTGCTGCAGAATCTCGGTGACGCCCGGCATGGTGCCCTGGCCGCTGAGCGCTGAGTGGATTTCTTCCTGGCGGCGGGCATCCAGATCGTGCCAATCGAACGACCTTCCGGTGAGGTCCTCCAAGTGAGTTTTGGGCGACCATGTGTCGAAATCCGAGCCGATGCAGCGGTTGTAGAGCTCAAGCGGGAGAGGATGGCCGTGTTCGAGAAAGGTCCGGTACCAGGCATTGTAGATCGCCCATTCCGTATCCACCAGGACGCCGTCAAAGTCGAAGAGGACCGCGGAAAATGCCATGGGGAAAGGGATAGGAGGGCAGCACCTGCCATCCGCCGGATTCTATATCCTCGAGTGGCATCAGCCGTTCCTTCAGAAAAATCAGCGAGCTGCTGCCGCCGCATCGGCCTGCGTCTCAATGATGAATTTGAAGTCCACCGGACCACGGGTGGGGTCGGTTCCAGGAACGACGAACACCAGTTTCCGAGCATCTTCCCGATGTTCCCACACGGCGGAATAGAGCGGAGGATTGGGTTTCTCGGGGAGGAATAGACCGATCCCCATGTTTCGCGTATCGCCTCCGGGCGAGACTTCTGTCGGGGCCCACGACGTGGGCAGTTTGGCGAGTTTTTTCTCCCACTTGAAGATGAGTTCCTTCCCTGTCGAGTTGATCAGCCGGATCGTACCCCAGCGGAAGTTTGTGGGATCATCCTCCAGAACCATCGTGCGGATCCCGGTGGCGGATTTAGCGTCGGGCAGCAGGAGCAGCAGCGGGTATTTCATCCCGGCAGGGACTTGGATCGGGGTTACCGCCGGGACGCCCTTTTCGTCCAGCCGATCCAATGCCTGAAGTCGGGGTGGAGTCTCCTCCCCGATCACCACGTTGATCGGCGCCGAACGGGTGAACGGGTGGAGGTTTTCGAGCGGGTTGGCCCCTTTCGCATGGACGATCGACAGCTTACGGGCAGCCACCTCGTCATCCCACGCGAGGACCCGGAGAGGGATGGCGGCCAGCGACTGGCATAGAACGGCGGCTAAAAAAGCGAGGAGCGGCAGACGGATGGCAGAGGTCGAATACGTTGTCATGGATTCAAATTGCAAGCGGAGCTCTCAGACTTCCAGCTCGGAATGGCTCAGATAGCGGAATGAGACGACTCCGAATCTTCTGCCGAAGGTCTCGTTGGTCTTATTCAGTTCTGAAACCGTATCGTGGGGCTCGTTCGTTTGGTCCACGAAGTCAGGCATGCGCTGGACGACCGCCTCGCACCACGCGGTGGCGGTCACTTTGCCTGCCG
>JBBSJY010000203.1:0-8547 GCA_038256845.1 Verrucomicrobiales bacterium | reverse complement strand
CTCCGCGACGTGCCGCTTGGGAGGCTGATCCAATACATTTGCGATGAGACCCATCTCCGCTACACCGTGGACGACACCGCCGTGATCCTCGCGCCAAAAAAAGAAGCCAGTGCTACCGGGAAACTGCATCAATTGGAAAAAGCGGTCGCTGATCAAGCCGCCAAGGTTGAGGAAGGGCGCAAGGTGCTCTCCGCCATCGTTCGCACCATGGGCATCATCGACAACGGCCAGGCCTCGATCCGCAGTGATGACGGGAATGCCCGAAACGTCCTTCAGACCTATAATCAACTCGAACAGCAAAAAATGCAGTTGGAGAGCCAGATCCAATCAATGCTCAAGTATAACGGCGAACAGTTGATGGTTTATGCAGCGGGTCTCAACGTCCCGGACAACATCGCCAAAATCCTCCATCGACAATATCTGGAAGCGAAGCGGCAGTTGGAAGCGGAAAAGACCAAAGGCTTGGGTGACGATCATCCAACCATCAAAGCCACTTCCCAGATGGTGGATCAGATGAAGCGGGATCTTGACGAAGGGGTGGTCAACCTACGCGCCACACTTCAGGCCCAGCTCGATCTTGCAAACGACCGCCTCAAGAGGGTGAAGGCCATGAAGGATGGAAGCCGCGAAGAAGCCCTCAAACGCGGCCTCGATGCTCAGGACTACGTGGATGCCAAAAGAGAATTTGAAACTGATCAAGCGTTGTTACAACAATTGAAACTCAGGCTCCTTGACGAGAAGGAAAAGGAGCGCTAGTTCCCTCCCTTTGTCATCCGCTTGATCATTGCCCGCAGTTGCCGGTCGCGGGCTTCCAATTCCTTCACCACTTCGGTTTGTGACGGAGGAGCATCTCCGCCATCCGGCATGCCCACGAGTTGGATTTCGCGCGCTTCGTGCAGCGCCGCATAGTTCTCCTCGAAGGCTTGATCGCCTTAATGACGCTCGTTTCGCAGCCGTGTATGGCCGCGGTGACTGATGCGATGAAAGGACGATGGGATGGGAGAGATGTCCCAACCGCGAGTGCGGAAAATCAACAGGCGTGATTTGTCAGTAGCGTGGCACCGCCGGATCGATGAACTGCGACCAGGCTTCAATCCCCCCGGTCATGGAAAAGGCATTCGCGATCCCGTTCGCCCTCAGGAACGCCGCCGCACGGCGCGAACGCATGCCGTGATGGCAATACACCACCACTCCGCGGTCCGCATCATCCGAGAGCATTCCGACCGAAGTGGGGAACTCGCCCAGCGGCACCCATTCGTTTCCATCGATCCGGCAGACCGCGAGCTCGTCCTCCTCGCGGCAATCCACGAGCTTCGGCCGTTGGTCTTTGGGCAGGCCGATCCAGCCTGCCACCACCTCGGGGCCCACCTCGATCGTCACCGCCGGATCTGGCAGCGGGCCTGTCACTGGACGATGACCGGCGTGCCGTTTTCCACGTTCTCAAAGAACTTCTCCGACATGTGGTGGGGCATGCGCACGCAGCCGTGAGACGCCGCATATCCCGGCAGGAAGCCGGTGTGCATCCCGATTCCACCATCGAAACGCATGAAATTCGGCATCGGGGCGTTTACGAAGATCGCGCCGGCCGGAATCTTTTTCACCCGGATGTCCACGTCGTCGTCGATCACCCGGCCCGTCACCTTGTCTTTGAAAACGCCGTAGATCGAGCTCTTGTGGTTCTTGTTTTTCTGGACGATTTTGAAATTTCCGGGGCGCGTCGCGTAGCCTTCGTCGCCGCTGGAGATGCGGGAAACGCCCACCAGCACGCCGCCCTTGTAAAAGAAAGCCTTCTGCTGCGAGCGGCTGATCTTCACCATCGGCGCGCCGGTCACACCGTCGCCATCCCAGTAGGAGACATCGTCCGGGATCGCCGGGGCGGGGTGATTGCCGATGCCGGAGGTCGGGCGGTGGATCGGGCCGCCGATCCCCGCCAGATAGTCCGCTCCCGCGGGTGGTCCGGACGGGCCGCAGGATACGGCGAGCAGAGCGATCGGCGCGATCGCGAGTCCTTTAAGCGATGTTGATAATTTCATTAGGCCGGAAACTGCATGGGTCGGACCTCTCGGTCAAGGATACAACGTCTGTCGCGCCGCCCTCCACGCCCTCACGCGGGAGTTGCGCCGCCGCCGCCGCGTGGTAGAAGACTCCACCAAAGCCATGCCAAACTACGATTATGAATGTCAGGAATGCGGGAAACGCTTCGAGGTGTTTCAAAGCATGAACGATTCCAAGCTGGAGAATTGCCCCGCCGATGAATGCCAAGGCGCCGTCAAACGCCTGCTGGGGGTCGGCAGCGGGATCATTTTCAAAGGTTCCGGCTTTTACAAAACCGACAATCGCTCGTCCTCCTACCAAGCCGGTGCCAAGGCCGAAAGCGGCTCCGGCGACAGCGCGCCCAAGTCCGACAGCTCCGGGAAATCCGAAGGTTCGGGAAAATCCGATTCCGCTCCCAAACCCGATTCGTCCCCGAAGCCGGCCCCGGCCGCGAAACCCGCCGACTAGCTCCGCAAGCGCGGGCTTTCCATGCGCCCGCTCCCGTGGTAGCCATCCGTCCATGGCCGACGCCCCAAAACCCCCATCCCGCGGCTGCACCGCCAAACTCGCCGCGCTGCTCCTTCTGGTGACAGTGGTGGGCCTTGGCGCGGCCCTCTATTTCACCATCCTCCCGCAGGACCTTGACGACATCGGCGGTTACGCCCCCGGCGATCGGCTCGTGGCCCGCAATCTCACCACCGTTCTGGCGAATTCGGTCGAACGCGGCTATCCGCTCGAACTCACCGAGACCGAGATCAACGGCTGGCTTCGCAACGTCCTCGTTATGAAACAAGGAGGCCGGCTGGAGGAAAATGCCACTCTTGACGGTGTCCGTGTCCGCCTCGAAGACGGCCACGCGGAGATCATCATGGAGCGCACGCTTTTCGGAAAGCCCCACACCATCTCCATGTTTGTCAGTATTGAGCAAATGGAGAGCGAGGAAGGTCTCAAAACGCAGGTCCACCTTCACGGCGGCCCCTACCACGAAGACCTGCCCCAGCCGACCCGCGGCGGCCGTTTCGGCCAACTGGTCGTCCCGCAGGGATTCCTTCTTCTCGTCATGCCGTCCTTCAAGGAACTCGCCGCCCGCTTTCCCGAGGAAATCCGGCTGGGTTTCGAGGAAATGTCCCGCATCACCATCAAGGAGGACCGCCTTGTCCTCGACCCCCGCCCACCCACCCGCGATGAGACCGCGCTTCCGGGCACCTTTTGACCGAGCATGAAACTCACGCCGATCGTTGTGCTCGCCCTCGCCGCTCTCGTCGCGGCAGAGGAGATTCCGCTCCGGCCCGCCATCATCATCGAGCCGCCGGAGTCGCCTGCCGCACCGGAAGTCGTCACCAGCCGCTCGGGCCAGTTCCGTATTTCCGGCGGCGACGGTTCCTCCCGCGCGACCGTCGCGATCCTTGCGGAGGAAACGAACGACGATCTGATCAAGCTCACCGGTGAGACGGAGCGATGGAAAATCCCGGTCAATGTCACCCTCCATGGAAAGCCCGGCGATCCGCTCCCGCCGCGGACCGCCGCCATGGAACTTCTCTCGTCGGAAGCCGGCTATCACCTCCGCCTGAGAGTTCACCTCAGCCGTGGTGTCGAGCGCGAGCGATTCCGCCGCGCCACCCTGACCGCCCTCCTTTACGAGCGCGGCCTGCGCGGGCTCCCGGCCTCTGAAAGCGACAGTCCTCTCCACGTCCCGCCGTGGCTCGCGGAGGGTCTCCTCGAAGCCCACGACTGGCACGCACGCAGCAGCGACCGCCGCCTTTACGAGGTTCTCTACAAACGCGGCGGCCTTTACACCCTTGATCAGCTCTTCGCCATCGATGAGGCCCGTCTCGAAGCAATGGACGGCGCCATGCGCGCCGCGTTCCGCGTTTCGTCCGGTTCGCTTGTCATGGCCCTCCTCGAGCAACCCCAAGGCCAGGAGGCCTTCCGCGCATTCCTCCGCGACGTCCCCCCCTACGCCGGCGAAATGCCCGTTCTGCTCCGCAAGCACTTCCCGGAACTCAATCTCTCCGAAACCTCCCTCGCCAAATGGTGGGCCCTCCAGATGGCCAACAAGGGCACCCCCGACCTCGGCGAGATCCTCACCATCGCCCAGACCGAGGCCGCGCTTGGCGAAGCACTCCGCTTTCACCTCAAATCTCCCGAAGGTTCAATCACCGAGACTCCGCTCGGTTCCGCTCTTCCCGTCCTTCCCCCCGCCGAGCTTTCCGCTGCGGTCCGTCCCGCCCAGGACGCCCTCGTGCGGCTCAGCTACCGCTGCTTCCCCTCCTACCGCCCCCTCCTTGTCGATTACCAAGCCATCCTCGGCGATGTCGCCCTCGGAAAATCCGCGGACCTTGGTCCCCGTCTTTCCGCCCTGGATGAAACCCGTACGATCATGATTGCCAAGGCCCACCTCGCCCGTGACTTTCTCGATTGGTTTGAGATCACCCGCGCCCGCGAAACCAGCGGCGCCTTCGACGACTTCCTCCGCCTCAAGGACCAGCTCAAATACAATCCTCCGCGCCGCAACGACGACCTCTCCCGTTATTTGGACCGTATGGACCGGGTCTTCCACCGCGACACCGGAGATTCCGTCCCCTCCACCGCTCTAGGCCCCAACCTCATCCTCCCGCCATGAATCTGATCGACCAGCTCGGCGTCGCCCTCGGGCTCGCCACCCTCGCCGGCGTGAATCTCTACCTTACGGTCCTCGTTGCCGGTCTCGCGGTCCGTTTCCATTGGATCGATCTCGCCGGTTCCTTCCAACACCTTGGCGCGCTGGGAAATCCATGGATCATCGGCACCGCCGCCGTCCTGTTCCTCGTCGAGTTCTTCGCCGACAAGATCCCGTGGCTTGATTCCGCCTGGGACTCCATCCACACCCTCATCCGCCCCGCCGGTGCCATCTTCCTGGCCCTTGCCGCGTTGGGCGAGCTCGACCCGGTCGCCGTCACCATCGCGACTCTCCTCGCTGGCGGAGCCGCCCTTTCCACCCACGGCACCAAAGCCGGCCTCCGCGCCTTTCTCAATCTCTCCCCGGAGCCCGTCTCCAATTCCGTGGCAAGCGTCACCGAGGACGGCCTCGTTCTAGGCGGCCTCGGCCTCATCGCCCTTTCTCCCATGATTGCGTTCTTCCTCTTCATCGGCGTCGTCGTCCTCTGCACGGCCGCGGCCATCTGGCTTTGGAGAAAAATCTTCAAGTTCCGCAGATTTCTCGGACCCGACGCCCCCGCCACCGCGTGAGGCATGATAGGGTGCGGCGGGCGGCCGCGTTTCAGTCGTTTACCATGCGCCCCATACTTGCCTTGCTGACGTTATCCGCTTTTGCCATTTCCGCCGCCGCAGGGGAGGAGGCGACCCGTGCGGCGATCGACGATGAGGCTCCGGGTTGGCGGGCGCTGGGACCGGAGGACTTCGCAAATGTGAATGGCGCGGAGAACACCTGGACCTGGAAGGACGGGGTGCTGCACTGCACCGGCGAGCCGCTGGGCGTGCTCCGCACGGCCAAGATCTACAAGAACCTGGAGATGGTGGTGGAGTGGATGCATGAGAAGCCGGCCGGAAATTCCGGCGTTTTCATGTGGACGACGCCGGAATCGATCCGGAAGCTCACGGATTCGGGAAAGCCGGGTCTGCCGGATGGCATCGAGATTCAGATCCTCGACCACGGCTATACGGAAATGATGGAAAAGGCGGGGAATGCCACGGACTGGTTCGGGACGAACGGGGATGTGTTCGCGGTGCGCGTGGAGATGACGCCATTTCCGCCGCTTTCGCCGGATGGCAGCCGCAGTTTTCCCCGCAAGCACCTCGCAAACGGCCATGGCGAGTGGAACCAGTATTACATCCGGGCGATCAACGGCGAGGTGCGCCTGTGGGTGAATGGCGAGGAAGTCTCCGGCGGGACCGGCTGTGATCCGGCACAAGGATACATCTGTCTCGAGAGCGAGGGCTCGCCGATCCAATTCCGCAAGCTGCGGATCCGGGAGCTGCCGTGAGGTGCACCGTCCTCCTTCATTGCCCTCGACAATTCTTCCGCTGCCAAGCGATTGGTCGGGAGGGTTTTCAATAATTTCATAAGCTTGCGGCGGTGCCGGTGGCCGGTAGGTTTCCCGGCGAATGAGCCGACGATCGAGAAAAAGCAGGGGGGGCGGGAGTGGCGGGCGCGGGGGCCGGGTGGCGCTGGTCCTACTTGTCCTGGCAGTGGTGGGAATCGCGGCGGGATACGGATTTCTCCGGAGCTACCTGCACAGCGATGGGTTCCGGAAGTTGCTCTCGGCGCGGGTGAGCGAGGCGGCGGAGGTCAGCGGGGAGTTTTCGCCGTTCCGCTGGGACGGGCTGGCGGTGAGCACCGAGGGATTCCGCGCGACCGGGGACGGTGTGGTCACGGAGCTGAGGGCGGAGGGGTTGCGGACCGAGGTGAGCCTGGCCGGGGTGCGGCGGGGCGCATGGGAACTCCACGGCACCGATGTGAGCCGCCTGGAAGTGGCGGTGGATGCGAGGAGTTCGGAGGAAAATCCGCCGGACCGGGATGAGCCGTCCCCGCAGGAAAGTGGCGACGCCAAACGGGCGGGATGGCTGCCCAGCGAGGTGGAACTCCATGGCTTGGACGTGCGCGATGTTTCGCTGAATGCCATGACCGACAAGGGGCCGGCCAGCGCGCGGGGGATCAGCGTGCGCGTGGACCGGGAAAGTCTCCGGAACGTCTACTCCGCGAACGTCAGCGGCGGATCCGTCCGCTTGCCTCAGGAGTGGCTGCCGGAGATCCGGCTGACCGACGCGCGGCTGCGCTATCAGGATGGATCGGTTTTTCTGGTGGAGGGAAACGCACGTGCCTGGCGTGAGGGTCGGCTGGGTTTGGCCGGGGAGTGGAACGGCCGGACGGATCAATACGCGCTGGAGGGCTCGGCCTCGGGAATCATGTGCGACGAGCTGCTGAACGAGACTTGGTCGCAGCGGCTGACGGGCGAAATTTCATCGGGTTTCACGTTGGACGGCCGGTCCGCGGAACCCATTGCGACCGGGACGCTGCGGCTGGACAAGGGAGTGCTGACGGCGCTGCCGATCCTGGACGTGCTGGCGGCCTACGCGGACACCCGCCGATTCCGCATCCTGACGCTGAGCGAGGCGCGGACGGATTGGCGCTGGAGCGAGGGGGAGGTTGCGCTGACGAATTTCGTGCTGGCAAGCGAGGGGCTGATGCGGGTGGAGGGCAGGATCGTGGTCCGCGACCGGAAACTGGACGGACTGTTCCGGCTGGGGTTGGCGCCGGGGACGCTGTCGGAGATTCCGGGGGCGGAGACGGAGGTTTTCATCGCGGGGGAACGCGGGCTGCACTGGGCATTGATCCGGATTTCCGGAACGATCGACGATCCCGAGGAGGACATCACGGACCGGCTGGTCAAGGCGGCGGGAATGCGGATGTTCGAACGGATCCCGGAAACGGGCGAGCGCGCTCTCAAGTTCACCCGCGCGGTGTTGGACGAGGCCTCGCCGCGGGCGGTGGAGAAAGGCGTGAAAATCTTGGGAGAGGGGGAAAAGATCCTCCGCGAGGCAGAGGGCGTGCTGGACGGATTCTTTCGGGGAAGAGGGCGGACGAGGGAGGAACCGTAGGTTTACCTTCCCGGAATCGCCAGGGCCTGCCGCACTTTGCGATCATTTTCCGCGCCCATTCCAAGTCGGTCCAAGCGCTCCAGAATCGAGCTCTGGACGGGGCCGTGATCGAATTGAATTCGATACCCCCGGACAGGCCAGTCATACGGTTCGAAGCGTTCATAGATACCTGAAGTGATGAATCGCATCAGCACGTCCACCTGCCGGTTTTCATCGACAGACTCCAGCATGCGGAACCCGAGGTCCGGAGCCCGGTCCATGACTGCGGCGGCCAGCATGTCCCACGTGGAGCTTCCCTTTCCCCCGAGTTCTTCATCGAGGAACCGCACGGCCTGCTCAGGATTACGTTCGGCCCACGCGTAGAAAAATTGCCGCAGATCGATGCCAATGTCCCCTCCGTTGGGGGGCAGCCCTGCGGGATCGCCGCCGGCCGTTTCCCAAGCCCGCCACGGGTCATGTTCCGCGATCGCCACCGCGGCGACCACGGATGTGGGGGGAGTTTCGGCCATCGGATCCCGTCCCTCTCGAATCCATCTCCGTTTCCTTGCTGGGGCGTAGCGACGAAACATTTTGATCGAGTTTGGCTAAATTTGATTCCCGGTGCTTTTTGAGCGCCGGGACATTTACGGTGAGCACGCTTATCCCAAGCCTGGTTCCACCCGAACTAAATACGCTCATTCCGGGCGGAATCGCAGGGTGAAGCGGTTGTGGCGGGACTGTCACCTCCACACGGTTGAGCGAGGAAGCTTGCGGCACGATGGAGAATGTGTTTACTACGTGTTGGCACAATCCGTGCACCCGTAGGATTTTCTCCGCATCCATTCATCGTGATCCCGTTGTCCTCCGCTTCACGCTTCCAAGAGAAGTCCGCATTCACCTTGATCGAGCTGGTCGTGGTGATCGCGGTGATGTCGG